>LJUR01000225.1 GCA_001304105.1 Deltaproteobacteria bacterium SM23_61
CCCAGCCCCTGATGCCCGCTCCGCCGCTCCCCAAGCCCCTTCCGATTCCGGCCCAACCCAGTCCCGGGCCCCCGCCGGTTCAAAAGCCGGCTCCGCCCCCCCCGGCTCAGAAGGGCAACGTCCAGCTTCCTCCCGTAACCGAGCCGAGGGGCACCCCTCCTCCGTCCATTGAA
Organism: Deltaproteobacteria bacterium SM23_61; assembly: GCA_001304105.1. Taxonomy (GTDB): domain Bacteria; phylum Desulfobacterota; class SM23-61; order SM23-61; family SM23-61; genus SM23-61. Next base: position 174 of record LJUR01000225.1, read on the forward strand.
ACCAAGGTCCAGACGCCGACCAAAGCCCCGGCCAGGGCGGAAGACAACCTGGACCTGAAAAAACTGAATTACACCGGGCTGATTATCGACGCCCGGAAGCTGGGCCTGCGGCCCGCCCTGATCCCCAAAGTCCTGAATGAGAAAGGAGAGCTGGTGTACAGCAGCCAGAGCGTAGGCCAGCAGGATATCATCCGGATGGGGCTGGTGGGCTATGCCAAAGACGTGAACGCCGCCGCCAGAAACCAGAGGGTGACCGCCGACCCCGTGGTCGTAAACGGCATAAGCGCCACGGGGGAGAAGAAAACGGACGTGGTCGTTTCCAACCGGGACGCTCAGCTGATTCTGACCACCGCTCCCTACACCGGGTATCTGAAGAACGGCCGGGTCATGGTGGTGTATGATTGAGAGCCGAAAAGCCCTGGGAAACAGAATTTTTCTGATCATCGGGGGATGGGTGGCGGCCGGGATTCTGGGAGCCGGATGGATGTCTCCGGCCCTTTCGGCCACCAAGGTTCTCACCGGAAAACACGTCATCGTCTACGACATCGTCAACCCGACGGGAGTGGAATTCCTCCCCAATTATTCCAATAACTCTTACCGTCAAAAAGTCCTGCAGGAGGACGAATTCAGCAAACGGGTCTTGATCGAAGTCAACCTGGCGCCCCTCCATTCCACGGCGCCTTTTCCCGTTTCTGCCCGGCAGATGCCTTCCCAGATGCGGTATTTCCTGGGGCCGGGGAAAGACATCCCGGTCAATGAAGGGAACATCCTTTCTCGAGCCAGAGCCCTGACGCAGGGGAGCCGGACGGTCCACGAGGCGGGGACCGCCATCTTCAACTGGATCGTGGACAACTTTACCTATGACGCCGGGCGCAACACCCCCCAGGACGGCCGTTCGGTTTTTTACGGTAAACGGGGGTCCTGCGTGGGATTCACCAACCTGTCCATCGCCATGCTCCGCAGCCTGGGGATTCCCGCAAGGTATGCCCATGGGTATCTTCCCCCGGGGTATGACTGGGGAATTTCCAAGAAATACTGGGGCGTCCAGATCAGCGGAGGAGGGTACCATGCCTGGGTGGAAGTGTATTACCCGGACGTGGGCTGGTGTTTCTCCGACCTCCTCCACTCCAAGAACTTTGTCGATCCCTTCCACGTGCTGCGGTACACCGACGGGATCAACCTCAATCCCCGAAACATCCAGGGGGGAAGCCTCGATGTGGAAGACGCCACCACCTTCACCATCTTTCAGGAGGAGAACACCACCCTGGCGATCGACCAGCTTCCCCTTCCCAAGAAAGATTTTCTGGCCCGGCAGACCGGTTCCCAGCAATTCGGAACGATCTATGGAAAGATCAAAGATTCCTCCGGAAAATCCGTGGCCAGGGGGAGCCTGGTCCTCTGGGAAGGAATCCAGGGAAAAATCATCCCCTTCGAGAATGGGCTTTACTCCCTCCTGGGACTGAATGACGGGAAATACCGGGTAACCATCCGGGCGGAAGGCTACGGCGAAGCGGAAAAGAACCTTCAGGCCCGGAAAGGGGAGGTGAAACAGATCGACCTGGTCCTTCCTCTCCCGAAGAATCCCAAGTCGACTCCCGCCTCCAAAACCAAGACCCCCTACAGGACCAAGCCATGAAAAAGGGGAGAGCTCTCTCCCTCCTTTCCGGCGGCCTTGACAGCCTTCTCGCCACCCGGCTCATCATGGATCAGGGCATCGAGGTGGTGGGCCTCCATTTCATCACCCCTTTTTTCGGCTACCAGAAAAAGGGGCAGGAGGCCCGTTACCGGGAGCGGTGGAGAGCGCTCCACGGGATCGACACCCGGATCATCGACGTCAGCGACGAGTATCTTAGAATCCTCCGGAATCCCCGGTACGGCTACGGGAAAAACTTCAACCCCTGCGTCGATTGCAAGATATTTCTTTTCTCCAGGGCCAGAGACATGATGGCCGAGGAAAAAGCGGATTTTCTCGTATCCGGAGAGGTTCTGGGGCAGCGGCCCATGTCCCAGAGGCGGGATACCATGCGGATCGTGGAGCGGGATTCGGGCACGGAAGGCTTTCTCCTCCGTCCCCTCTGCGCCCGGTTCATGAAACCCACCCGGGCTGAACTGGAGGGGATCGTGGACCGGGAAAAGCTTTTGGCCATCACCGGCCGGGGGCGTAAGCCCCAGATGGAGCTCGCCGAACGCATGGGGATTCGTCACTATCCTGCTCCTGCGGGAGGATGCCTGCTCACGGACCCGGAGATGGCCGAGCGGATTCGAAAGTTTTTCAATCAATCCCCGCAGGCCACGATAAACGAAGTCCTTCTCCTCCAGGTGGGGAGACATTTTCAGCTGTCCGAAGACGTGCACCTGGTGGTGGGCAGGCGGGAAGAGGAGAACGAGAGGCTGATGGAGCTTTCCCGGGAAGGAGACACGCTTCTCCGGGTCCATGGAATTCCAGGGCCCCTGGGTCTATTGCGGGGTCGGACGGACGCGGAAGGGCTGAGATTGGCCGGCTCCATCGTGGCGCGGTACAGCAAGGCCAAGGACCAGGATCGGGTGGAGGTTCACTACGGAGAGGCAGGAGAGGCTTTTTCAAGCCCACTCTTCGTGACTCCGGCCAGCGAAGAGCAAATCGCGGGTCTTCGATTCTGATGATTGTTGGGGTCGCTTTTCCTCAGGGATGGAAGGAAAGAATATCAACCGCAGAGCTCACAGAGGCCGCGGAGAATTTTCTTATTGGAGGGCAAAAAAAACAAACTTTGTTTATTTCATCCTCTCTGGGTTCTCGCGGCTCTCTGCGAATTATTGTTGTATTTTCATTTCACTGGAAATCATAAAATTTTTTATACCACGGGGATCCAGAAAAGAACTGAACCGCTGAGTTTACAAAGAACGCAGAGATCATTCCATGAAAGTCTCTTGCCAGTTTAGGATTTCCGGGAGGCGCCGGAAAGAGAACCGTTTCCCCTTTGTCCCCTGGACCTTGAGCCTTGGGCCGTTTTTTTCTCTGGGTGCTCTGCGATCTCTGTGGTTAAGTCTTTTTCCCCTTGCCTTTGGCGGGGAAATGAGATTGTGGCAAAGAAAGAAATGATAGGAGGAGGGTGAGATGAACGTCGGCGAGCGGATCAAATTTTCCTTCGGCGGGAAAGAAAAGGAAGGGGTGGTGACCCGGGTCTTTCCCAAAAAGGTCTACCTGAAAGTGGATTTCCCGAAACACCCGGGCAAGATCATCATCCGGTCCCTGGCCGAACTGGAAGGGAAGGGCCCGGAAAGAAAAAAGAAAGAGAAACCCAAGAAGGCAAAGAAAGAAAAAGCCCCCAAGGAAAAGAAAGGGGAAGAGAAAAAAGAAAAGACGGCCGCCGGTTAGATCCCTAACAGGATACGGAAAAACCCGATTGAGTCGTCACTCCCGCGAAGGCGGGAGTCCAGAAGGCGTTGAAAAGACTGGATTCCCGCTTCCGCGGGAATGACACTACAGGAAGGAAAAAGAGTTTTTCCGAATCCTGCTAAGGCCCCAGGTCTTTTTTCTGCTTTTCTTTCCGTTCGCGGGTGAAACGCCGGTACAGGTAAATCCCCAGTCCCACCGCAATCAGGATTTGAGCAGTCACGCAGATAATCAACAGGACGAAGGCGGTCATAGGTTCGGTGTCCGGAGAACGAGAGGAGAATCCCTACTTGCCCGTTCAGAATTTTACCGAGAAGGAGGAGAATTCTCCCTGGTATTCTTCGGGTTGGGCAATCAGCTCGGTGACGTGAGCGGAAGGAGGGCCCCGGCGGCACCACTGGACCATGGCCTCCACGTCCTGTTCGTCCCCTTCGAAGACCGCGGCCACAGAACCATCCGGAAGGTTTTTCACCCAGCCGGTAATGTTGAATTTGGCCGCCTGCCGCTGGGCATAGTACCGGAAATTGACTCCCTGGACAATTCCTTTCACGATTACTTTGACACGTGATTTGACCATTGAATCTCACCTGTCCTTTTGGCAAGCGAATTTTCTTGACCCCTGGACATGAGTTGTACCTTCAGGCTTTCCCTCCACCGAATTTTTTTACACCTTGGGGAAGGGGGATGGGGCTGATTATGGCTTAATCAGCTCCAGGAAGTCTTCCTCAGTCAATACCTTCACTCCAAGGCTCTTTGCCTTTTCGTACTTGGACCCCGGGTCTTCTCCCACCACCACGAAGTCCGTCTTCTTGCTGACTGACGAAGAGGCTTTTCCTCCCAGGGATTCCACCCTGGACTCGGCTTCCCCCCGGCTCAGGGTTTTCAACCCGCCGGTGAAAACAAAGCTCTTGCCCGCGAGCTTCAGGTCTTTCGTCCTCGGCCGCTCCGTCCGGGAAGGATATTCCACCCCGAACTCTTTCAGCTTCCGGATGACCTTTTGGTTCCCTTTTTGGTCGAAGAATTTGACGATGGAAGAAGCGATCTGCTCCCCGATGCCTTTGATGCCGGTCAGATTTTCCAGAGAGGCTTGAGAAAGCCCTTCCAGGGTGGAGAATTCATGGGTCAGGAGTTTGGCGATGTGTTCGCCCACATGGAGGATCCCCAGGGCGTAGATCAGCCTTTCCAGCGTGGTCTTTTTGCTGTTCCGGATGGCGGTAAGGATATTATCCGCCAGCTTGGGGCCCATCCGCTCCAGGGTTAGAAGGTCATTCAGGGTCAACCGGTAAAGGTCGGCGTAGTCTTTGATCAGGCCCCGGTCCACGAGCTGTTCGATGATCTTCTCCCCCAGACCATCGATATTCATCGCGTCCCGGGAGGCGAAATGAAAGATGGTTTCCTTAAGCTTGGCCGGGCAGGCGATGCCCGTGCAGCGGGCCACCGCTTCTCCTTCGGGCCGGTCCACTTCCGAACCGCAGACAGGGCACCGGTCCGGGAGACGGAATTTTTTCTCCTTGCCGGTTCGCTTTTCGGGAATCACCCGGACGACTTCGGGGATGACATCCCCGGCTCGCTGAACGACCACCGTATCCCCGATGCGGACATCTTTTCGGTCGATCTCATCCTGATTGTGGAGGGTGGCGCTGCCGACGGTGACTCCTCCCACCCGGACCGGATCCAGGACCGCGGTGGGGGTCAGGGCCCCGGTCCGGCCCACGTTCACCACGATGTCCAGGACCTTGGTGGTGGCCTGCTTGGGCTTGAACTTGAAGGCCAGGGCCCAGCGGGGGCTCCGGGCGATGGTTCCCAGCGCTTCCTGGAGGCGGAAGGAGTTGACTTTGATGACCACTCCGTCGATTTCGTAGGGGAGCTTTTCCCGCAGTTCGTCCATTTCCCGGTAGTAGTCGAAGACCGCGTCGATGTTTTGGCATCGCCGGCGGTGGGGATTGATTTTGAACCCCCAGCCTTGCAGGGTGTCCAGAAGCTCCCCTTGGCTGGCAATGGCAGTTCCGGTGAATTGCCCGATGCCGTGACAGAAGATATCCAGCGGCCGGCGTGCGGTGATGGAGGAATCGAGCTGGCGGAGGGAGCCGGCGGCCGCATTTCGGGGGTTGGCGAAGATGGACTCGCCGCTTCGCTCTCTGGTCAGGTTCAATTCCTGAAAGGCTTTGAGGGGGAGATAGACTTCGCCCCGGACTTCGAGGCGGGAGGGTAGGGACTCCCCTTTTCGGGGAATCAAGGTCAGGGGGATGGATTTTACGGTTTTGAGGTTCCGGGTGACGTTTTCGCCCACGAAACCGTCCCCCCGGGTGGAACCGGTGACGAAGTGACCATTCTCATAAATCAGTTCCACAGCGATCCCGTCAATCTTCAGCTCGGCGCAGTATTCTTGGCCAGGCTGAGCATGGGAACCGCGTGGCGGACCTCTTCGAACTTATCCAGGGGAGGGGCACCCACCCGCTGGGTCGGGGAGTTGGGGGTGAGGAGATGGGGATACTCTTTTTCCAGCCCCTCCAGCTCGCGCATGAGCCGGTCATACGCCGAATCGGATATGACCGGATCGTCGAGTACGTAGTAGCGGTAGTTGTGAAAATGGATCTCTTCCCGGAGCTTTTCGATCCTTTTCTTGGCCTGCGCTTCTTTCATAAATAAATCCCTTTGCCACAGAGGACACAGAGATCACAGAGCTTAAAATAGAAAAACAGAAAGCAAAACCTTAGAAATATTGCATGGAGAGTGTTTGGGTTCTTAAGCTTGATAATTCATTTTTTTAATTTCTCTGTGGTCTCTGTGTGCTCTGTGGTTAATTTAGCCTTAAGCGCAGCTACCAGGCCGAGGCAGCCCGCCAGCATCATGTTTCCGTGGGGAGCGGCCAGGTA
>LJUR01000226.1 GCA_001304105.1 Deltaproteobacteria bacterium SM23_61
GGCATCGGTGCCCAGGCGCATAATGGCTCCCTTGCCGAATTGGCGTTCGATCTGGCTGACCGCCAGGTCAATGGCTTTGTCTCGTTGGCTCTCCGCTGCCATGGGTCCTCCTTTGGGGTTGGAAACGTTAGAATCCCCTTTTTTACTGTTTTTCATCAGATCACGCAGATTTCAAAAATAAATGGGAGTGCTGGAATAATGGAATGTCGGGTTTGATTCTTTTGCTTTTTACCCATTTTCCCCATATTCCAATGTTCCATTATTCCTTTTTCAATATTTCTGTGTTCATCCGTGTCCCAATAAAGGCCGTAAGGCGCAAGGCGTAAGGCGTAAGGTGTAAAATGTTTTTTCCTCTCAGCTCTCCGCTCTAAGCTCCACGCTTATTTTTTTATCCGTGTTCATCTGTGTCCCGTCGGGTCTTTCTATTCTTTTCCCATGGGGAATTCCTTCAGTTTCGTGTAGCCCCTGGGAGACCGGACCCTTCCCAGGGTCAGGTGGGGAGAAAAAGGGCGGCCCTCCGGGGGAAAAGAGAGCTCGGCCATCCTCTTTTCCACCGCCTGTTGCAGAGAGATGAGGTTTTCTTTTCCCCGGTCCATGCCCAGCCAGACGACCCTGGGGTTGCGGGCGTTGGGGAAACACCCCATGCCCCGCACCCGCACCTCAAAGGGCTCCCACCCCGCGATCGCCGGGGCGATGGATTGGGAGATGCGCTCCACATCATCCCGGCTGATGGAGCCGAGAAACTTGAGGGTCAGGTGAATTCCCTCCGGACGCACCCATTTCACATCCGCATCCGTCCGGCGGAGCTCCCGCTGCACCTCATCCACCCTGGACTTCAGGGGTTGGGGAAGTTCAATGGCGATGAAAGATCGAATATCCTCCATAAAGACAGCGATCAGCTATCAGCGGTCAGCTTTCAGGAAAAGCCCCCTAAAGAAAAGGAGCAGCTCTCAGCGGTCAGCGATCAGCTTTCAGCTACCAGCTATCAATCTGTCTTGGCTGATGGCCGAGAGCTGAAAGCTGACAGCAGGTTTAAAAAATACCTTCGCACCCAGTCGATCGCCGTGTAAGCGGAGATGGTTTTGATCTGGTCCCTGTCGCCCATGAACTGGTATCGCCTGGATACGGTGCCTTTGGGGCTCGCCAGGGCGATGAAGACGGTGCCCACCGGCTTTTCCACCGATCCACCCGTCGGCCCGGCAATCCCGGTGATGCCCAACCCCAGCGTGGCGTTACTCACCCGGCGAACGCCTTCGGCCATCTTCTCCGCCACTTCCGCGCTCACCGCGCCGTTGCGGTCGATCAATTCTTTCGGAACCCCCAGCATCTGCACCTTGGCGGCATTGCTGTAGACCACCACCGATCTCTCGAAGTAATCGGAACTGCCGGGGATTCGGGTCAGACGATGAGCCACGAGCCCCCCGGTGCAGGACTCCGCCACGGCCAGGGTCGCCCCGCCGGCCCGGAGGAGCTGGCCGACGATCTCCTCCAGCGTCTCCCGATCGACGGCAATGACCCGTCCCTGAAGTTTTTCGCGGATCAGGGAGGCCAGCCGGCGAAGCTTCTCTTCCGCTTCTTCGGCCGCCCTTCCCCGGACGATGATCTTCACATGGTTCTCGGGAAACCGGGGAAGATACGCCAGGCTGGCGGAAAAGTCCCCGGGTTTCACATCCTTCAGCAGATCGGCGATGGCGGATTCGGTGAAGCCGAAGACTTTCAGGGTGCAGGAGCGCACCGCGATCTTCTCCTTCCTTTCCTTTTCCAGGAAAGGAATTACCTTTTCCCCCATCAAAACCTTCAGCTCCCGCGGCACGCCGGGGAGGAAGATGAAGATCCTGCCCCGCCGGCGGACGATAAAACCGCAGGCCGTACCCATGGGATTGGGGATGATCTCCGCCTGCTGGGGAAAGAAGGCCTGTTTCTCGTTGGAAACCGGCATCTCCATCCCCCGTTCGGCAAAGCGTTTCTTCAGGTTTTCCAGGACCTGGCGGTTCAGAACCAGCTGGAGCTCCAGGGCCTTGGCCGCAGAACTCGTGGTGATGTCATCCTGGGTGGGTCCCAGGCCGCCGCTGACGATGACGACCTCGGCCCGTTCCCCTGCCCGGCGGAGGGAATCCTCGATGTTCAGCGCTTCATCCCCGATGGTGGTGATAAAGGGAACCTCCAGGCCGGCTTCCGACAGCGCCTCGGCCATGAACGCCGCGTTGGTGTCCACCACTTCCCCGGAAGTCAGTTCGTTCCCGATGGTGATGAGTTCCACGCGCAAGAAAAGATCCCTTTTTTATGCCCTGGAAAATAAAAGTCTGTTTGCCCTTCGGTGAGGAAGAAAAGAATCCAACCGCAGAGTACGCAGAGCCTTTTTTTCCGCACAAACGTAAAACAGGAATGGGGGCGTTCCTATTTCTCCCCCTCTGCGTCCTCCGCGGCCTCTGCGGTAAAGCTTTATTATCCCCTGAAGGATCCAATCAAACAAAGAAAATGCCCGGATAAAAAACGGCGGTCAGCCGAAGAAGAACATTCGCATACACTCCGGCCACCGCATCATCCAGGACAACCGCCCAGCCTCCCTTCATCTCCCGGTTGATCCAGTTCGCGGGAGGCGGTTTTATTATATCCAAAACCCGGAAAAAAAGGAATCCACCCGCCAACGCCGATGCGGTGAGGGGAAGAAAAGCCATGGTGATCAAGTAGCCGATCACTTCATCGATGACAATCTTCGGGCTGTCCCTCTGCCCCAGGAGAGCCTCGGCCCTTGCCGAAATCCAGCAGGCCAGGAAAAATAAAGCCGCGGTGCTGAAGAGATAGAGCAGGGGAGGCAAGGGGGAATAGAGAAGATAGACCAGAATTCCCACCGCCGTTCCCAAGGTCCCCGGGGCCCAGCGGGAAAAACCGACATAACCGGCAGAGGCTATGGCGATAATCAAACGACTCAAACCCCATCACCCTCCGAGCATTCGGCGCGGAAGAGGGGGCAAAAAAAATTCCCCAGATTCCGCATATGATCTTTATTTTTCTCTATAACAAAGTTAAAATAGTATATCCCGTACGCCATTTTTAGGCAGCAGGGTCTCATCTGCCTGCATGGGACGAAAATCTTCAATCAAATTGAGAAAGTATCCTCTTCCCGAAGGGTTGTCAACAGAAAGATGGTCTTTTTGGCTTGTTGATGCTCGCATTGAATAAAGGGATAATATTTCAGGTTCTTCTGCCCAGTGACGATAATGCTTTAAACAAACCTGAAAAATTCTTGACAAGACACGGATAACCTTCTATATTTTTTTAAAAAACCATATTATTACGGAGAGATAGCGTATGGCCGGCCGATTGGGTGACCTTTTGGTCAGCAATGGCTTAATCAGCCCCCAACAGTTGGAAAAAGCCCTTCAGGACCAAAAACTCTCGGGAACCAAGCTTGGTTCTGCTCTGGTGAAGCTGGGGTACATAAGCGAAAAAAACCTGGTTTCTTTCCTCAGCCGCCATTACGGCGTCCCGGCCATCGATCTGAATGAAATCCAGATCGACGCGGACGCCATGAAGATGATCCCGGCCGATGTGATCTTTAAATACCAGGCCATTCCTATCAAGCGAGTCGGGTCCACCCTTCGGGTCGCCATGAGCGATCCTTCCAATATCCTGGCCATTGACGACATCAAATTTCTCGCCGGCTGTCATGTAGAGGTGTTCGTCTCCACGGAAAGCGCCATTAAGACGGCTATTGAACGTTTCTATGATCCTTCCTCTGCCCTGAACGATATCATGAGTGACATGAACGAAGGGGAAACGATCGATCTCCTGGAGGACACGGAAGACATCGACGTCAGCGAGCTGAAGCAGGCGGTCGAAGACGCTCCGGTGGTGAAACTGGTCAACCTGATTCTGAACGAGGCGATCAACAGGACCGCCAGCGACATCCACATCGAGCCCTACGAGAAAATCTTCCGGGTGCGCCTGCGGGTGGACGGGGTGCTGTATGAATTCATGAAACCCCCGATGAAGCTCAAGAACGCCATCACTTCCCGCGTAAAGATCATGTCCCGGCTGGACATCGCCGAACGCCGCCTTCCCCAGGACGGCCGGATCAAGGTGAAATACGGAAGAGACAAGGAGATGGACTTCCGCGTCTCCGTCCTGCCCACCCTGTTCGGGGAAAAAGTGGTCATGCGGTTGCTGGACAAATCCAGCCTGCAGCTGGACATGACCAAGCTGGGGTTTGAAGAAAACCCCCTCCTGGAGTTCCGCGAGGCCATTCACAAGCCCTTTGGCATGGTCCTGGTGACCGGGCCGACGGGAAGCGGAAAGACCACCACTCTCTATTCGGCCCTGACTGAGCTGAACCAGATATCCGAAAACATTTCCACCGCCGAGGACCCGGTGGAATATAACCTCATGGGAATCAACCAGGTTCAGATCCATGAAGAAATCGGGCTGAGTTTCGCCAACAGCCTCCGTTCCTTCCTCCGCCAGGACCCGGACATCATCATGGTGGGAGAGATCCGGGATTTTGAGACCGCTGAAATCGCCATTAAAGCCGCCCTGACCGGGCATTTGGTGTTGAGCACGCTCCATACCAATGACGCCCCCAGCACCATCAGCCGGCTGCTGAACATGGGCATCGAGCCCTTTCTGGTATCCTCGGCGGTGAATCTGATCGTAGCCCAGCGTCTGGCGAGGAAGATTTGTGAGAGCTGCAAAAACGTGGTCCAGGTCTCTCCCCAGATGCTCATGAATCTGGGAGTTTCCCCCGAGGAACTGCCCGGGTTCACCTGTTATAAGGGGGCGGGGTGCCCCCGGTGCAACAACACGGGATACAAGGGGCGTGTGGCTCTGTATGAGGTTCTCCCCGTCCGTGAAGAGATCCGGGAGCTAATCCTCCAGGGGGCTTCCGCCGGGGAGATCAAGAAGGGGGCCATAAGTCTGGGGATGAAAACCCTGCGGCAGGCGGCTCTGCAGAAGCTCAAGGAAGGGGTCACGACCGTGGATGAAGTCTTAAAGGTGACGGTTGAGGATTAACCGGAAGATCACCCATACCATCATCGGAGGACGCAAATGGGAGTATATGTTTGGGAAGGAAAATCCCGCCGGGGGACGATCGAAAAAGGCGAGATGGAGGCGAGCAATGAAGCTGCCGTGCGAATGACCCTCCGCCGCCAGCAGATTCTGGCCACCAAGATCACCCTCAAACCGAAGGATATCCTGAAAGGAATCAAGTTACCCTGGCAGAACCGGGTCCGGGAAAAAGAGATCGTGGTCTTCACCCGCCAGTTTGCCACCATGATCGACGCCGGATTGCCCCTGGTCCAGTGCCTGGAAATCCTCTCCAGCCAGCAGGACAATCCCTTTTTTAAAGAGGTCCTCCTCAAGGTGAAGGGCGATGTGGAAGCCGGATCGACTTTTGCCGACGCCCTGCGGAAGCACCCCTCCGTGTTCAACGATCTCTTCTGCAACCTGGTGGCCGCCGGAGAGGCGGGAGGAATTCTGGACACCATCCTGAACCGTCTGGCGGTCTATATCGAAAAGACGATGAACCTCAAAAAAAAGGTGAAAGGGGCCATGGTCTACCCGGGGGTGGTGCTCTGCGTGGCCCTGCTGGTTGTGGGATCGCTCTTGCTTTTCGTCATCCCGGTATTCCAGAAAATGTTTGCCGACATGGGGGGAACCCTGCCGGCCTTCACCCAGCTGGTGATCAACATCAGTGAGATCTTGCGGTCCTACTGGTGGGCCATCACCATCTTCCTGATCATCTTTTTCTTCGGCTTCCGCTCCTATTACCGGACCGAAAAGGGGCGCGCGAAAATAGACGATTATATTCTCCACCTTCCCGTCATAGGGATGCTGATTCGGAAGGTGGCCATCGCCAAGTTCACCCGCACCCTGAGCACCATGCTCTCCAGCGGGGTTCCCATCCTGGAGGGGTTGGATATCGTGGCCCGAACCTCGGGGAACAAAACCATCGAGAAAGCGATTTTAAAGACCCGGGTGAGTATCGGGGAAGGGAAAACGGTAGCCGAACCTCTGGGGACCAGCGGCATTTTCCCTCCCATGGTGGTGCAGATGATCTCGGTTGGAGAATCTACCGGGGCCCTGGATTCCATGCTCTCGAAGATCGCCGATTTTTACGACGACGAGGTGGATTCGGCGGTCGCCGCCCTGACTTCCCTGCTGGAATGATGGTCTTCCTGGGGGCCACCATCGGAGCCCTGGTCATCGCCATGTACCTGCCCATCTTCAAGATGGCCGCGGTTCTGGGCTAATCTGCTTTTCTGGCGGAGGTATGGAGTTTCTTCCCCCGGGGCAAGGGATGCCCATTTCACCCCGCGCTTTCCGTTCCGCCTCCGATATGATATTCTATGAACATCCGCCCAATCGATCCGGCGTTCGATTGGGGTCTGCCAATCTTCCGGAAGCTTTAGAACCACAGACCCACGAATGAACATCCTAGCCATCGAATCCTCCTGCGATGAGACTGCCGCCGCAGTGGTAGAGGATGGGGAAAAGGTCCGATCCAGCGTCGTCGCTTCCCAGGTTCCCATCCATCGGAAATACGGGGGAGTGGTTCCGGAGCTGGCTTCCCGGCAGCATGTGCAGGCCATCCTGCCGGTCATCGAGGAAGCCCTTTCTCGGGCCGAAACCAGCCTGGCGGGCCTGCAGGGCATCGCCGTCACCCAGGGGCCGGGCCTGGTGGGTTCTCTTCTCGTCGGCATCGCGGTGGCCAAATCCCTGGCCTACGTTCTCAACCTTCCCGTGGTGGGAGTCAATCATATCCTGGGCCATGTGGCGGCCATATTTCTTGACTTTTCGGGCCTGAAATTCCCCTTCGTCTCCCTGGTGGTGTCGGGAGGCCATACGAGCCTCTTCCGGGTTGAGTCGCGGACCCGGATGGCCCTCCTCGGCCGGACCCGGGATGACGCCGCCGGCGAAGCCTTCGACAAAGTGGCCAAGCTCCTGGATCTGGGTTACCCCGGGGGGGAAATCATCGACCGGCTGGGCAAAGAGGGGGACCGGACCGCCATTCCGTTCCCCCGGACCCTTCTGGAACCGGATTCCCTCGATTTCAGTTTCAGCGGAGTGAAGACGGCGGTCCTGAACTACTTGAAGGGGTTGGGGGGAAAACCCTCTCCCTCTCAGCTCCGGGATGTGGCCGCTTCCTTCCAGGAGGCGGTGGTGGATACCCTGGTCTCCAAGGTCTTACGGGCGGCGCGCCGGGAGGGAATCCGCGAAGTGGTCGTGGCCGGTGGGGTGGCCTGCAATTCCCGCCTGCGGGAGAAGTTCTCGCAGGAAGGAAAAGAATCCGGCATGGGGGTTTGCTTTCCTCCTCCCGCCCTGTGCACGGACAACGCGGCCATGATCGGCGTGGCCGGGTTCCACCTCCTCCAGGAAGGCGTTCGTGCGGACTTGACTTTGAACGCCTACTCCCGTATGAATATTGGATAATCGGTGATGGGGATGGAGAAGAGGGAACCCTCAAAAAACGGAATTTCAAAAAGCCCGGGAGCCCGATGGAAGAGGTGGCTTCGTCTCCTCTACCTCCGGATTCTGCGGCTGCGCGGGAAGCCGGAAGAAGTGGCCTGGGGGATGGCCATCGGGGTCGCCATTGGCCTCACTCCCACGATCCCGCTGCATCTGGTTCTGGGGGTTTTTCTCGCCTTTCTTCTGGGCAAGAGTAAACTGGCCGCGGCCGTGGGAAGCCAGGTGGCCAATCCCATTTTCCTTCCCTTCATTTATCTCCTGGATTACCGGGTGGGGCAGGGAATCACCGGCGTTAGCAGGTCCTCCCTGGGATCTGCCGATTTTTCGGTTTCCTCCGTTCTCAATATGGGCTGGGAAATCTATTATCCCCTGCTGGTCGGGGGGATCGTCGTCGGATCGCTCTCGGTTATCCCTACCTACTTCCTGACCAAAAAAATCGTCCTGCTCTACCGGGAGAGGCGAAGGAGGCGGTTGGAGAAAGTTGACTTCTCTTCGAAAACAACTTAAAGATCTGCAGATCCGGCCGAAAAAGAGCCTCGGCCAGCATTTTGTCCAAGACCCTAACATCCTCCGCAAGGTCATCGAAGCGGCTTCGCTGGAGCCGGAGGATGTGGTGGTGGAGATCGGGGCCGGGCTGGGGAGCCTGACCGAGCCATTGGCCCGGCGGGTGAAAAAGGTCTACGCCCTGGAGATCGATTCCTCCCTGGCGGATGCATTGAAAGACCGGTTTCCCAGCCGGGGGGCGGTGGAAGTGGTCTGGGCGGATGCCCTCCAGTTTGACTTTGGCACTCCCTTTCGGCGCTGGAAACGGAAAATCAAGGTGGTGGCCAACCTCCCCTACGAGATTTCCACCCCCATGATCTTCCGCCTGTTGAAAGAGAGGGAATGCTTTTCCCTGCTGGTTTTGATGCTTCAGCTCGAGGTGGCCCGAAGGCTCGCGGCCCAACCGGGCACCGGGGACTACGGACCCCTCAGCGTCTGGTCCCAGCTCTACTGCGATGTGAAAATTGCCTTCCAGGTAAAGCCCCATTCGTTTCTCCCCCCGCCCAAAGTGCATTCTGCCGTGGTGAAATTCAAGATTCTTCCCAGGCCGAGAGTTCTGGTGGAAGACGAGAAGGTGCTGGAAAAAGTCATCCGTTCGGCTTTCACCTACCGCCGCAAGACCCTGGGCAAGGCTCTCCAGCTGGGAGGTTTTTCCGGTCCCCGGGTCAAGGAAGCTTTCGGCAAAGCCGGCATTTCGCCCCTTACCCGGGGGGAGACCTTGACCCTGGAGAAGTTCTGCACCCTGGCTCGCCTCCTGGGCTAAAGTAAAAAAACCAATTCACCGCAGAGAGGCTGGAAAAATGGAATGATGGAATGCTGGAATGATGCGGATTAATGAAATACCTCTAAAACCCAATTTTCCAATATTCCATTATTCCAATATTCCAACTTATTTTGCGGACGCTAACCAATGAGAAAAAGAACCCTCGCCCTGCTCTCTATCTTGGCCATTCTCGCCATTCTCTCCGCAATTTACGGGGAACGGGCTTTCCGGAGCGTTCTCTTATTGAGCGAACTTCTGAATTTCGAAAAACCGGGGTGGTTGGAAAAAACCTCCTTCCGCCCGGTGGTAAAGGAGGTCTATTGGAAAGGGCCGACGGGGTCCATGAAAGCCGACCTCTATCTCCCCCAATCACGGGGTCATCGACACGGGGAAGGACGACCCCCGGCTCAAACGCTTTGCCTCGGTCCTCTGCCGGGCGGGATTCGTGGTCTTCGTCCCCGACCTGAAAGGAATGAGGTCTTTTCGCGTCGCTCCATCGGATATAGGAGAAATCGAGGCGGCTTTCTCTCACTTGCTTTCCCGGCAAGAGGTCCGGCCGGACTCCTGCGGTCTCTTCGGTTTCAGCTACGGGGCCGGCCCC
>LJUR01000227.1 GCA_001304105.1 Deltaproteobacteria bacterium SM23_61
CCTCATGATTGCAAGCAATATGACTTTCCTTCCGGGACCCTGGAATTACTTGACATTTCAAAAATAGAAGCTCTTAGGCCTTCAACTAATTTGGAGATGATCCATAAAAATTAACCGCAGAGGTCGCAGAGCACGCAGAGGTAAGAATAATCAAATGATCAAAGGCATGGATGCAAGGGGAAAAGCGGGGGCAACGGAGAAAGAAATATTTTTGGGCAAAGAGCCTGCAAGGTACTGAGAAGCCGAGATTCACATACAGGAAAGAGGAGAAAAGGGGAGATTCCTAGGACCCAAAACAGCAGGAGAATAACAAGAATGGCCGGGATTGAAAAACGAAGAGGGGTGAGCATTTTTGCTCACCCCTCTTCCGGTTCGTGGGGCCCTTCCTTGCCGGACGGCAAAAAAGGCAAAATTCGGGTCAGACCTTTATATCGGCAGCCTTCCTGGCTGGGAGCATGCCCGATTGAAAATACTTCTTCAGGAGCTGCATGACCTGCTCTTCGCCTTCGGGGATCTGAAGGTCTGCGTCCTGGGTGAGACGGTGAAGGAGAATGACGGGGTCCAAAATCTCCCCGCACATGACGCAGTGCCACCCGAAGAAGATGTTGTTCACATCGTAAAACTTTTCGAAAATCATCCTTCCCCCGCACCGCTGGCAGCTTACCGCCTTCTTTATTTTCTCTTTGTTGCATTGATTCTTCGATTCCCAATTCATCCTCTTTATCTTTTTCCCAGTATACAGAGGATCGTTGGGGAAAAAAATGGGGTGAAACCCGTATTTTACGATTAGAAATCCTGTATTTCGGCGGGGGACGGATTCGGGGATCCGGCGGCCATAGAAAAAATCAGATCTGTGATATCGAAGGCTCCCGCCTGGTTTCAGCTCTAAGCGGAAGCAATTTCAGCCCCTGGAATGCCTTCTAAGCCCGTTTATGGAAAGGACGAAAGAGGAGTTCGGACTCCTCCAAACCCATCCTTCGAATGATTTTCCTGACCCCTGGCATCAGCGCCGAAATGATTCTCTTCAACCTACCGGAAACTCGGCCCGCGACTCCCCTTTAAATAAAAATTTATAATATTAAAAAAAAAATATTTTGTCAAGCTAAAATTAATAATAAAATTAATAATAAAATAGGGGCTTTTGATTTGCCCATGGGGGCGATATTCTCTAGAATAAAAGCATCGCAGGTTCGATCTTTTCGGAAGGTTGAATGACCCCGGGAATGCCGCCCGGGCGGAAGAAAAAAGGGGAAAGGGCTATGACCGAACGGCGTCCGTGGGGAAACTATACGATTCTGGAGGAGAGGGAGAGGTACAAGGTGAAGAGAATCGATATCCTGCCCCAGAGCAGATTGAGCTATCAGCGCCACGAAAAAAGGTCTGAGCATTGGATCGTGGTGGAAGGGGAAGCCCTCGTCACCCTGGAAGGGAAAGAAGTTCGACTCTCCCCCGGAGGGTCCATCGATATTCCCCGCATGGCCGCCCACCGCATTCTGAACCCCGGAAAAGGCCCCCTCGTGTTCATTGAAGTTCAGACGGGCGATTCCTTTGAAGAAGACGATATCATCCGTCTGGAAGATGATTTCGGAAGGGCTCATCAATAGGCCTGGCCATCCTTTCGGTCCCGCCCATTTCTCCCAAAAAGCCCATTTCAGCCCGTCCTGTTGTAGGGCGGCGGGGTGGATCTAAGGTCTTATGGCGCATCAAATACATTCCTCGCGGAATACCATTTTTCCCCTCTCTCCGCTAAAATAGCATAGATCAGTGATTCTCTCTTCATGGATCGGCGGGGGTCGTGAACGTTACCAGCCTGGGCTTTTTTGTCCTTTTCCTCCTCCTGGGGCTCATGCTCCTGTGGAGAATCCCCTACCCGCAAAGGAAGTCTTCGGCGCAAAGGCCTTCCGCCAAGGTATCCATCATCATTCCCGCAAGGAACGAGGAAGGGAATGTGGCCCGGCTCCTCCGTTCTATCGGGGAACAGGAAATGAAACCCCATGAAGTGATCCTGGTGGATGATCACTCCGAGGATGGCACGGCGGAAACGGCCCGGAAAGCGGGCTGCAGGGTGATCCCCTCTTCGGGGTTGCCCGAGGGGTGGACCGGAAAACCCTGGGGGTGCTGGCAGGGGGCTAAGCAGGCCCGAGGGGACCTCTTTCTCTTTCTGGATGCAGACACGTTCCTGGAGAAGGACGGGCTGGAGAAATTGGTCTCCACCTACGAGAAGGGAAGGGGACTCCTTACGGTTCAGCCCTATCACCGGATGGAAGAACCCTATGAACGGCTGTCGGCGATCTTCAACATTCTGATCCTTGCCGGGATGAACACCTTCACCCCCTGGGGGAGGTCGCGAAGATCCATGGGAGCCTTCGGCCCCTGCAACCTATGCTCCCGGGAAGATTACTTTGCCGTGGGGGGGCATGAAAAGGTAAAGGGGGAAGTCCTGGAAAGCCTGGGCCTGGCGAAGGAGTTCCAGAAAAGGAGCCTTCCGGTCCGCTGCTACGGGGGAAAGGGAACGATTTCCTTCCGCATGTATCCCGGGGGGATCCGTTCCATGATCGAAGGGTTCAGCAAGGGATTCGGCACCGGAGCCCGGGCCGTCTCCCCGGGGATCCTTTTCATGGCAGTCGGCTGGGTGACCGGCGGGGTGGCGATCGTCCGGCATATCCTGCATTCCTGGGTCGTGGGCGATCCGGGGTGGCTCTTCCAGGCCGGAGTTTATTACTTTTTCTACGCCCTTCAGGTCCACTGGATGCTCCGCCGCCTGGGGAATTTCGGTTTCCCCACGGCCCTCCTCTTTCCCCTTCCCCTCCTGTTTTTCGTGGGCGTCTTCACCCTTTCCTTCATCCGGATTTTTTTGGGGGGGAAGGTTCGTTGGAAAGGCAGAGAGGTGAAGACGCTCAGCAAGGATGGTTAGGGATTCATGCGGATCATTCATCTACCCACTTCGTGGACGATCCTGGTCGATTTCGTAGCCTGGTTCATCATCCACATGGGAGTGGTTTATTTTGTCGTGCGAATTCCGCTGCAGCGTTTTGACCCCCATGACTGGCTCTTCCGGACCCGCCCATGGGAGGAGGGGGGAGATTTCTATCAGCGGTTTTTCAGGATCAAAAAGTGGAAGCGGTATCTGCCGGACGGAGCCCCCCTCCTGGGGAGCAGGGGATTCCCCAAGAAAAAGCTCCAGGAGAAAACCCCGGAATACCTGAGAGCCTTTCTTAAGGAAACCTGCCGCGCCGAGCTCACCCACTGGCTGACCCTGCTTTTCGCCCCTTTCTTTTTCTTATGGAACCCTCTCTGGGTGGGCTTCTTCATGGTTTTTTACGCCTTGACGGAAAACCTTCCCCTCATCATGGCTCAAAGGTATAATAGAGCCCGCCTCAGGCGGGTGATCAAAGACTGAAGACCATCCATGAGCAGGAAAGAGCCGATCTTACGGGTTGAAGACCTCCGCAAGAAATACGATTCCACGGAAGCCGTATGCGGGATCTCCTTTGAAGTCCGGCCGGGGGAATTTTTCGGCCTTCTGGGCCCCAACGGGGCCGGGAAGACCACCACCATCGGGATGCTCACCGGCTGGGTCGAGCCCAGCGGCGGCCGGGTGGAAATCCGGGGAATGGACCTTTATGCCGGGCCGCGGGATGCGAAAAGGGCCATCGGGCTTGTGCCCCAGAGCTTTGCCTTTTATCCCGCCCTGACCGCCGGGGAAAATCTGACTTTTTTCGGAAGGCTCTACGGGATGAGGGGAAAGGCTCTCGAAGAGCGGAAGGCTTTTGTTCTTGAGATGGTGTCCCTGGCGGACCGGGCCGATCAGTCCGTGGGCACCTTTTCCAACGGCATGAAGCGGAGGCTGAACATGGCCGTCGGGCTTCTTCACGAGCCGGCCCTTCTCATCCTGGACGAACCCACGGTGGGAATCGACGCCCAGACCCGAAACGGCATTTTGGAGAGCCTCCGAAGACTGAACTTGAACGGGATGACCGTGCTGTACACGACCCATTACATCGAGGAAGCGCAGGATTTATGCGACCGGGTGGCAATCATGGACCATGGCAAAATCATCGCCCTGGATGCTCCCCGAGCCCTGATTCAATGCCTGGGAAAAGGGATCATTCGGATGGAATTTCATGATACGGTGGACGAGTCTCTCCTGGGACGGATCCAGGCCCACGGAGGGATCACCCGGGTTGACGCCCCGAGGAAGAGAGTCCATCTGGAAACCGACCGAACGGCCGCGGTCCTGAGGGATCTCTTGGACCTGAAGAAAAACGGCCAGCTCCTTTTCAAAACCCTGGACGTGATGGAACCGGACCTGGAGTCCGTCTTCATCCACCTCACCGGCCGGGGACTGCGGGATTAATCGGCCCGGGATATTAACGACGGGGGTTGCGCTTGCACCAAATTGTGGCGATTCTGGCCAAGGAGGCGAAGATTCTCACCCGGGACCGGCAGGCTCTGGCGCTCCTCTTTGCCATGCCCGCCTTTTTTATCCTGGTCATGAGCTATACCCTGGAGGGGGTTTTCCAAGGGGGGAGCAAATCCCGTCCGGTCGAGGTGGCGGTGGTTAACCTGGATCGGGGAGGGTTGAGCCGGGAGGTCATTTCCGACCTGAGGGGTGTAGAGGGAATCGTAATTTTGGAGAAAGTCAAAGGGATCCCCCTGACCCAGGAGAAGGCGGAGGTGCTGATCCGGCAGGGGAAATTCCCCCTGGCCCTTCTGATCCCGGAAGCGTTTTCTGAAAGAACCATGGCTTTGTCCATGGATTTCCATCAGAAAGGGGCGGTGACCTTCATTCATGACCCGGCGACGAGCGTGCGGCTCCTGTCCGGGATCAAAGGAACGATTCAGGGGATCATCCTCCGCCGGGTTCTCTTGGCGACCCTGCCCGCCCGGCTCAAGAAGGCTTGGGCTGCGGAGATGGGCCCTTTCGCTGGCTATGCCGGCCCGGAATCGAAAAACATGGAGGGGAAGATCGATGACCTTCTGGCCAGCGCCGGGAAAAAGGCGGGGAACGGCCCGGAGGTCGCGTTCCTGAGCCGGCCTCCCAGGGGCCATGCTCCCGGGCGTTTTCCCTCGGCCACCGAGCAGAACGTTCCCGCCTACACCATATTCGGGGTTTTCTTCATCCTGTTGACCCTGGCTTCCAGCTTCATCCAGGAGAAAAAGGAGGGGACCTTCCAGAGAATTCTATCCGCTCCCCTGTCCAAGGCAACTCTTCTCATCGGGAAGCTGCTTCCCTACTATCTGGTCAATTTGGTCCAAATCGTCCTCATGTTTGCCGTGGGCGTGGTTTTGTTCGGCATGAAACTGGGGAATCCGGCGGCCCTGATCATCGTCTCTCTTGCCCTCGCCCTGGCGGCCAACGGGTTGGGACTGCTGGTGGCTTCCCTGGGGAAGACCGAGGCCCAGGTCAACGGCCTCTCCGTATTCCTGGCGATCATCCTTTCCGCCCTGGGGGGAATGCTGGTTCCGGCCTACATCATGCCCGGATTCATGAAGACCCTTTGCCTTTTCACTCCCCACGCCTGGGCCCTGGCCGGATATCAGGATGTCATCGTTCGTGGGCTGGGCGTACGTCAGGTGCTTTCCGAGGCCGGAATCCTTTTGGCTTTCGCCGGTCTTTTTTTCGTCTTTGCCCTCTGGAAATTCCGTTTTCGATGAGAAAGAAGCTGGTTTCATGGAAAAAATTGGCGGGGAAGAGAGAATGGTCGTGGGGGCCAACTACTGGCCCGCGGAAAAAGGGATTTCCTGGTGGAGGG
This sequence comes from Deltaproteobacteria bacterium SM23_61, assembly GCA_001304105.1. Classification (GTDB taxonomy): domain Bacteria; phylum Desulfobacterota; class SM23-61; order SM23-61; family SM23-61; genus SM23-61. Next base: position 5,757 of record LJUR01000227.1, read on the forward strand.
AGTTTGAAGTCCCCCCGCTCCGTAGAGACTTTTCGCTGGCGGCCGAGTACGGCCTTGAAGTGATCAGAATTTTTCTGCTCTGGGAGGATTTTCAGCCCGAAATCAACCGGCTCTCGGTACCCGCGCTGAAGGATCTGGTTCGCCTTGCCGACCTGGCCCAAGACCGCCGGATCAAGATCCTGCCCACCTTTTTCTGCGGTCATGTGACCGGGATGAACTGGCTTCCTCCCTGGATGGTGGGGAGAGGAAAAGGAGAGCATCGTCTATTTTCCATGGGCATGATCCGGAAGGGGAGGGCCCGGAACATGTATTCGGACCGGGAGGTACGAAGTGCCCAGAAGCTCCTGATCCACGAAACCGCCGATGCCCTGCAGGGTCATCCCGCCGTATGGGGGTGGGACCTGGGCAATCAAACTTCCAAACTGGTCATCCCTCCATCCAGAGATTCGGCCAGAGCCTGGTTTGAAGAAATGGCGACCGAGCTGAGGCGGTGGGACTCCTCCCTGCCGATAACCTGGGGGATGGACCGGTCCGATTTGGAAGAACCCCGCATTCCCGGGCCCGAGGACCTGGCCCCCTATTGCGACTTCCTCTCCCTCCAGTTTCACCCTGGTCAGGCCGGATGGGCCGACGGCCCGATGGATGAAAAAGTCCCTCTCTTCCTTTGCCTTATGGCCCAGTGGCTGGGAGGG
>LJUR01000228.1 GCA_001304105.1 Deltaproteobacteria bacterium SM23_61
CAGTCAAGATTCGCATTTTGATCGGCCCCTTGCCTATATCGGGCAGGCATTGGAAAAAGTTACCACCATGGAGAGAGAACCTTTTTCCGCCGAGCGCATAAACACTTCCTGGATGGCGTTGAAGACCATCTCCGCCGGCCCGCTCACCACCGTACTCATACCCCCCTTTTGCAGGTCCAGCGAATTCTCTTCGAGGATCCTCCAGGCCTCTTCGATAACCGGGGAGAGTCTCTGTTGCTTCAAAGGATACAGACTGATCTGCGCGGATATGTGCATCCCAAACCTCTCTTTCTCCCGGTTAGACAAATATCTCCATAAAGAGCCGAGTCAGAAGAGCCAGGCCGGTGGCCACAGCCAGAGTGAAGAGAACGGCCCAAAGCGCCCCCTTTTTTCCGATCTCCCTCCAGAGAGCCGCAATGGTCGCCAGACAGGGGATGTAAAAAGTGACAAAGACGGTGAAAACCATGACTTGCGTCCGGGTCATCACGGTGAGAACCTCCGTGGTTCCCAGGGCCTGGGTCAGCATGATCAAAGAAAGCTCTTTCCGGAGAAGGCCGAAGATCAGGGTGGTTCCCACGGATTGGGGGAGGCCCAGGAGATCGGTCAGGGGGGAAAGAACCCAATTGATCGATCCCTCCACCCCTCCGAATTCCAACAGGGAAAGCAATACGCTCCCGCCGATCAGAATAGGCCAGGCGATGACGATAAACTCGCGGATCCGGTACCAGGATTTTTTCAGGGTGTTGCCCAGCGGAGGAACCTGGTAGGACGGGATCTCCAGGATCAGGCCCGGGCTGGCATCGGGGTAGAAGAGGGAAAGGATTTTCCCCGAGATCGCCACCACCACCAAGTTCAGGGCGAAGATGAAAAGAGCGGCATTGGGCCCCAGGAGAAAAGCGGCCAGGGCGAAGATGATGGTAATTCTTGCGGCACAGGGGATCAGGGTGGCCAGAATGGCGACGATGAACCGGTGCTGGGGAAATTCCAGGATCCGCGTGGCCATCACCGCAGGCACGCTGCATCCATACCCGAGGATAAAAGGGATGATCGATTTCCCGTGAAGGCCGATCTGGTGCATGAAAACATCCATGAGAAAAGCGACCCGGGGCAGATATCCCACGTCCTCCAGGAGGGAAAGCCCGATGAGGAATGGAACCAGGTAGGGGAGAACGATGGCTACCCCCCCGGCGATCCCCTGGAGAAATCCCTGGGTGAGAAAAAAGAGAAGGCTGGCCGCCCCCAAGGCTTCTTTGAGACCTTCGGAAAGATGTCCGAAGAATTGCAGGAGGGGTTCTTCGATGGCCCCGCCGGCAACGAAGATAAAGTTGAAGAACCCGTAGAAGACCAGCCCCAGGATGAGGTATCCGAAGAACCGGTGGGTGACCCAGGAATCGACGAGGATTCTCCAGTCCGTCTTCGGGGGATGGATGATTCGGGCCGCCTTTTCGAACAAATTCATGGACAGGGCATGACGTTCGGAGGAAATCACCTCCTCCGCAGGAACCCCATGGGCCTCCTCCAGTCGCTCCTGGAGGAGGCGAAGCTGGGAGTGAAGGGATTTTCCCCCTTCGATTTCCCGCAGGAAATAAGGGTCCCTCTCCAGCATCTTGAGGGCCAGAAAGCGAGTGGGGACTTTTTCCCGGACCTGGCAATCGGCCTCCAGCAGGGAAGTCATTCGCCCGATGACTTCCTCGATGTCTTTGCTGAATTTCTGGGTTTTTCCCCTACCGTTTTTCTTCCAAGCCAGAAGCGCCTGGCGGAACAATTCCTGGAGGCCTTTCCCCATGGAGGCCACGGTGGGCACAACCGGAATGCCCAGGAGGTCGGAAAGCTTGCGGACATCGATCTGGATGCCTTTTCTCTGGGCTTCGTCGATCATGTTCAGGCAGACCACGGTGGGGATTTCCAATTCCAGGATTTGCAGGGTCAATTCCAGGCTGCGGCCCAGCAGGGAAGCATCCATCACGTTGATGATCAGGTCCACCTCTCCGGAGAGGAGATGCCGGCGCGTCTCCATTTCGGCCCGATCGCCGGAGACCAGGGAGTAGGTTCCAGGGAGGTCCATGCAGGTGCAGTCGTGGCCCTGGATGCTGGTTTGGGTCTCCGTGTATTCCACGGTCGTTCCGGGAAAGTTCGCGGTCATCGCCCGGTACCCCGCCACGTGGTTGAAAAGGGTGCTCTTTCCGCAGTTGGGCTGTCCCACCAAGGCGATTCTCATTTCACCCCTTCCACCAGGATTCGACGGGCGATTCCCCTTCCCAGGGCCACCTGAAACCCGTGCACCTCGATCAGAATGGGACCTCTCAGGGCTCCGCACCTCCGTACCGTGAGGAGGTCCCCGGGATGAATCCCCATCTGTCCCAATCGTCCCCGGATCCCCCATCCGCCCTGGATATCCACCACTCTGGCTCTGCCATTTTCTTCAACCCGGTCCAGGGAGGTCATCCTCCGCCTCCCTCCACCGACCCGGGGGCACGATGGAAAGAGCGCGCCGTTTTTTCTACGGCCCTGGATTTCGACGCGCGGTCACAGCTCGGCAGAAGGCTGGACACATCCTCCGTCCGAGGGGGGAATCCTATAGCGTCCATTTATCTGCAAACCTTTTTTCGAAGTATTTCCAAGTATGAATCGGAGGGGATCTCTTCAGGGGTTAAACATCCTTTTTCCCCAGCATGATATCGTTCAATCACGGAGTTTTCTTGGGAATAAAAGATAGCCGAACACAATTTAAACTTCTTCTGAGAACAATCGATCTCCCACTCTGCAAGAACATAATCCAGGTTTTTATATTTTTCCCCGTATTTATCCACAGCGGCAAGGACGGCTTTCCGCTCATAGATTTTCCTGGTCTGCACTTTGATCCGGTCGTGGGCATCGCCCTTCAACGTTTCCGCATCATACATCCACAGTCCCTCGTCATCTTTGCCGATGAATTTCCAATCCGCTCCCTCCGCCTCCACCGGGGAAAGGAAAAGAAACGCCGTCAAAAAACCCAGGGCCACGAAAGACATAAAGCGCAGCATATTTCTTGGGAGCTTTTTCAGCTGGTCCCCATTCATCCGCGTCCCAATAATAGCCGTGAAGCGTGAGGAGCGAGGGGTGAGAGGAATCTTTGTTTATCTGTGTTCATCTGTGTCCAATTAGGTTTTTATATGATTTTCGCTGTAGATGACCGAAGGCCCCTTCCGCATTTCGAAATCGGCCTCGTGGAAAAAACGGATACAGGATTTCACATTCAAGCCCCGCCCCTTGGAAGTCTCCTCTTCGACATCCCGCGGGTTGGCCCCTGCCTCGGCCCAGAAGAGGTTCGCCCCGGAAGCGGCACCCAGGAGGTTGGGCTCATGGGTGCAGTTTCCGATCAGCTTCCGCCCCATGGCCAGGCGGACCACGGCAACCAGGAAAGCCATGCGGTATTCGCTGATCACCCCGAATTTTTCCAGGGGAGAGCCGGGAATGGGGATTCTTCTGGCTGCGCCGCTGTAGCAGGGCTGAATTTCCCGGGTGATCAAGGTCTTTTCGGCGATTTCCTCCGGGGTATGCTCTGGCCCCACCGGTTCCACGCAGGTTCCCACGAGCAATCCGGCTTCCCTGGCGGCCTGGATGGTCTTCCGGCGGGTCTCCGGCGGGATTCTCGTGTCCCGTCCTTCGCCCATCCGGACCGCGTGGTAAATTCCCGTGAATCCCACTTCCCTCAGCCTCTTTCCTTCCTCCAACCCGAAATCTCCGGTGTTGGCGACCATGACCGTACCCGGTTGAAGCCGGTTCCTGACCTCGCGGGCGATTTCGATGAATTTTCCGAAAGGATAATCCCCCGTGGCCATGAGGAAGATGGCGTTCCCCCCCTCTGCCTCGGCTTTCTTCGCCAGGAGGACCACTTCCTCCACCTCCATCTCTTTCTTCCCCTGGAAGATGGAGTTGGAAGCGGCAAAGGAACAAAAGAGACAATTATTGGGGCAGGGGGAGAAATTCAATCCCAATTGGGCATGCACTTCCGCCCGTCCCCCGCAGGCATCCCGGGTGAGAAAATCGGCCGAGGCCATGACCAGGCCTGCTTCCAAAGAGGGGAGGGGAATTCTAAGCATATGCAGAATCTCCTCCCGGGTCAGGAGGGCACCGTCAAAGGCCTTGTCCAGAATTTCCGCTGTGGCTGGATGGATCTTCATCCGGCTTCAACCTTCGGTTCACCAGGGGATTGCAGCCATTGCACTTCGTCTCCGTTATTTACCGCTCCGCTTTGAATGACCCTGGCGAAGATCCCGAAGCGGGGAAGAAGGGAAAAACCGCAGTAATTGTAGCTGTGGGGGATCGCGGGGTCTTTGCCGATTTGAGTGATTTGAAGGGCTGCCTCCCCGACCTTGATGCATTTCCCCGGCGTGCATTCGTCCCATTTCAATCCTTCCACGAGCAAGTTTTCGGCGAAGGCTCCGGCAGGGAAGGAAAAACCAGTCTTATCGGCCAGCTCGTCCACCCTTTCTTTCAGAAGGAGGCTGACTTCTTTGTCCGTCCCTGCATGGGCGTCGCCTACCAACCCCACCCCCTTTTCAAAAAAGCCGGTCATGACGGCTTCTTTTCGCTTTCCCTTCTCCCCACCCCGGCAGACCGCAACGATCCTGGCTCGCATGAGGGCACTCCTTTTTCCAATTTCAAACGTCCCGGGCTCTCCGCTCGCCCAGCAAAACGAGAAATCCGGCCTGGAAACGATAACCTCGAAAGGGCTTTTCAAACTCCTTCGCTTCTCCCGGTCTCTGGAAGAGGGTGCATAAATATCCCTGGATGGAAAAGCCGGCCTCCATCATTCGATGCTCCATTTCCTTGAGGGAATAGATACGGAGTTTCGGAGTTAGAAAGACGCGGCTCCTTCTGTCTCGGTAAAATCGGCCCCACAGGCTCTCCCGGGGAACAAATCCGATCGCGATCTTTCCTCCCTCGTCCAGGACTCGATAGGATTCATGGAGTAACTTTTTCAGGCCGCAGGCGAACCCTTCGGGGAGAATCATGAGGATCGATCCGACGCTTTGGGAATCGAGAGGGATGGCCCTTCCTGTGGTAACCGGGCTTTCCATTCCCTTCCGGTTGCCCTTCCGAGAAGAAGTCTTGGAAAAAGGTTTTCTTCCCGAAAGGGAGAGAATCGGTCTCTTGCTGTGGGGCCATATTCCCAGTTCCAGCCGCGGTTTTGCAAGGAGGGGGAAGAGGGGGGAAAAGGCCCCTTTTTCGATTTTCAGGACGAGTCTTTCCATTCTCGCCTGCTTTCTAATCCTTGCGGCAAGTGCCCCCGGAGGAACAGGGAGGGGTGCTGCACCGCTCTTGGCGCCCACAGCAGGTGGTTCCCTTGGGCCGGGGATTCTTGACCGGGTGAGAAAGGGATAGGATCTTTTCCAGGTTCCGGTTTCCACAGTGCTTGCACTCCAGGGAATCCCTTCGGGTCCCAACCCCTTCCCAGATTTCGGAAGTCCCTCCGCAGGATGGGCAGCGATATTCGTAGATGGGCATTTCTATCACCTCTGGCAAAAAACATCCCCCCCGCCTCAACCGTTCGGCTGTCTTCGATCCTGAGACTTCGGCGAGCTCCCTTCGGGCCTGAGCCTCAGGGGCGAAGACAGTCGAGCCGCTCAGAACCGAAGGGAGCCCTCGGCCTGAGCTCGGGCCGAAGGCTCACGACGAAGCCCTCGCCCTCAGGGGGGAGGGGAGGAAGGAGGGTAAGTTTTTATTTCCGGACCATCTGGGTACCACAGCTCGGGCAATTCACCTGGAAGCAGGGAACCCCGGCCTGATGGGAGGCAGTCGTCCCGCACTTCGGGCAGATGCATTCTCCCCCCGGGCCGGCGCCGGGCCTCATTCCGCCCGTTCTACCTCCGCCCCCGCCGCGTCCAGATCCTCGTCCTCTTCCGGCTCCCCGCCCGCCTCC
>LJUR01000229.1 GCA_001304105.1 Deltaproteobacteria bacterium SM23_61
CCTAGCCGGAAAAAGCTGGAGTGTCCCAAGTGCTTCACCAAGATTCCCTACGAGGCCCGGTTCTGCCCCAACTGCGGCAGCCACATTCTCAAAGTCAACAAGTGCCTGAAGTGCGGCGAGGACCTTCCCCCGGAGGCCAAATTCTGCATGTCCTGCGGGGCCAAGGTGGAAAAGCACGAACGGACCTGCGCCAAATGCGGCACCAAGGCCATGCCCGAAGCGGTCTTCTGCAACCAGTGCGGGGAGAAACTGCAATAGCACACAGATTTCCCCAGATGAGGGAAAAACAAAGACGAAATTGGACACAGATGAACACAGATTTTATATTGGGAAAAGACAAAAAGACAAAAAGAAAAAAGACCTAGTGGGACACGGATGAACACGGATACACGCGGATAAGAAAGCGATGAAAACCTGGAATTTAACTTCCCAAAAAGGAATCCAGGCTGGGAAAAAGATAGCCGGTCTTTAATATTTATTTTTTAAAAATCCGTGTTCATCCGTGTAAATCCGCGTCCCATTATCTCTTTGTATTTAGAACCCTGAAAATCCGCGTTCATCTGCGTCGCCATCGAAAATGGGAGTTCCTGCCGAAGCCAGAGTCCACATCCTCATCCGCTGCCCCCAGTGCGGGGGGACGATCGATTTCCTGGAAGAAGCCCGGGTGATTCACTGCCGGTTCTGCGGCACCGATCTTCTGGTCGCAGGACGGGAGGGGGTGCTGCGCTATGTGATTTCCCCCCTGGTGGGCGAGGAGAGAAGAGCCAGGCTCCTGGCCGTGGAGCACTTGCTAAAGTCGGGGAAGCATTCTCCGCGGACCGGAGAAGCCTTCCTATTTTACGCTCCCTTCTGGCGCATGCAGGGCACGGTTTACCGATGGGTCTTCGGCCTGAAACCCCTGAAAGTCCAGGTGGAGGCCGGGGTTCCTCCCCCCATGGAGCGCTTCAAAGTACTGCTGGTCCGGGCCATGGATCATACGATTCCCGGGTATTCGGGCCTGGACCTGGGCCTCGGTAGCCTGGGCGTTCGCCCGCAGGTCCTCCGCCTGCGGCCTTTCTCCCCGGAACACCTGGAGAAACGGAACTCCTTCCTTCCCCTGGAGTTTTCGCTGGAAGAGGCGCAGGCGGACGCCGAGCATTATGCCGACTACTTCTTCCAGGCGGAAAAATTGATCCCCGAGGTGACCCTTCAGAAGATTGTGGGCCTTCGTTTTTCGGTGATCTACTTTCCCTTATGGTATGTGGATTGCTCCCATGAAGGGGGGCGGGAAATTCTTCTCTTGGATGCCGTGGGCCGCAGTCCCGTTCAAACCATCCCCGATGGATCTTCCCTCCTTAGCAAACTGAAAGGGAACGAAACCCGCAAGTCTTTTCGGTTCAGCGAGCTGCGCTTCCTTCCCTTCCGCTGCCCCAACTGTGGGTGGGCTTTTCCCTTCCAGCCTCTGAGCATTCTTCACTTCTGCCCCACCTGCCGCCATCTCTTCCGGGAGAAGGGGGGAGAATGGGCCGAGCTGGCCTACTCCGTGATTCCGTCACCGGAGGCCCCGCAGCCAACGAACTCGCTGTGGGTCCCCTTCTGGCGTTGCCGAACACGCCTGGAATCCAGGGGGAAAGGGGTGGAAAACATGGCTGATCTTTACCGCCTGGCCCCGCCCCCCCGGGTGGTGGATGGCAAGCGGGAGTCCCGCAGGCCCATTTATTTTTACGTTCCGGCAGTGAAATTCAGGAATCCCAAGACGATCCACAGCCTGGGAAGCCGCCTCACTTTCGTCCAACCGGATCTGGACCTGGGCTCCTTTGAAGACGGATCCCATCCTCTCACCGTGGGGGGAAGTTTGGGAAAGCGTGCCGGGTAAAAATGGAGGATCCCCGGCTCCTTTATCTTCCCTTCTCCCGGGTGGACCTTTTCTGGAAGGAAGGGATCAGCGGAATTTCCTTCCAGCATAATTCCCTTGCCGAAGACCTTCCGAAGGCTCGAGGCTGATCTTTTCGCCCCCTGGACATGGGTTACGACCTCAGGCTTTCCCTGTCTCTCTAATATAGCCGGAACTTGGCGAAAATCCCCTCCCGGCCCGGAGCGGCAGGCCATGTTCGACGCCCAGAAGGAAAAAGGGAGGAAGGGGTTCCTGGAAGAGAGGGACGGGAAGTTCCTGCCCGGGCCCTTCGGCCCGAAATCAAAGGTCAAAAAAGCGTAATGGGACACAGATGAACACAGATGAAGATTTTCTTAAAGTCAGAAATAAATTCTTTGGCTTTTAAAATCTGTGTAATCTGTGTTCATCTGTGTCCCATTTGGTTATTGTTTTTTCCTCATCTGCGGGGATCTGCGTCCTATTCCACTTCCATCTCTACGATTTCCAGCTCGTACCCCTGGGTGACCTGGAGGGAAGGGAAGCCGCAGGCAGGGCATTCCAGGATATAGGCTTCTTCCGTCGTGAAACGGTTTCCGCAGGCGGAGCAAGTTCCCCCGAGAGGGATCAGATCGATCATGAACCTGGCATTGCGGGCCAAAGTATCCTTTTTGACGACCTCGAAAGCAAAAGAAAAAGCCTCGGGCTGAACGCCCGAGGCCTTTCCCAAGCGGACTCTTACCGATTCGACCGTTTGGCACCCCTCCTCCCGGCACTTCTTCTCGATTATATCCAGAAGACAGAGAGCGATGGAAACTTCGTGCATGAACCAACCGTTTCGCCGAGAGACACAGAGCGCATAGCGCATAGCGTGAAAGGCTTACCGCTATGCTCCATGCGCTCGGCGCTATGCGTTTTCTTTTGCGGCGATTTCCTCTAACAAAAGCAGGGTTTCTTCGGCTGCTTCCTTGTCGATCTTTTGAATGGCAAAACCGGCGTGGACCAGGACATAATCTCCAACGGAGGCTTCCTCGGGCAATAGAAGGAGGCTCACTTCCCGGCGGACTCCCGCCAAATCGATGGTAGCAGTCTGGTCCCTGATTTCTACGATTTCAGAGGGAATGGCCAGACACATCTGCAGACTCCTGAGCTCCTTTGGCCTTGATTTCCAGGCCCCATTCTCGGAGTTTTTCCAAAACCGTCTCCAATAGTTTATCAAAACGTCCCTGGATCGTCGGGGATAATTCAAGCCCGATTTCCAGGGTCTCGGGCTGGATTCCTACCAGGGCAATTTCCGCCGGCCGGGTTCCCAGAAAACTGGAAGCCAAGAGGAGGTCCGCAAGGCCGACGTGATGGAGGGAGAGCTTGGGTTCCAGGAGAGAAGGAAGGCCTTCCCCCTCGATGACCGCGATGGTACCCGCCTTCTCCTTTAACTCTACCGCATCCACAAAAAGAACTCTATCCATTCCTTCGATCAGATGGAGGAGGTCCAGCCCCAGGGTTCCGCCGTCGAGGAGGCGGACCTCTTCGGGAAAATCATACTTTTTTTTCAGCGCCTCCACGGCGTGGATGCCCACCCCCTCGTCCCCTAAAAGAAGATTGCCCAGCCCGATCAGTGAAATTTTAATAGCCATGGGGGATCTTGTGGTGACTGAAGATTTAACCCGTCGTTCCGCGCCCCTTTCCGATCCACCCGGGGGGGTTCATTTCTTTCAGCCCCCGTTCGTGCCTGAGGCCTGTGAATAGCGACCACCGGGAACATTATTTTTCAGATGAAAAAGGGGGAAAGTCAAGACAATTCTGGCCGAAAACAAGTTCTTGACAAAGGGGAACGCCGGGCCTTAATATAAATAGCACAGCAGGGGAGGATGGAATTCATGAGTCAGGTAGCGGTTCAGCTATGGGTGCTCGGTCTACTCCTGTTGTGCCTTGTCCTTAGGACGGGCCCGCTGCCTGAACGTTCCGCTTGATCCGCAAATAGAATAATTGAAACGATTCAGGCCGTGGGCAAAACCCACGGCTGATTTATCCGCAGGCCGTGGGGAGTCCCCCTCACGGCCTTTTCGTTATTTCGGGAGACTGGATGACGAAAGGCAAGATTCTTGATGCCGAGTCCCAGATGGAGGATATCCTAAATCCAACATCCAGAATCGAGGATCCCGCATCCAGTATCCGTCATAAGGAAACGGAATGAAGACTCGAATCACCGAACTGCTGGGAATCCAACACCCGATCATTCAGGGGGCCATGTCCTGGGTATCCTTTCCCCCTCTGGTGGCCGGGGTTTCGAATGCGGGCGGCCTGGGGATCCTGGGTGCGGCCTTCATGACCCCTGACCAGCTCCGGGATAACATCCGCCGGGTGAAAGACATGACGGACAGGCCCTTCGGGGTGAACTTCATGCCCGACAACCCCATTGTGGATCAGCTCCTGGATGTAATTCTGGAGGAAAGGGTCCCCGTAGCCAGTTACGGCCGGGGGAACCCCAAGAGGATTATCGAGAGGGTGAGGCCTTACCAGATCATCGCCCTTCCCACTATGGGCTCCCTGAAGCATGCCCTGCGGGCGGAGCAGGACGGGGCCGATGCGGTCATCGTCCAGGGAACCGAGGGGGGAGGCCATACGGGCCACATCGCCACCATGGTCCTGACTCCGCTGGTGGCCAGCCGGTTGAAGATCCCCGTCGTCGCCGCTGGGGGAATCGGCAATGGCCGGGGATTGGCGGCTGCCCTGGCCCTTGGCGCCGAAGGGATCTCCATGGGAAGCCGGTTTATCGTGACCAAGGAAGCGCCGGTCCCCGAGCATGTGAAGAGATACCTGATCGACAAATCGGAGGAAGACACGGTGGTGACCGACAACCTCACCGGAGTGCGCTGCCGGGTCATCAAGAACGATTTCGCCAAGAGAATCATGGATATGGCCAAGAGCAAAGTGGATCCCTGGGAAATGATGCAGTACGGGGTCGGCCGGATCCGCAAAGCCTACGTGGAAGGAGACCTGGAGTGGGGCTCCATGGCCTTCAGCCAGGCCTGCGGATTCATCGACGACATCCCCTCCTGCCAGGATCTCCTCGATGGTATCGTAGCCGAGGCCGAAGAGATCATGAAATCCATGTGGAAGAGAGTCAATCATTCCTGAACCTCTTTTCTCCATTTCTATTGCCGTCCATCTGCGAAGCCCGACGGTATTCCATCCTCATCGGCAGCATCTCCGTACTCATCCATTCTTCCAAGATCTTTTCTTTCATCCTCGGGCCCGCCGTTCGGGGGGGGCGCTAAGAAATAGCCCGATTTGCGGGGAAATTCATAGTAAAATATAATCAGGTCGGTTCCAGGGATGTCTTTCCGGGAATTTCAGAAAAGGGTGTGAACCATGGGGGGATCTTTTCCGTGATGAAACGGAGTCCAGGGGAAAAAAGGAACTTGAGGGCAGGGGCGATTTTTTTGCTGCTCTTCTTTCTTCTCTTGACCGATGCCCAGGCCGGGCTCGGGGACCGGGTTTTTGAAACCACCCTTTCCAATGGGCTGAAGGTTATTCTGCTGGAAAACTCCAAGGCTACCCTGATTACCTTTCACATCTGGTACCGGGTCGGATCCCGTAACGAAGATTGGGGCAAGACGGGCCTCTCGCATATGCTTGAACACATGATGTTCAAGGGAACGAAGAAATACGGTCCCGAAGACTATTCCCGGATCATCCAGGAGAACGGGGGGCAGACCAACGCCTTTACTTCCCGGGACTTCACCGGATACTTCGCCACCCTCCGTTCCGATCGGATCCAGGTGGTCATGGACCTGGAAGCGGACCGGATGCAGAACCTGGACCTCCGGGAAGAAGACTTCGTTACCGAAAGAATGGTGGTGATGGAAGAGCGAAGGCAGCGCACCGAAGACGATCCCCAGTCCTTCCTGATGGAGCAACTGGAAGCGACCGCCTTCCAGGTCCAGCCCTACCACTGGCCGATCATCGGCTGGATGGAGGACATCAAGCGAATCACCCTGGAGGACCTGAAGGAGCACTATCAGACTTACTACAATCCGGCGAATTCCTTTCTGGTGGTGGTGGGAGATTTCCATAGGGGGGAGATGCTCTCCCGGATTGAGAAGACCTTCGGGGGGATTCCTCGGGGCGTCGCCCCCAGGCAGGAAAAGCCCGAGGACCCGCCGCAGACCGGGGAACGGAGGATTTCCGTAAAAAAAGAGGCTCAGCTTCCCTTCCTGGTCATGGGATACCGGATTCCCAACCTGCGGCACCCGGATTCCTACGTGCTGGAAGTTGTCAATGCCATCCTTTCCGGGGGGAAAAGCTCCAGGTTCTACCGGAAGCTGGTCCTGGAAAAGCAACTGGCTCTCGAAGCGGATTCGCAAAATAGCCACCTCTCCAAAGACCCGGCCCTGTTCTATATTTATGCCGTCCCCCTGCCGGGGAAAAAGGTGGAAGAGGTGGAAAAGGCACTGGAGGAGGAGATTGAACGGCTGCAAAAAGAACCGGTGGATCAACGGGAACTGGAAAAAGTGAAAAACCAGCTGGAGTCTTCTTTCATCTACAGCCAGGATTCCCTCTTCTTCCAGGCCATGCTCCTGGCCCGGTATGAGATCGCGCAGAACTGGCAGGGTATCGATCAGTACTTGCCGTTGATCCAGAGGGTGACCCCGGAGGACATCCAGCGCGTCGCCCGGCAATACCTGATTCCCGACAACCGGACCGTGGGGACTCTCATTCCCCTGCCGCCCAAGCCGGGCCAAGAGCCGCCGGCGGGTTCTTCCGGCAAGGACCGGATGATACGATAGGGGAGGTTTCGGAATGACCAGATTCCTTGCTCTCTTACGGGTCAAATTGTGCGCGAGATGGCAGCAAACCTTCCGATGGAAAGTTGCGATTCCAAATTCGAAGCACGAATTTCGAATTTCGAAAAAAATCCAAATTTTCCAAATTCAAAAATCTTTCCCTTGTTTGGGTTTTTTGAATTTTTGGGTTTCGAATTTGTTTCGGATTTCGATATTCGGATTTCGGATTTTTCAACTCCCCATGCCTCTTTTTTTCCGGCTTGGCCAGGTTCGGTACTCCGCCGTCTTTGTTTTTCTCCTGCTCATCCTTGCTTCGATGGAGGGGACCCTCCTGGCCATGCCGCCGGTCCAGCGGATGACCCTCTCCAACCAGATGGTCCTTTTGACCTCCGAGGAACGTTCCCTTCCTTTTGTCACCCTTCAGCTGCTGATCGATGCCGGGTCCCGGAGGGACGCGACGGGGGAAGAAGGCACGGCCAAATTGACGGCCCAAGGGCTCCTCCTGGGGACCGCCAAGCACGGCGAAAAGGCGATCAATGAAGAACTCGATTTCATGGGAGCCTCGCTCAACTCCTCGTCGGGACGGGATTACGCTACCCTTACCCTCCGGGTTCTTAAAAAAGACCTGGACAAAGGGTTCGACCTTTTCCTGGAGGTTCTCACCCAACCCACCTTTCCCCAGGAGGAAGTGAAACGGGAAATCCAAAAGACCCTGGCCGCCATCCAGGCCGCCGAAGACCAGCCGGACGTGGTGGCGGAAAAGGCTTTCCAGGAGAACCTCTTCCTCAGCGGTCCCTACCGCCATCCGGTCGAGGGGACGAAAAAGTCCCTCCCCTCCATGACCCGGGACACGCTGGAGCGCTTTTATAAAAAGTACTACCATCCCAATCATTCCATCCTGG
>LJUR01000230.1 GCA_001304105.1 Deltaproteobacteria bacterium SM23_61
GCTATCAGCTATCAGCTGTTAGCTTTCAGCGGTCAGCTTTCGGCGGTCAGCAACCGGCGGTCGTCGGTCAGCGGTCGGCCGTCGACAGCCTGCTTTCAGGTTTCCCCTTCCCGCGATCATCGAGTTAGGCTAAAATAATACTCAGTTGTATTATCCTTAAACTGACCGCTGAAAGCTGATCGTTTTTTTCCCCCATGCGCCGGATCATCTTCATTGGCTCTATTTTGCTGTCGCTACACCTTCCGATCCCTCCCGCCCTCTCCTCGGAAGACCCGAGCCTTGTTGAGGCCCGCAGGAGAATGGTGGAGCGCGACCTCAAAGGGCGGGACATCAAAGATCCCAAGGTCCTGGAAGTCATGGGCCGGGTGCCCCGCCACCTCTTCGTCGAACCTTCCCTGAAAAACAAGGCCTATGCGGATCACCCCCTGCCCATCGGCGAAGGGCAGACCATCTCCCAGCCTTACATCGTGGCCCTCATGACCCAGATCCTTAAGATCCGGCCCGGTGAGCGGGTTCTGGAGATCGGGACCGGCTCGGGGTACCAGGCCGCCGTGCTGGCCGAGCTCACCGACCAGGTTTTCACCGTGGAAATCATCGAATCCCTGACCCGCCAGGCGGCCCGGCGGCTGAGGGAGCTTGGATACGACAAAGTACGGGTGAAATACGGCGATGGATATTTCGGATGGGAGGAGGAGGCACCGTTCGATGCCATAATCGTCACCTGCGCGGCCAACCACATCCCCCCTCCCCTGATCAAGCAGCTAAAGGAGGGGGGCCGGTTGATCATCCCTCTGGGAAGCACCACATATTTCCAGACCCTCACCCTGCTCACCAAAAAAATGGGCAAGACCGACATCCAGCACCTCCTGGGGGTTGCTTTTGTGCCCATGACCGGCGAGGCCCGGAAAAAATGAATATCCTTCGAGGTTCTTGCAATAGTCATTTACTCCGTCATTCCGGCGAAAGCCGGAATCCATGAAAATCCTGGATTCCGGGTCGCGCTTCGCTTGCCCGGAATGACGACTTCCCCTTTTTTTGAAAAGCTTTACAAGAGTCTCCATCTTCTCACTTCCCGGCCATGACCTCTTCCGACCCCTCAGGTCCCTCCCCCTACCGCTCCTCTATCCTTCTCTCCTATCTGTGCACCATGCTCCTATGGGGGGCGGTTTACATCTACATGCCCATCCTCTCCTCTTACGCCAAGCTGGTGAGCGGTTCTCTGCAGGCCGCCGGCCTGGTAATAGGGGCCTACGGCCTTTCCCAAATCATCCTGAGGATTCCCCTCGGTGTCTGGTCGGACCGACTGCGGCGTAGAAAGCCTTTTATCCTCCTCGGGTTTGTTTTTGACGGGCTGGCCAACCTGGGGTTGATCCTTTCCGGCAGCACCTGGATGCTTTTCCTGTCCGTTTTCACCTCCGGCATCGCCGCCAGCATGTGGGTCCCCTTTACCGTTCTCTACTCGAGCTACTTCCCCTTGAGCCGAATTGCCCGATCCATGTCTCTCATCATGTTCTTCTCCCGTCTGGCTCAAATTTTCGCCAACTACACGGGAGGAAAAATCGCGGATGCATGGGGATGGACGGTTCCTTTCTACGTGGGCTTAGGGCTGTCCGTCCTCGGGCTTCTTCTGGCCGCAAGGATCTCCGAAGTCCGCCCGGAAAAGAGTTCCGACCTCACCCTCCAGAAAGTTTTGCGGGTGGGCCGGAATCGGATGCTTCTGACCGCTTCTTTCCTCTGCATCCTCATGCAGTTCTCCAACTTCGCCATCGCCTACGGGTTTTCCCCCATCTTCGCCCAGCAGCTCGGCGCTTCCAAAGGGGACTTGGGGGTTCTCCTTTTCTGGTATTTGCTTCCCAATCTGGCGGGTACCCTCCTTTCCGGAACGTTCATCCGTAGCTATCTCGCCGATCGGTGGATCCTCTTCGTGGGCTTTCTTCTCAGTTCGGGAGCCGTATTTTCCATCCCCTTGACCGGCCGTCTTAGCACCCTCTTCCTGGTCCAGGCCATAAACGGGACCGGCGTGGGACTGGTTTTCCCTCTCCTGATGGGCCTGTCCATTCAATCCATCGCCAGGGAGCAGCAGGCCACAGCCATGGGGTTTTTTCAATCCCTCTACGCCATCGGAATGAGCGTGGGTCCCATTCTCTCCGGAATCTTCGCCCAGGAGATCGGCCTTACCTCGGTCTTTGTCCTGAATGGGGTCCTGGTCTTCATCGGGGCGGTTTTCTCGCTTGTCATGGTCCCCTCTACCCTGGGAGAAAAAAATTAACCGCAGAGCACGCAGAGGTTAAAATGGCCAAAGGCCCAGGATGCGTGGGAAAAAGCGCCCTCATTTCCAACGCTTCCCGAGAGGCCAGAACTTCCAAGGGGCTTTCATGGGATGATCTCTGCGCTTTCTGCTTCCTCTTGGTTCATCCTCTTGTCTCTATCCCCGGAAGATGGAAAGGCAAAGAGGGGTCTATATTCATAAAGAGATTTGTGCTTTTTGTCTTTAGCAAGAAAAACCTCGGCGATCTCTGCGGACTCTGTGGTTGATTTTTTCTTTCTCCTTGGAGGGCGCAGAGGCTTTTATAATTTCTTAAGCATGAACATAAAAGAATTAGGAGGCAGAATGAAAATCGAATTATCCAACGTCCGAACCATAGGCCGGGGAATCCTCAGGCCGGAAGGAGTGATGGCCTTGGATGACGGGAGTCTCTATTCGGCCGACGGAAGGGGACAGATTGCCAGGATCCAGCGGGACGGGCGAACGGCTTTCTTCGGTAAGCTCGGCGGAGTCCCCAACGGAATCTGCCTGGATGACCGGGGAAACTGTATCGTTGCCAACATCGGAAACGGGCAGGTTCAGTCTCTCCATCCCCGGGGTCACCATGAAGTGCTGTTGACTGAGGCCGAGGGGATGAAGATCACGACTCCCAATTTCCCCTTCGTGGACTCCAGAGGCCGGCTCTGGGTTTCCAACTCGACCGCCCGGGAGAACGTGGAAGAAGCCCTGCAACACCCGGGGCCGGATGGGAGCGTGATCCTTCTCGAAAAAGGGAAGGCCCGCATCGTGGCGGACCAAATCTCTTTTGCCAACGGTCTCGCTTTAGATCCTGAGGAAACTCACCTCTATGTGGCCGAGACCATGCTCCGCCGGATCCTGCGCTTCAAGATTGAGCTGGACGGGTCCCTGTCCCACCGGGAGACCTACGGCCCTGAAGTCCTTGCCCCCCTCGGTTTTCCCGACGGCATCGCCTTCGATGCAGCCGGAAACCTGTGGGTCACCTTTCCCGCCTGGAATGCCGTGGGTTATCTCAATCCCCGGCGGGAATTGGAGGTCGTCCTCGAAGATCCCGAAAGAAAGATCCTCCAGCGCCCCTCCAACATCTGCTTCGGGTGGGAAGAACGAAAAACCGCCTTTATCGGCAACCTGGATGGAACCACGATCCCCTTCTTCCGGGTCCCCCATCCGGGAGCCCGCCTCATCCACCAAAAATAATTATCTCTAAAACTCTCCGGCCACCGCGCATCGGAGCCGCAACCCAAAAATTTTATTGGGACACGGATGAACACAGATAAACACAGATTAAATAATGAATTAAAATTCAAGATAAAGATTCTTTGTTCGCTTTTATCCCCTCACTCCTCACGCCTCACGGCTTTTTTTGATATCCCTTGACTTGACCAGTCTAAAATTGTATTTTAGCGCAGGGTAAAGATTATCTTTCTTTCGAAAGAACGAATCATTCAACCGGTTAACCTCTATTTGCCCAGAAAGGAGATTTCTCATGGCCAAAGCGAATTTGAATTATGAGGTCCCCGCCCACCTGAAGCGGGAGTTCGTCTTCCAGACCGCAGGCATTCTTCCCCCCAACGGCCTTCTTTTCGGATTCCATACCATCAATAAAGTGGGAGAGCAGGCCAAGAAGCTCGGCGGAAAACAGGTCCTCCTGGTCACCGATGAAACCATGGTCCAACTGGGTTATGCCGACCTGGTGAAAGAGAACCTGGAGAAGGAAGGAATGAAAGTAGGCGTCTTTGGCAAGGTGGACCCCGAGCCCCACATCGAAACCGCTGATGCCCTCTATGACATGGTGCGCAAAGAAAAGTCCGACCTAGTCATCGGACTGGGAGGAGGCAGTTCCATGGATATGGCCAAGCTCACCTCCCTTGTGGCCACCAATCCCCAGGCTCCCCTGGATTTAATGAGCAAGAAGGTGGCCAACAATCCGGCCTTGAAAAAAATTCTGATCCCCACAACCTCGGGAACGGGAAGTGAAGTCTCCATGTTCTTCGTGTGCTCGGCGGGGAAGGATAAATATTTCATGGGTTCGCCCATGGCTTATGCGGAGATCGCGATCATCGATCCGGGATTGACCCTTTCCATGCCGCCCAAGGTTACCGCCTCTACGGGGATCGACGCCCTTTCCCATGCCGTGGAAAGCATCATGAACAAGCTGGCCAACCCCTTCTACGACTGCCTGGCCGTGGGAGGAATCGAACTCATCTCCAAGTATCTCCGCCGGGCCACCTTCAACGGCCAAGACCTGGAAGCCCGTTATTACATGTCCATGGGCGCGACCCTGGCCATGATCTCCTTTACCGGAACCGGAGGGCTGTTCGCCCACAGCATCTCTTACGTTCTGGCCATGTTCCAGCCCACGCCCCACGGAGTCGGCTGCGGGATCGGCCTTCCCTACACCATGGCCTTCAATCTTCCGGTCATCGAAGATCGGCTGGGCTTGATCGCCCGGGCCATGGGGGAGAAGGTGGATTCCCTTTCCGCCAGGGAGGCGGGGAGGTCGGCCTGCGAGCTGGTTTACGATTTAACCGCCGACGTGAAGCTTCCGCTGAGCCTGAAAGAGATGGGATTTAAGCATGAAGACGTGGCCAAGATGGGGGAACTCAACGTCGCCAAATATCCCCGGCCAAACAACCCTCGTTCCATGTCCAAGGAGGATAGCCTGGCCCTCTTCGAAGCCATGTGGGAGGGGGATCTCTGGCAGGTCAAATAGAACATAGGTATCAGGTTCCAGGTTTCAGGATAAAGGCAAGAATCTAACAGGTTGCGGAAAAACTCTACTGAGCCGTCGCTCCCGCGAAAGCGGGAGCCCAGAAGGCTTTGAAAAGACTGGATTCCCGCTTCCGCGGGAATGACAATTCAGGATTGAAAAAAAGTTTTTCCGAATCCTGCTAAGGAAAAAACTGAATCATTTGGAAATTTTCGGGTTGAGAGGTTCGGGTGAGGGGTCAAGGCCTCAATCTTGAAACTCGCAACCCGAAACTTTTTTTGCGATCTTCCTCTAAACCCTACTTTAAATTCTCCAGGCCTTCCCGAAACCACTCCGGTTTTTTTCGCGGCTAAGTTCGCCTGTCTGCCTTGGGTTTTTGGACTTTTTTTAAAAGCTTTCTGTAGTGCTCAAAATAAATGGGGCAGCCGACTTGCGCCTGGTTCCTTAAGAGAACCGAACAGCTTCCGCAGGCCGTGCAGTAGTTAACCTTCCCGGATTTTCCTTCGAGAATTTTTCTGGCAAAGAGCGGGTCGGCCAGGGATTGGCGGCCGACGCCTACCAGGTCACAAATCCCCTCCTTCAGGTTCTTCTCCGCCCAGTACAGAAAATTTTTCTTTCCCGGGTCGGGCTCTTTCAGGTCATTTTTCCCATCCCGGAGATAGGTATATCCCGAGCCGATGATGGGGACCCGGGCCTGTTTCTTCATGGCCTGGGCCCAACCGAAATGGCGATAGACGCCTTCCGGGTAATTCTTCGTCGGCCGGACGATCTCCGGGGTGATGGCCGGGATTCCAGCGGAAACATTGATGTAGTCCACCCCGGTTTTCTCCATGAGCCGCACGAAAGCCAGTGGTTCGGACAAGTCTTCGACCACTTCCGCAGGACCCCGGGTTCCAAATCCCCCGGGAATTCCTTCGTACACCGAAAACCGGGCTCCCACGAGGAAATCACCGCTCCCCGCTGATTTTTTAATCTTAGCCATCGTTTCGCAAAAGAAACGGGTCCGGTTTTCAAAGGAGCCCCCAAAGCGGTCCTCGCGGGTGTTTACCGGACGCAGCATCTCGCCGCCAAGGTACCCGTGGCATTGTTTGAAATCGATTCCATCGGCGCCCACCTGCCTGGCGATCGACGCGGCCCGGCCAAAGTCGTCCCCGATCTGATCAATCTCTTCCCCAGAGAGAATATGCGTCTGCTGCCCGGAAAGGGGGTAAACCGAAACGCGCCTCGAGAAATCCGCCCCGCTCAGCTGCCCGGAGTGGGTGATCTGTAAGAGGATGAGGGATTTTGCATTAATCCTTTTCATCTCTTTCAACAATCGTTCTAACGCGGGCGCAGTCTTTTCATCGATCCCCAGCTGGTTCTTTCTCGCCCGGCTCTCCCGGGTTATGGTGAGAGCCTCCACGAAGATCATACCGGCCCCTCCCTCGGCCAGCTTCCGGTAGCGGTTGAAGGTGAGCTCGGTGGGGTTCCCCACCTCGTCGGCGTCGTTGCATTCCATGGGCTGGTTGACGATGCGGTTGGGGGCTGTTTTTCCCCCTATCTTTATGGCTGAATCTAAGAGGCTCATTTTGTTCCCTTTCCACTAGGTCATGTCACGGAAATAAGCTACTAAATTCGATGCCTGGTGCCAGGAGCCGAGAGTCAGACCGCTGCGCTTGCCAAAATAGGCGCTGATTCCTCCGGAGCTCACGGGGATCATACGAAGCATATTGCCAATGTAGGGGCGATTCATGAATCGCCCCTACTTACGAAG
>LJUR01000231.1 GCA_001304105.1 Deltaproteobacteria bacterium SM23_61
CCTCGGCAGCCAGGATCATCCCATAGTTTTTTATGTATTCAGCGCTCATCGATTCTTATCCTCGAATCAAAACCGAGGTTGCCGCCTCCAGGTTTACCCCGGAACCGATCCTGGGTATCCTCCAAGGCTAAAAGAAAGGGGGGCCGGGCCCCCCTTTCTTCTCCAGTCTTCGCCAGGCGCTCGCTCATCCGCCTTTTAATCGGGCAGGATGGGCGGCGTGAACAGCCAGCCGGACCAAAGAATATAAACCACGATCAGGGTCCAAATAATGTTGAAGAACTGGGCGATGAAATAGGCGATCGCCGGCCTGCCTCCCCCGACCGCGAGCAGTTCCTTGACCCGGGTCTCCAGGCCGATGCATACGAAACAGATGGCGAACAGCCAGGTACGGTATCCCTTCATCAGGCCGGTGATTCCTTTGGCGCCTTTATCTCCCATCGCAGGCAGAACAAAGAAAGAAACGATGAGGGAAGCCACCACGAAGCCGACGATGAACTTGGGGAAACGGTACCAGATCTCGGCATAGGAGGGCCTTTCGCCAGTGCTCTTCTTCTCGAGGGAAAGGGTCGCCCAGAGGGCCAGGAGGAAGGCCGCGAACCCGATGAGGACGTTTTGCGACATTTTGACCAATACGGCCGCATCCAGGGCCGCCTTCGAGCCCAGGATTCCCCCGGCCGCTACCACCGCCCCGGTGTTATCAATAACCCCTGCGACCCATGCACCGGCCATGTTCGTGGGCATGGCCATCCATCTGGCGAGAGGAGGCATAATGAAAATTAGGAGCACAGCACAGATCATCAGCCAGGCAACGATGTAGCTTACTTCTTTGGGATCCCCCTGGACCGCACCGCCCGCAGCAATGGAGGCGGAAACCCCGCAGATGGAATTGCCGGTGGCGATGATGCTGGAAAACCGCTCGGACAACCCAAATTTGCGGCAGAGCCAGTAGGTGGAGAACCAAACCACAATGACGACCAGCAGGGCCTGAAGCAATCCCACTGCACCGGCTTTCATCACCACCTGGAACATGATCTCCGCGCCCATGCAGACCAGGCCGATTTTGATAAAATACTCGGTCATGATGGCCGGCTTCAGCCAATTGGGAACGCCCAGGAGGTTGCTGATGATAAGCCCGATAATCAACGCCCAGAGGACGTATTCAAACCCATACATGTGGATCTGCTTCTGGTTGGAAACGACCAGCGCGACCAGGGCAATAATATAAATGGCCAGGAACCCGGGGATGTAGGCTTTGACCGACTTTTTCATGGCCGCCGCCCCGATCGAGGTTAAGATTACCAAAATCAAAAACAGTTTGGTGAGCGACCAAAAGGCCACCGCCCCGCGGGGAAAAGCCTGAGCGATTTCCGTCCATTTAGCCAGCTTGGGAAGGGCGGGCAGCAAAGCAACTATGGCCAGGAGCAATAGAAACCAGCCAATCCAGCACGCCCACCAGTCTTCCTTCTTCCATAAGGAAGACCAATCGATTCCTTTATTACTTGCCATATTTCCTCCTCCAAAAGAATATCAATTATTTGACTGATCCGCTAAGTTTACTTCTATGAGAAGGTTCCTCTCGCAACGGAGTCCTGGACCACCTCCTTTCACCAGAGGCTTAGTCAAAAGCTTTGTAAGCCACTTTTCCCTTCCGAGAGGAATGGTCGGGAAAAGGGAAAAAATATCCATGAGAGACGGGTTGCGACCAAAACGTGAAAAGTATAGCACCTGAAAAAAGCAAATTGCAAGAAAAAAAAGAGAAGTCTCTCCGGTGAGAATTCGTTCGAGTTTCTGCTTTTTTCTTGTACCGCGGCGTGTCCTGTGATACAAAATTATGGTCCCGGTATATTATCAGGAGTTGAGAATTTCATAGTCCCCGGGAATCGGGGGCTGTTTCTTGTCCCGAGGGTAAAATGGACTATAAAGAAACCTTGAACCTGCCCAAAACCTCCTTTTCCATGAAGGCAAACCTCCCCAGGCTCGAACCGGAGATCTTGAAAAAATGGGAGGACGGAGAGGTCTACCAGAAGCTCCGGGAGATTTCCAAGGACCGCCCCAAATACATCCTCCACGACGGCCCGCCTTACGCCAACGGGCATATCCACATCGGGACCGCTCTGAACAAGATTCTCAAGGACCTCATCGTGAAGTCCAGAAACATGGCCGGGTTCAACGGGGAGTACGTTCCCGGGTGGGACTGCCACGGCCTGCCCATCGAGCACGAAGTGGACAAGAGCCTGGGCAGTAAAAAGGGATCCTACCCCATCTCGGAGAAAAGAAAACTCTGCCGCGAATTTGCCTCCCGGTTCATCGACATCCAGCGGCAGGAGTTCAAGAGGCTGGGGGTCATGGGCGAGTGGGAGAACCCCTACCTCACCATGACCTATGATTACGAGGCCACCATCGCGCGGGAATTCGGCCGGTTCGTGGGCAAGGGATCGGTGTACCGGGGAAAGAAGCCGGTTTACTGGTGCGCCGCCTGCCAGACCGCCCTGGCCGAGGCCGAGGTGGAATACGAAGACCATGAGTCCCCCTCCATTACCGTCAAGTTCCCGGCTTTCTCCGACTTCGGGGAACGCTTCCCGGCGCTCAAAAACAAGAAGGTCTTTGTCCTGATCTGGACCACAACCCCCTGGACCATTCCAGCAAACCTGGCCATTGCCTTTCACCCCGTCTATCCGTACGTGGCGGCGGAGGTGGACGGAGAAGTATGGATCCTGGCCGAGGCGCTGCTGGAGCAGGTCATGGCCCAGGCCAAGAAGAAGCAGTACAAGATTCTGGAAAATTTTTCGGGGAAAGAAGTTGAAGGGCTGAAGTGCCGCCACCCCTTCCTGGAGAGGGAATCCCTGCTCATCCTGGCCACGTACATCACTCTGGATACGGGCACCGGCTGCGTCCATACCGCTCCCGGCCACGGCCAGGAAGACTACGAATCCGGGCTGGAGTACAACCTTCCCATCTATTCTCCCGTCGACGACCAGGGAAGGTTCACCCCGGAGGTGAAATTCTTCGCCGGCCAGTATGTTTTTGACGCCAACGACGCGGTCATCCAGAAGCTCAAGGAAGTGGGCGCCCTGATCCACAGCGAGATCTACACCCACCAGTACCCCAACTGCTGGCGTTCCAAGAACCCCATCATCTTCCGGGCCACGGAGCAGTGGTTTATCTCCATGGAGAAGAACGGATTTCGCCAAAAGGCTCTGGAGGCCATCGATCAAGTGAAGTGGATCCCCCACTGGGGCCATGACCGGATCTACGGCATGATCCAGAACCGCCCCGACTGGTGCATCTCCCGTCAGCGCGCCTGGGGTGTTCCCATCGTGGCTTTCACCTGCGCCTCCTGCGGCGAGGTTCTGACCGAAGAGCCCCTGATCGAACACGTCTCCAAAATCTTTGAGCAGAGGGGAGCCGACGCCTGGTTCGATCTTCCGGTGGAAGAACTTCTCCCCCCGGAAACCCGCTGCCCCAAGTGCAAGGGAGAAGAGTTTCAAAAGGAAACGGACATTCTCGACGTGTGGTTCGACTCCGGCGTGAGCTACGCAGCGGTCTGCGAAAAAAGGCCCAACCTGAAATCCCCTGCCGACATGTACCTCGAGGGAAGCGATCAGCACCGCGGTTGGTTCCACAGCTCGCTTCTGGCTTCGGTGGGCACCCGGGGACAGGCCCCCTACGACTCGGTCCTCACCCACGGGTTCGTGGTGGACGGGGAAGGTAGAAAAATGTCCAAGTCCCTGGGGAACGTCATCGTTCCCGACGAGGTGATCAAAAAGTACGGGGCTGAGATTCTCCGCCTCTGGGTGGCGGCCGAGGACTACCGGGACGACATCCGCATCTCGGAGGAGATTCTCTCCCGCCTCTCCGACGCCTACCGGAGAATCCGCAACACCTGCCGGTTCCTCCTGGGGAACCTGCACGATTTTGACCCGAAGAAAGACGAGATCCCGGATTCCCGACTCCAGGAACTGGACCGCTGGATCCTCCTGCGCCTGCAGAAGTTGACCTCTCGGCTGAAGGAAGCGTATGCCAATTTCGAATTCCACACCGTCTTTCACGGGATTCATAACTTCTGCAGCGTCGATCTGAGCGCCCTTTACCTGGACATCCTGAAAGACCGCCTGTACACCTCGCCGGCCAATTCCCCCGCGCGACGGGCAGCCCAGACCGCCCTCTACAAGATCCTGGATACCCTGGTTCGACTCATGGCGGTCATCCTTTCTTTCACCGCCGAGGAAGTCTGGGGGCATATCCCGGGAGCGAAGGAACGGGCGGAAAGCGTGCACCTCACTCTGTTCCCGGAGGTGGAATCCCAGTATCTCGACTCTCAGCTGGAGGAACGCTTCGATCTTCTTCTCAAAGTGCGGACCGAAGTCTCCAGGATCCTGGAAGCCGCCCGGCAGGGTAAGTTGATCGGAAATTCCCTGGAAGCTTCCGTGACCCTGAATGGCCCGGAGAAGATTCTCTCTCTCCTGCGGGAAAACGAGGCCCTTCTGAAAGATTTCTTTATTGTCTCGGAGGTCAGACTGTCTCCGACCGCCCTCCCCCATGTCGAGCCTTCTAAAGAGATTGAAGGCCTCCAGGTTTTGGTTTCCCGGGTCGGCGGCCAAAAATGCCCGCGGTGCTGGGTCTATGATCCCAAGGTGGGAGAAGGAGCCGGTCTCGCTGCGGTATGCCCCCGCTGCCAGGCCGCCCTTGCCGCCATCCAGGCAGAAGGAAAATCGTGAGCCCCAAATCCACTCTGGCAGGCCTCATCAGCGGAGCGGTCCTGGTTCTCGATCAGGGCACCAAGTTCCTGGTGGACAAGACCATGGCCCTGCACCAGTCCATCGATATCATCCCGAATTTTGCCAGTCTGACTTATCTGCGAAACACCGGGGCGGCTTTCGGTTTCCTGGCCGGGTCCCGTTCCAGCCTGCGGATCGTTTTTTTCGTGCTTGTCTCCTCCGTGGCCGTCGGGTGCATCGTCTACCTGATCCGGGGCCTCCGGCCGGCGCAGAAAACCCTGCTGCTGAGCCTATCTCTGATCCTGGGGGGGGCCGTTGGAAACCTGATCGACCGGCTGCGCCTGGGCGAAGTGATAGACTTTATCGACCTCCACTGGTATGATCTTCATTGGCCGGCGTTCAACGTGGCCGACTCGGCCATATCCATCGGGGTGGTCCTGCTCTTTATCCAGGTGCTGCGCAAAGGATCCTTTGAAAATTCGAAATTAAAAATTCGAAATCCGAAAATATAGCGGTTATGTATCCTATTCTGATTAAAATCGGCGAATTCACCCTGCACACCTACGGCCTCCTCCTGGCGGTGGCCTTCCTGCTTGCGGTGGTGGTGGCGCTGCGGGAAGCCAAGCGCCTCGGGGTCGACCCGAACATCATGATGGACCTGGCCTTCTACGCCCTTCTGGCGGCGCTGATTGGTTCCCGCTTTTTCTATGTCCTCACCAGTTGGGAGGAGTTTCGGGACAACCCGGTGGATATCGTTCGATTCTGGAGGGGGGGGCTGGTTTTTTACGGGGGGTTAATCTTTGCCTTCCTGGTCGGCCTCTGGTATGTACGGAAACACCATCTGGATTTCCGCCAGCTGGCGGATATCGTCGCCCCCGCCATTCCCCTGGGCCAGGCCATCGGGAGGCTGGGGTGTTTCTCCGCCGGCTGATGCTATGGGCTACCCACGGAGGTCCCGTGGGCGGTCACTTTCACCCACCCCGAATCTCTGGCGCCGCGGGGGATCCCCATTCATCCGACCCAGTTGTACGAATCCGCGGCCAATTTCGGGATCTTCCTGTTTGTGATGGCCATCCGGAAAAAGGACCGTTTCCAGGGAAAACTGTTCTGGATCTACCTGCTCGCT
>LJUR01000232.1 GCA_001304105.1 Deltaproteobacteria bacterium SM23_61
TCTGCGGAACTCCAGGGATACGCTTGAAGAGGAGTTTCGCCCGCCGGATTTTGGCGGCGCGCATCCGTCCGACCCTCGGCTCCACCTGAAAATTTGTGCTTACGATTTAAGGGACACGACCCGGGGCCGGGGGAAATCGAATCCCCCTTGAGGGGTGACGAACTCGAAATCCGGATATCGAAATGGGGGAAGAAGGAATGGCGCCGGGTCGCAGGGGCACGCGGTCCCGCGAAACGCGGGATGCCCCTACGGCTGCTGGTTGTCTTCTCTCCACGCCCGGGGCCGGGTGTCTTCGTCGCAGATCTTGCGGCGGGCGAATAATGCTGTCGGAGGTTGAGGGGCAGGTAGGCGAGGTAAGGATAGAGAGCCGGCCAGAACTCCATCCGCTTCCGGATGGAGGTAAAGTTATAAAATTCCTTCCAGGCCCACTTCCAACCTTCCCGCAGCTGCTCCGGCTCCATGAGCTTGGGGCGGAAATGGGGAGCCAGGACCTCCTGGTTGGGTTCCAGCCACCATTTTTGCCGCAGGAGCCGACCTTCCGCCTGAAGCCGGGAATAAAGACGGGTTCCCGGGTAAGGGGTCAGCATGGCAAATTGGGCCAGGATGATCTTGTGGGTGATGGCGAAATTTACGGTCCGCTCGAAAACCGAGGGGTCGTCGAAGTCGAATCCGAACATGAAGGCGGCATAGGTGATGATTCCGTGGTCGTGCAGCTTGCGGATCACCTCGGCGTAGCGCTCGGGGTCATTTTGGGGCTTGCCGATGGTCTTCAGCTGTGAATTCACGGATTCGAATCCGATAAAGAGCGCCTTGCAGCCGCTCTTCTCCAGAACCTTGAGATTCTCCTCCTCGCCCAGCCCGGCCAGAGAAGCCTCCCCGATCCATTTCAATTTCAGCGGTTCCAGGGCGGTAAACAGCTTCCGGAAGTAGGGAACATTCCCGATCACGTTGTCGTCCGCGAAGAGAATCCCCCACCGGGTCAGCCCCTGAATCTCAGCCACAACGCTGTCCACTTCCCGCATCCGGAAACGGTTCCCGAAGGTTGAGTGCACGGTACAGAAATCGCAGAGGAAAGGGCATCCCCGGGTGGTCTGCACCACATCCATGGGGATGTAGCTCCGGGAATGGGCGCTGAAGATCTCCCGCCGGGGAAGGGGAGATAATCTCATGTCTACCACTCCCTCCTGCCGGTAAAACCCCTGCAGGAGGCCCGTCTGAAAGTCCGCCACGACCCGGGGCCAGAGGGTTTCCGCTTCTCCGATCACCACCGCGTCGGCATGGGCCGAGGCTTCTCCCGGGAGAACCGTAGGGTGGATTCCCCCCAGGACCACCTTGATTCCCCTTTTCCGGCAGGCGTCGGCGATCTGGTAGGCCCGGTGGGCGGTCTTCGACATCACCGAGATGGCCACCAGGTCCGCACCCCCGAAGCCGTTGTTCAGGTCCACGGGGCGGATCTGGTCGTCGGAAAATCCCACTTCCACATCCGGGGGGATAAGGGCCGCAAGCGTGGCGAGGGCCAATGGGGTCAGGCGAGCACTGTCTTCCGCGGCGGGGGAAACGAGCTCAATTCTCATGATCTACATTTACATGAATCAAAGGGGCGGGGCAATGATTTGTTCCTTCCCCGGACGCATGGCTGGTACTTTCCAAACATCGATTCCGAAGCGTTTGACGATTTTCTCCAACCAAAAGCTCAGCCTCTCTTTGCGGAAAGGCTGAGCTCTGATCCATCGCTTCCCCCTAAACAGGACCGAACAGGATGGCGCTTTAATCTTCGGCCCGATATTTGAATGAGATGTTGACCCTGGCCCGGTAGGAGCTGACTTTCCCTTTGTCAATGGTCATGTCGAACTTGACGATCTCCCCAACCCTCAGATCCTCCAGGGTCTTGCCGGCGGTCTCCACAGCGTTTTTGGCAGCATCCTCCCAGGAGGTCTTGCTGGTCCCCACGACCTCGATGATTTTGTAAATACTCTCGGCCATCGCTGAACCCTCCTTTCCCGAGATTTTGGTTGCCCGGCAACCAGGGACATTCTAGCATTATCCATAAACTATTCAACCTGCAAAAAGAGGGAAAGGAATTGGTTAGACCGCAAAAACAAAGGTGACTGTGACTCTGGCCTCCCGGCCATCATGGGGGGCGGGGAGTTTCCATCCTTTGACCTCTTCGAGCAGGCAGCGTTCGGCTGCCGGATTCTTAAAATCCCGGCCGGCGATCTTCACGCTTTTCACCGTTCCATCCGGGTTGATGGTTAAATGTAAAACCAGGTTCCTGCCGGGATCGTTCCCCTTCACGCACTTATGGATATCCCCCAGGTGCTTTTCCAGGGCCTGAAGGACCGCCTCTTTCGTCAGCCCTCCGGAGATCTTGATCTTTTGGATGGAAGCGGCCCTCTTGTCTTTTTCCTGGTCTTTCATCTCCCCCTGCATCGCTCTCTCTTCGATGCGCGCCGGAGCGGCCTCCTTCCGGGCCAGGAGAGAAGAAGGAGCCAGGCTTAATTTGACGCCACCCACGGCATAATCGGAAACCCCTTGAGGAAGGGGAAGTGGCTGTTTTATGGTGGTCTGCTCCCCGCCGCGGTTTCGGACCTCCGTGTCAACCGCCAGGAAGGAGGTATATGCGGTCAGAAGATTGTAGGCCAGTCCCAGCTCGGTCACTTCCTTGATCCGCAGGTCATCGCGCCGGAGCCGGTTGTAGTCGGAAAGCAGGGCGATCCGGTGGCGGGCCCAGAGATAGCGCAAGGCCGAAAGGGTCTTCGAGGATTTTACCGTCCGTATATCGATGATTTCTCGGTAGGAACCATTGCCGGATATGCCGTTCAGGATGATCTTGCCTTTCGGCTGCCCGCGCCATTTCCCGAAGACGATGACCGGCCGATCCCGAAGGGAAACAGGTTGGCGTTCCCGAGGTTTTTCCGCATGAGGTCAAAAGCCTCCTCTTCCACCCGGACATACCCGTCGGTGGCGATCACCACGGTCCGGGAATAGTTCTCCGGCCTCTTGAGCTTGAGGGCCCGTTGCAGGGCCGGCAGGAGCTTGGTTCCTCCGCCGCCTCTCTGGCGGTTGATCAGGGAAAGAGCCCTCTGGATATTCTGCGGGGTGGCCGGCAGAGACTCTTCGGCCATGACCGAGGAGCCGCCGGCGAAGAGGAGAACATTGAACCTGTCCGCCGGGCGAAGGTTGCCGATCAGGCTCTGGAGCAGCCTCTTGGAGATTTCCAGGGGAAACCCGTGCATGGACCCCGATACATCGACGATGAAGATGTACTCCCGGCCGGGAATCTCTTTTGGACTCACCCTCCTGGGCGGCTGCATCATAAGGAGGAAGAAATTATCCTTTTCCCCCTCATAGAGGAGGAGCCCCGACTGGACTCGGTCGCCGTCCAGGCGGTAGCGCAGGATGTAATCCCGGTTGCCTCCATGGGCCTCTGACGGATCGAGTTGGATCGTGGCGAAAGAAGGGCCGTCATAATGCGCGCTCACTTTGTGGGATGGGCAATAAACCTCCTTGATGGGCATTCCCGCAGCGATGTTGACCGTGATGTCAAAACGGTAGGTCGGTGCTTCCCCCTGATGCAGGTAGGGGTTGTGGATCCACTGTTCGGAAGGAGAGGCGGTCTCCGCAGGCTGGTTGGAATAGCGGGGGCCGACAACCGTGGGGTAGATGAACCCATAAATCCGGTCGGAGGGGACCAGCAGCTCGGTGTATTTGAGCTCCACTTTGATTTCGTCCCCGGGCAGGATGTTGGCCACGTTCATCTGGAAGACGTTGGGCCGCTGCTGCTCCAGAAGGGAGGCGCTCTGGCCCGCCTGCTTGGCCTGCTCATACGCTTTGCGGGCGTCTTCTCGCTTGCTGATCTTGGCCTCGATGACCCTCTCTCCGATGGTCATCTTCATCCCGTACACGGCAGCCCGGGTGGAAGCGGGGAATACGTAGATGGCCTCCAGGGTCTTTTTCCCTTCATTCCTGTAGATCTGGGCCACCTGGACATCGGCGATGACCCCGGCGATGTTCACTTCCGCCGAGGTGGATTTCAGGGGAAGCGGATCGATCCCGGGGTCATCGCTTTTCACGAAGAAATAGGGGGAGAGGGTTTTGTCTTCGGACTCCCCGGGCTGGGAATGGGCGGTTGCCCCCAAGAGGCAGGAGGAAACCGCGGTTAAGATGAAAAGGAACTTGGCGAATGGGCTCATTTTGGACCTCCTTTGATCTTGAATGACGGCTTCTGTTCTCTTGGACAAAGGAGGCTTCGAAAATGTTCCCGGATAAATAATTTGATGACTTTCCTTCCGGGCCCATGAAATCACAGGAAATTCTGAAAAGACCAGCTCTTTAGCTTTCTCCGAATTTGGAGATGATCTTCATTTTTTTAAGGCAAACCCCCGGCTCTTGGGGGGAATAAACTTCCATATCTCCGGAATGCCTAGTGTCGTGTCACGGAAATAAGCTGACAAAGTCGAACCCTGGTGCCGGGAGCCGAGAGTCAGACCGCTGCGCTTGCCAAAATAGGCGTTGGTTCCTCCGGAACCCACGGGGATTTTACAATGTATATTGCCAATGTAGGGGCGATTCATGAATCGCCCCTACGGATCTGACGAGGGCGTAGCCCGCTGCCCCCCGTTCCTTTGCGGAACCCCGGAGATGCGGTGGAAGAAGACTTTCCCCCCGCCGGATTTTGCCCCGCCAGGGCGGGGGCATCCGTCCGACCCTCGGCTCCAGGTGCAATTTATGCCTATTAGTTTCGGGACACGACACTAGGTTGTGGCCGGGGGGCAAGGGAGATTACAGCCGCAAGTCGCATGGCGTAAGGCCCGAGGCCGGAAAAAATTTTAGCGACTTGCGCTCTCGCGACTCGCGACTTGCGGCTTTCAGTATGAAAGGGGAATTCAGCGGCCGGGGATGATTTCGATTCGGACGGTTGCGTCCTTTTCCAGGGACGCTACGGTGGCGTCTTTTTCTTGGACCTCTCCCAGGAGTCTCAGCTTCTCGACCAGTTCCTTGATCTTCTCCGTCTTCAACTCGGCGGTGATGACTTCATTGCTTTCCCGGGATAAGCGGTCGATCCTCGAAGCGCCCAGCTGATTCAGGAGGGATACGGCCTCTTGGCCGGCATGCCTGATGTCTCTGGCCTGAACCACCATACGCATGCCCCCCGGCTTCGTTTTGGCGGCCATCCGCAGGGATGGAGCCGCGGGCTGAGCCTTCTTCAGTTCCTTCTTTGCCCGGACCGCCCCCTCGGCAAGGACCCTCTTGTCTTCCCCCGTTGGGGCAACCCCTGCGGGCGCAGGAGGAGAAGGGGGTGCAGCGGCAAAGTCCTTTACCCTGGCTTTACCTGGGGTTTCTTGAAGGACAGACTTCTCCCGGGGAGCCCTCGGTTCGGCAGCCGGTGCCTTGGCCGGATAAGGGGCTTCTTGCCGGGCGATGACCGGTTCTCTGACGGAAGGAACCTGGAGGTCTTTCATCTGGGGCTCTACGGCTTTAAACACGTACACCGCAATGACGGCGATCAAAACCGTGGCCAAGGCTTCCAGGGGAACCTTTATATGGAGAGGGTAGAAAAGCTTCTGGATGAATCCCTTCGTCGGTTCGGCCTCTTCCCTGACCCGGGCCATGATCTTCTGCTTCATCCCGGGCGGGGGTTCCACCTCCGGCAGATTCCTGATCACTTCGCCGGTGCGATTCAATTCGTAAAGAGCCTTGCTGCAGGCCCGGCAGGAGCCGAGGTGCTGATCGATGAGCTCCTTATCCTCGGGGGAGACCATTCCTTCCAGGTAGGCAGAGAGGTTTTTGCGGACGTCCCGGCATTCCATCATAAATCTCCCAGCACCTTCTTCAGGCAGTCCTTGAGAGCGTCCCGGGCCCGGAAGAGACGGGATTTCACGGTTCCCTCGGGTACTTTGAGGATATCACGGATCTCCTCGTAGGAGAATCCCTGGATGTCCCGCAGGACCAGGACTTCGCGGTACTCGGAGTCGAGCCCGTTGATGCACCCCTGCACCCTGGCGTCAACTTCTTTCTTCTCCATCCGCTCCAGGGTGGAGGGACCGGGGTCTGGAGGGTCCATGCGCAGCGGCCCTTCTTCCCTATGCCCCCGGGCATCGATCGAGTAAAGCTCCCGGGCCCCCCGCGTTTGGATCTGTTTCCTCCGGTTCTTGGACAGGTTGATCACGATGCGGTACAGCCAGGTGGAAAACCGGGCTTCCCCGCGGAATTTTTTTAGGGACCGGTAAGCCGAGAGAAAACCGTCCTGCACCACTTCGCAGGCTTCGGCGTAATCCCCGATCATCCGGTAAGCCAGGTTGAGCATCTTCTTCTGGTACTTTTCGACCAAAACCTCAAAGGCTTCGATCTCTCCTTTCCGGCAGGAGAGGACAAGTTGGAAATCCTCATCGGCCGGTGCCTGGGGACTTTCTTCCACCCTGTTGGACATAGAATTCAGCTGATTTGTTCCTCTTGGGATGAACCCGGGCAATTCAGGGGAATCCTCCGCTTTCGTGGGAAATAACGGGGGCCCCCAGGTGTATGCCGGGATTCAAAGAATCATTCGCATATTTCCCCGCAACTTTCAAGAAACTTTTCTTCTTGACCTCGCTGGAACGATTATAGAACATAAAGAATAAAGAGATTCCGGCATCAGGAGGAAGAGGATGGAGGCAAAAGAGTTCGACGCAAAATACCGCCGGCGGTTGGATAAACTGGCCACCACCAACCTGGCCGATGCGCTGGATAAAGTGGGGATCCGGGGGGCGGTGATTGGGATTCGACCGATGTACAACTGCCCGAAGATCGTCGGAAGGGCGGTGACCATCAAGATCACCGCGGCAGGAATGACCAAGGCGAAGTACCACCTGGGCGTAAGCCCAGCCCGGGGATGTGATCGTGATCGACAACCGGGGAGACCTCTACAACAACTGCTGGGGCGAGATCCTTTCCATGGGCGCCAAGATGAAAAGGGTCTCGGGAGTGGTCGTGGACGGCGCGGCGAGAGATATCGACGCCTGCCAGGAGTTCGGCTTTCCGGTCTATGCCCGGGGGACCGTTCCCCTAACTGCCCGCGGCCGGGTCATGGAAGAATCCTTCAATGAAGTCGTCCGGGTGGGTGACGTCCAGGTACGGCCGGGCGATATCATCGTGGCCGATATCAACGGGGTTGTAGCGATCCCGGCGGAGAAGCTGGAGGAAGTCCTCGCAGCCGCGGAAGAGATCCAGAAGAAGGAAGAGGCCATGGTGGAAGAGCTGAGACGGGGAGTGCCCATCCTGGAAGTGGATCAGAAGTACGGCTATGAGGCGATGCTGAAAAAGTAAGCGCTAGGGGATCCGCAGATTACGCAGATTCGGGGAAAAATCTAACCCCAGAGGACACAGAGAATAAAGAAATGGAATAATGGAATATTGGAATATTGGAATGATGGGCAAGGAAATTACATGCCGAAACCCATGATTCCATCATTCCAGTATTCCAATTTATTTTCTCTATGGAAAGGGATCAACGATGGAAAAAATGGAGGACGAACTGGTGGGGAAATTCAAGGAACTGGATACGACGAGCATATCCGATGCCCTGGACCGGCTTGGAATTCCGGGGGGATGCCAGGGGATTCTTCCGCAGGTGCCGGGGACGAAAGCCGTGGGACGAGCTTTTACGGTACGCTATCGGCCCTGCGGGGTCGAAAAGGGGACGGTGGGGGATTTTATGGATGACGTGGGACCCGGGCAGATCATTGTCCTGGACAACGGCGGCCGGACCTATTGCACCGTCTGGGGAGACATTATGACGGTTTATGCCCAGAAGCGGGGGATTGCCGGGACGGTGATTGACGGGGTCTGCCGGGACCTTCCCCGGATCCTCACTTCCCAGTACCCTATTTTCACCCGCGGCAGGCTCATGATCACGGGAAAAGACCGGGTCGAGGTGGATGGGATCAACATTCCGGTAGCGGTCAGCGGCGTCCACGTCAGGCCGAATGATATCGTGGCCTGCGATGACACGGGAGTGGTCGTTGTCCCCCAAGATCGGGCGCTCGAAGCGGCCGAGCAGAAAATCCTCGAGCTTCTGGAAAAGGGAGTGACCCTTCGGGAAGCCCGGAAGCAGATGGGGTACCACCAGCTCCAGAGCAAGAGATGAGCCAGAAGAGGAGAAAAGGGAAAGCGGGCATGGGAAAGACAGCACCCCAAAAAGAAAAATTTTTTAAGGACCTGACCGCAAAGATGAAAAAGACCGGTGCTCCCCTGGGGAAGTTAACCCTGGGGGAGGTCATCGATCTGGCCGAGAAATTCAGGGTCAAGGCCAGCCACATCGTGATTTCCGAGGCCATGGAAGTTCATCGGCTGACCCATGATGAAGTCATCCAGGCGGTTTTCGAGGCTTTCAAGTTTAACCTGCTTTCTCTGGAAGTCGGGCTTTCGAAAGGAGAGAGCTTCTTGCTGGGGGGGATCGGGAGAAGGCTTTCAGGGCTTAAGAAGAAAAGAACGGTTTTTATCGGCGATCGTTTTATCGACAACGCGGTGATTTACACCCTGGCGGCGGAGGTGGGGAATCACCAGATGGGACTCCAGCCCTGCGCGGGAACGGGGGATTCCTGTGTCACTGCCGGGTTGATGAAGGCTCTCCTGGAGACGAGGCTTTCCCGGGAAAGGGTCGGGCAGATCGGTGCTTTGATCGTCAAGATCGGCGTCCTTTTCAAGGAAGGGAAGAAGACCACGGGGTGCAACATGGAAGGATTCGGGGCGGGGGCAGCCAGCGCGGCCGCCGCTCTGACCGAGATGCGGGGAGGGTCTCCAAGAGATGTGGCGCGGGCCATGGTTTTAGCCCTGTCTCCCACGATCGCGGTGCCCTGCACCCCAAGGGTGATTGTTTCGGGATTATGCGCCACCCACATCGGGGGTGCGGTCCTGATCGGCAACCTGGCCTCCAACCTGGCCCTGAAGACCGCTCTGCGGGTGGATGTGGACATTGACGTGATGATGGCCATGGCTGCGTCGGTCCACGCCAACGCCGCCCCGGTGATCACCGAGATCAACTTGGAATACATGCGGCCTTACTTCAAGAAAGAAGCGGAAGTTGAAAAATATGTAGCTCCCGGGGTGCGAGAGGAAGAAGCCGCAAAATCAGCGAGGGTGCTGGCCAAAGCAAGGGAAGAAATGAGGAGGCTGGCGGAAACGGCCAATCCCCTCACCAGCCCGTTCGGGGATGCGGTTGTGGGAGGAAGCAGCATCGCCGTCGGATCCCCGACCAACATGGGCCGGATTGCTCACGAGCTCTATGAGGGGGAAATCCGGAAGATCTCCATCGGGCTGACCACCGATCTCTTTGCCCGGAGGGCGATCAATGTCCCCGGAATTCTCATGGGGGCTGTTCTGGGAGCCTCGACCAAAGACATCAAAGCCTATCACCGCGTCCTAAAAGAGGTGGCTGAAAAGGGGATCGAAGTCCAGATCTACCATATCCCGGAGCCGGAGGTCCAAAAAATCACCATCGAAGCCACCGAAACCAACGCCGCGGTCAACTCCCTGAACCGGGGAGGGGGAAGGGTCAAGCTGGTGGATGCCCAGCCCTCGCTGGCTACGGCGGTCGAGGTGGCGGGTCGATTGGGGATCAAACTGGCGCCAACCTGACTTTCATCGAGGCGGGGGCAAGCCTTGGAAGACAGGATTCTTGCGCGTTGGTGATATCTCAAGGCCTGGCCCTATGGGCTGGCCTCACTCGGCCGCCACGGTGATGTCGTCGTAATCCCCCGCAGCCCGAGTCATCGTATTGTCGGAATCGGTTAAGAGAAGGATTCCCCTTGCGGTCGGACTCTTTTCCCCTTCCCCAAACAGGCGGCGGTAATCGGCCAGCACGTTGCGTTCCTCGGCGATCCAATTTCCCACCAGGGATCTTCCGCTCCGGAGAACGATGCCTTTTGTCCTTCCGGACAGAGGGGAGTCGAAGACGCTACCTGCCGGCAGGGTATCGCTCCAGGTGTATTTGACGGAGCGGGGGATGGGCCATCCCCCGAAGACCACATAGACCGAAAGAACGTTGTCGTTCCCGCTTTTCTTCTTCTCATCGGACCCTTCCGGAAAGACGAGCGCCCGCCAGCGCCAGCGCAGGATGGGAAATTCCTCCAGGTTCCAGGTCTTTTCATAACCGATCGGGACGCTGATTCCCTGCGCATCGGCGTGAAGAAATTTATGGCCGTCCTCGATTCGGACCGAATAGACCTTCCCCATGTTCTCCTCATCCCGGGATGACCAGCCGGCGGGAAATTTCACGGCTTCATCCCTTTCGAAATTCAGGGCGAACAGAACCTGGGCAGGAAGAGCGGATGGCCAGAGAATCCAAAATAAGCTCAATGCTGCAGCGAAAGTTAGGATCTTGGGAATCATGATCCCGATTCATCCACCTCCCTCCATCCCCTTGTCAGAGGGGGAGGGGAAAAGAAAGGGTACGTTCTTCTAACTCAGCCAGGGGAATTTTCGGTCCAATTTCTTCGTGGAGCCCTGGTAAGGGATGCCCGCGAGCTTCTTGGCGATATTCTTCGACCGCTCGATGTTGTGATCCCGGTAAATGGCCACCTTTTCGATGACCGGGGATCCGCCGCCGTGGAGGGCGTCGACAAGCTTGTGGCCGCCCCAGGCCGAGGCCATCATATCCTGGAACAGCCGGAAGGCCCGGTGTTGGTGCTCGGCCGAGACGTTGGGATCGCGCATGATGTACTTTTCCAGGTAGGGCGCGGTCTTCTCGTTGTAGAAATCGTCTTCGGAGGGCAGGGTGGCCACCAGCCCGCCGGCTATGGCCGCCAGGGATTCGTACTCTTCATAGATATTTTCCCCGGCGAGCATCCGGCCGGCGTTACAGAAGTTCGAATCAGGGACGTAGGTTCCGGAGGGAGTCTTGACGGAATGGACGGCGGCGGCAACTCCCGAGGAGTAGATGAGGTCCACGATCTGGATCATCTCGGCCAGCTTGTGGCGGACGTGCTGGGCTTTGTCGATCCCGTTGTACTCCGCCGCCAACGCGGTCGCCCCGGTGAAGATCTCCGAAA
The DNA here is from genome assembly GCA_001304105.1 of Deltaproteobacteria bacterium SM23_61. Classification (GTDB taxonomy): domain Bacteria; phylum Desulfobacterota; class SM23-61; order SM23-61; family SM23-61; genus SM23-61. Next base: position 11,028 of record LJUR01000232.1, read on the forward strand.
GGGCGGCCTTGCATCCGGTGTAGCTGTGCCGGTGGTAGAGGGCGAAGAGGAGGGCCAGTTTTCCGGCCAGCTCCGTCTCCCCGCACAGGAAGACCCGCTCCCAGGGGACGAAGACATGGTCGAAGACCGTGATGGAATGGCTGGCGCCGAAATTCACGTAGGGGCAGTCGAGTTTCTTGCGCTTGCTCGGCGAGTAGGAGGCGTTGATGATGGTGACCCCCTCCCAGTCGGAAGGGACGGAGAAGGCCACGGCCCAGTCCTTCTCTTCCGGGGTCAGGGAACGGGTGGGGATGGCCACGATTTCGTCCACGTACACGGAGCAGGAGTTGTGTGCCTTGGCGCCGTTCACGATAATCCCGTCGGCCTTCTTCTCCACCACCCGCAGGTAGAGGTCGGGGTCTTTCTGCTGGTGGGGCCTCCAGGGGCGGTTTCCCTTGACGTCGGTCTGGGCGCAGTTGAGGGAGAGGTCTTCCTTCTGGACCTTCTTCAGGAAATCGACGAAATTCCGGTAGTAACGGGTGCCGTATTTTTGGTCCGCCTCGTAGGAAACGATGGAGACACCGTTGAGCGCATCGATTCCCATGCAGCGCTGGATGCAGCCCCCCACTTCCTGGCTGTACAGGCGGGTCATCTTCTGCTTGTGGATCAGATCTTCCATGCTCTGGTGGAGGTGGCAAAAGCGGTTGATCTTATCACCGGTTAGGTGGGAAATGGCCACCCCGACCTCCTGGAACTCCGGATCGTGGGCAAAATCGTAGGTGGCGGCCATGACGTTCATGCCTCCCAGAAGCCGGGGGTCGAAACGGTCCACCCGTTTTCCACCCATGTAGACGTTGGGTTTAAGCTTGGCCAGTCGCTCGCGGAATTCATTTCCCGTGATCATGGATCCCTCCTCATTATTTTTTGGGTCTTCTCCCAATCGAGTGGGTGAAAAGGTACCGAAATATTCTCCGCCCAGGGGGTGCGTCCCGCCCCTGACGGGACAGAATCGGCGGGAACAACCGGGATTCCGGAGCGGTTGCTCGGGTTCCGCAAGGCACCTGTCCCCGATCCCCTTACGGAAAACCGCATCCCTGCTCCGATCCTGACCACTCAATCATTTTCCGACGCGAACCGATGAAAGAACGACTGCCTAATTATGTCCCGTCAGGGGCGGGATGCGCCCCCTGGGTCCCTCTCGAATCGTCCTCGCCTTGGCAACGGGCATACCGGGCGATGGAAAATAGACCGAAATTACGCACTCGATTGGGAGAAGAGCAATTTTTTTGTTCCAAGGTTGATGAGCTCATAAAAAGGAAGATTCCCCCCTCCTCATCAAGGAAAAGGGGATTCTGGATTTTTTGAAGATTTGCCACAAGCAGCAGGTTTAAAAACGGCCGGGTTCACAGGGGGGGGCCAGGAATCCCTCCCGGCGATCAAACCACAAGGACCCCTTCTTTCCTCAACTGCTCGATCTCTTCATCGGTCAGGTCGATGGATTTCAGAATTTCCCGGGTTCCCTCTCCCACTGCGGGAGGACTGGAGCGCAACCCGAAATCATGAGCGCCGACCCGTACCGGAATCCGGGGAAGTTTGGTGCGGCCTCCCTGGGGCAGGGGTACCTCCACGAGGCCGCCCCCTTCGTTCAGCTGGGGGTCTTCGAAGAGATCTTCCGGGCGGGCGATGGGGGCGAAGGGGATGCCCACCTTTTCGCAGGTCTCGATGATTTCCGCCCGGGTCTTGCTTTCAAAGACCTTCTTCAATGCCGGGATCAACCAGTCGCGCTGGAGGATCCGGTCGTTGTTGGTCTGGACCCTGGGATCATTCCCCAGATCAGGCTGGCGAAAGGCCTCGCCGAAAGCTTTCCACTGCTTGTCGCTGGTGATTCCGATGAAGATCTCCCCGCCGTCCCGGGTCTTGAATATGTCGTAAATGCCCCAGGTGCTCACCCGGGCCGGCATGGGGGGCACCGGCTTTTTGGAAACGGCGGAAAGGGCCATGTTCTGGCCCATCAGGAAGGCGGTCGATTCGTACAGCGAAGCGATCACAAACTGGCCTTTACCGGTCTTCTCCCTCTCGTACAGGGCGCTTAAGATCCCGATGACTCCGAAGCTTCCTCCCATGATGTCCACGACCGAAGAGCCGGCCCTGAGAGGACGGCCCGGAGGCCCGGTCATGTAAGCGAGTCCTCCCATCATCTGGACCACTTCATCCAGAGCCGGGCGATGCTCGTAAGGGCCGGGCAGGAACCCCTTCAGGGAACAGTAGATCAAGCGCGGGTTCACCTTGGAGAGGTCCTCGTATCCCAGTCCCAGCCGGTCCACCGCCCCGGGCCCGAAATTCTCGATGAATACATCCGAGGATGCGGCGAGTTTCTTGACCAGCGCCGCTCCTTTCTCCGATTTCAGGTCTACGGACAGGCTTTTTTTATTCCGGTTAAAATAGAGGAAAAAACCCTGCCCGAAGCCGATGAGCCTCCGGGTATCGTCTCCCCTGGGGGCTCTCTCAATCTTGATCACTTCCGCTCCCATGTCCGCCAGGACCAGGCCGCAGGTCGGCCCCATCACTGTATGGCCCATCTCCAGGACGCGAATACCATCCAAAGGAAGTTTCATGTCTTACTCCCGCAATCGGTTGCTCTTGTGGGATCATGCATGCCCAATTCCCTTTCTTCCAGCATACCCTGCCCATCAAGCCCTGGCCATTAAAATTATGCCT
>LJUR01000233.1 GCA_001304105.1 Deltaproteobacteria bacterium SM23_61
GAGAAATGGGATACACCACCAGCGAAGTGGGAGACCTGGTGATCAAGTACTTATAGTCTCGAGTTTCGGGTTCCGGGTTTCGAGTTAAAAGCAAAAATACAACCTGAAACTTGAAACCCGAAACTCGAAACTATAAGTATTTAACTACCAGGTCTCCGACCTGACTGGTGGTGTATCCCATTTCTCCGGCCGCCAGGCTCTTCAAATGCTTGGCCAGGACCTGCATCACCGCTTTTTCGACCCGTTCCGCCGCTTTCTTTTCCCCCAGGTGCTCGAGCATCATCATGCCCGCACAGATGGCGGCCAGGGGATTGATGACATTTTTGCCCGCGTATTTGGGGGCCGAGCCGCCCATGGGCTCGAACATGGAGACCCCGCCCGGGTCCGGGTTGATGTTGCCTCCCGCGGCGATGCCCAGTCCCCCCTGGATCATTGCTCCCAGGTCGGTGACGATATCGCCGAAGAGGTTGTCGGTCACCACCACGTCAAACCATTCCGGGTTTTTGACCATCCACATGCACAGGGCGTCCACGTGGGTGTAATCGGTCTTCACCCGGGGATACTCTTTGGCCAATTCCTGGAAGGTCCTCATCCACAGGTCGGAGGCGTAGTTGAGCACGTTGGTTTTGGCGGCCAGGGTCAGTTTGTAAGCCCGGTTGCGTTTCATGCAGGAATGAAAAGCGTAGCGAAGGCACCGTTCCACCCCTCTGCGGGTGTTGATCGATTCCTGGATGGCCACTTCGTCCGGAGTTCCTTTTTTCAGGAACCCTCCGGCGCCGGTGTAGAGCCCTTCGGTGTTTTCCCGGACGATCACGAAGTCAATGTGCTCCGGGCCCTTGTCCTTCAGGGGGGTATCGACCCCCGGGTAGAGCTTGACCGGACGGAGGTTGATGTACTGATCCAGCGTGAAGCGGGTTTTCAGCAGGATTCCCGCTTCGAGGATGCCGGGTTTCACGTCCGGATGGCCGATGGCTCCGAGATAGATGGCGTGGAATTTAGTCTTGAGGTAGCGGTCTCCTCCCAGATCGTAGGCGGTGAAGTCCATCTTGAAATTTTCCTTCTGCCCCACGGCCTGCAGGACTTTAAGCCCTTCCCTTATCACTTCCGGGCCCGTTCCGTCCCCGGGGATGACGGCAACCTGGTAAGCCATATAATATCCCTTTCCTAGGCTTCTCTTAGTTAATTGCGTACGAAGCTATAAACTCCTCTGCACCATCCGGATACGAAAAAAAATTCAACCGCAGAGCACGCAGAGACCGCAGAGCGTTTTCTTCCAAAAGAATAAGAAAAGGAATCCTTTTAGGCATATTTCATTCCCTCTGCGTCCTCTCGGTCCCTCCGCGGTTTGTGGTTCTTTTTACTATTTTGGGAATAGAAATTTTTCTTTCCCCGGATCCTCTCCGGCTGAAGACAGGAGGAGTAACGAAGAGAAAGCAGAGAGCGCAGAGATCTTTTTCTGAAAAGCTCTCGAGAGTTTTGGCCTTTAATGGTTCGCTGGAAACGGCCCCCCTTTACCCCTTAAAATCCGGGCGCTGAGCCTTTTTCCATTCTTATCTCGGCGTGCTCTGCGACCTCTGCGGTTAAGTTTTTTTATTCTTTCTTCATCTTGAAGATCTTGATGTAATTCATCAATCCCCCCGCATCGATCAACTGCTGCATGAAGGGAGGAATGGGTTGGGCATGGTAGGTCTGTCCGGTGGTCATGTTTTTGATGTTTCCCGTTTGACTGTCCACTTCGAGCTCGTCGCCCGGATGAATTCCGTCCGCCGCTTCCGGGCTCTCGAAGATGGGCAGGCCCATGTTGAAAGAATTCCGGTAAAAAATCCGGGCATAGCTCTTGGCCACCACGCAGGAGATACCGCCGTACTTGATGGCGATGGGTTTCTCCCGGAATTTCGGGTCCACGTCCTCCAGGAGATGAGAGGCCAGCTCCTGCGGGTCCCAGGTGTTCAGGTACCGGGCGGCGATGATGGCGTCGGTATCCAGGTTGGCCCCGAATTTCCAGGCCATGCCTTTGTAAATCATAAAACCTCCTAACGACAATTTAACCGCAGAGATCACAGAGGTCACAGAGATAAAAACATTTCATAAAAAAGCGATACGGCCCTGCCCCTTGCCGGCTTCTCGATGACGATTTCTGACTCGGGATATCTCAGACGCCCCAAAATTGATCTTTAATTTCTATTTTCGGTTATTCCCTCTGCGTTCTCTGTGTGCTCTGTGGTTAATTTTTTGATTTCCGCATTTGGTTAGGCTACGCCCAGCTCCTCCGGGCTGCCCAGCCTTCCCAGGACGGCGGAGGCGGCGGCCACTGCCGGGTTGGCCAGGTAGACCTCGCTCTGGGCATGCCCCATCCGTCCCACGAAGTTCCGGTTCGTGGTAGACACGGCCCGTTCTCCCTTGGCCAGAATTCCCATGTACCCGCCCAGGCAGGGTCCGCAGGTAGGAGTGCTGATGACCGCGTGGGCATCCATGAAGATGTCGAACAGCCCTTCCTTCATGGCCTGCCGGTAAATTTCCTGGGTCGCCGGGATGATGATCAGGCGGACGAAGGGCGCCCGTTTCCTTCCCTTCAGGACCCGCGCGGCGATCCGCAGGTCATCCAGGCGGCCGTTGGTGCAGGACCCGATGACCGCCTGGTCGATGGGAACGCTGCCCACCGCGCTGATGGGCCTGACATTCGAGGGCAGGTGGGGGAAGGCCACCTGGGGCTCGATCCGGGTGACGTCCACATCCAGTACCTGGCTGTATTTCGCCTCGGCGTCGCTGTGGAAGAATTTGTAGGGCCGCTTGGCCCGCTTTTCCACGTACTCCTTGGTGATCTTGTCCGGGGGGATGATCCCGTTCTTTGCCCCGGCCTCGATGGCCATGTTGCACATGGTGAGGCGGCTGTCCATGGGCAGGTTGGCGATGGCCTCTCCGATGAATTCCATGGCCCTGTACCGGGCTCCGTCCACCCCGATCTGGCCGATGGTGTGGAGGATGAGGTCTTTTCCGTCCACCCAGGGGCGCCGCTTGCCGTGATATTGGATCTTGATCGTTTCCGGGACCCGGAACCAGGCTTCCCCGGTGATCATCGCCGCGGCCATATCCGTGGACCCTACGCCCGTGGCAAAGGCCCCGAGGGCCCCGTAGGTGCAAGTGTGGCTGTCAGCCCCGATGACCAGGTCTCCCGGAAGGACCAGCCCCTGCTCGGGAAGAAGGGCATGCTCGATCCCCGCTTCTCCCACCTCAAAATAATGGGGGAGCTGCTGATCTTTGGCAAACTCCCGCATGAGCTGACATTGCTGGGCGGACTTGATATCCTTGTTGGGCACAAAATGATCGGGGACCAGAACGATCTTTGTGGGATCAAACACCTGGGTGGCCCCCACTTTCCGGAATTCTTCGATGGCCATGGGGGCAGTGATGTCGTTCCCAAGAACCAGGTTCACCTTGGCATTGATCAGCTGACCTGGCTCCACATCCGCCTGCCCCGCATGCTCGGCCAGAATCTGCTCCGTAATGGTCATGGGGCGTATCATGAGGGAACTCCTTTGGGGCGTTTCTGGTACTCCAGCTTGTTCAGAGCGTTGATGTAAGCCTTTGCCGCCGCCATGATGATGTCCGTGTGAGCCCCCTGACCCGTGACCCGGATTCCGCTTTCTTCCAGGATCACCATGACCTCACCTTGGGCATCCGTGCCGCTGGTGATGGCGTTTACCGAAAACTTGACCAGATGGCTCTTGGTCTTGGTGATCTTGGAGATGGTCTTGTAGGCAGCATCCACCGGGCCGTCACCGAATGCCGCATCCTGGATGAGCTTCCCGCCGATCTCGATCTGTACCGTCGAGGTAGGAACGGTCGTGGAGCCGCTCACTACGTTCATGTTGACCAGCTTGTAAAAGTCGGGAATGCGCAGGATCTCGTCGGCGATGATGGCTTCCAGGTCCTCGTCGAAGACCTGTTTCTTTTTATCGGCCACATCCTTGAAGCGCTGGAAGGCCTGGTTGAGATGGGTCTCGCTGAGCTCGTATCCCAGGCTCAGCACTCGGTCGCGGAAGGCGTGGCGGCCGGAATGCTTGCCCAGGATGAGGGTGGATTGGGTGATCCCAACGGTTTCGGGCTTCATGATCTCGTAGGTGATCTTTTCTTTCAATACGCCGTCCTGGTGGATCCCCGATTCGTGAGCGAAAGCGTTGGCCCCCACGATGGCCTTGTTGGGGGGCACCTGAATTCCGGTGATGCTGGTGAGAAGGCGGCTGGCCGGGTAGATCTGCTCGGTGAGGATTCCCACTTCGAAGTTGAAAAAGTCCTTGCGGGTCTTCAGGGCCATGACGATCTCTTCCATGGAAGCGTTGCCGGCCCGCTCGCCGATTCCGTTCACCGTGCACTCCACCTGGCGGGCGCCGTTCTCGATGGCCGCCAGGCTGTTGGCCACGGCCATCCCCAGGTCATCGTGGCAGTGGATCGAGACGACCGCTTTCTTGATGTTTTTTACTTTTTGTCGGAGCTGGGTGAGCAGCTTGGCGTACTCCGTGGGGGTGGTGTACCCCACGGTATCGGGGATATTGACCGTGGTGGCCCCGGCATCGATGGCCGCCTCCAGAACCCGGGCCAGGTAGTCCGGGTCCGAGCGGGTGGCGTCCTCGCAGGAAAACTCCACGTTGTCGGTGTACCTTTTGGCTTGGGCCACGGCGCGGCCGGTTTCCTCCAGGACCTCTTCGCGGCTCTTGCGCAGCTTGTATTTCAGATGAATGTCCGAGGTGGCGATAAAGACGTGGATCCGCGGCGCACGAGCTTGCTTCAACGCCTGCCAGGCGGTGTCGATGTCCTTGGGGGTGGTCCGCGCCAGCCCCGCGATCTGGGGTCCCCGGATCTCCTGGGAAATCCGCTTGACCGACTCGAAATCGCCGGGGGAGCTGGCCGGAAACCCGGCCTCGATGACGTCCACGTTCAAGCGCTCTAGTTGGCGGGCGAAGAGAACCTTCTCTCCCAGGTTCATGCTGGCCCCCGGAGATTGCTCTCCGTCCCTCAAAGTCGTGTCGAAGATCAGGACTCTTTCCATAGCCGGTGTTACCTTTCTAGTAAAATGGGACGAGGGACTCGTCCACTTCGATCCAAGGGATCATGGAAAATGATTCTCTCCTTTTGGCTCTTCCGCGCGACTGATTCGGTTTCTTTTCTCTTACGCCGCCTTTCCTTCCTGGATCATCGGTTTGGGGTGGCGACGTCGGTAGAGAAGAACGAGGCTGACGATCGGGCCGGAAATGAAATAGGCAAAGAAGAGGCCAAAGAGGGTGTATTCGGGCGCATAGGCAATCACGATGAGCAGCAGAATGGCGATGACCAGCCAGCGGAAAGGCTTGCGGCGGAAGAGCTCGATATCCTTGAACCCGTAATACTTAAAAGTACTGACCATGAAAAAGGCCAGGATATAGGTGACGATGAGAACGGGCAGGTGCCTGCTGACTCCGGTGTCTCCCACGGCGTAGAAGACCAGAACGCCGGTGGCGATGAGTCCCGCGGCCGCTGGAGTCGGCAGGCCGCTGAAGAAGCGGCTCTCCACCGTGCTACCCTGAAGGTTGAAACGGGCCAGGCGGAGGGCCCCGCAGACCACGAAGAGAAAAGCCGCGAGCCAGCCCATGCGCCCGAAGGGCTCCAGGGCCCAGGCATAGACGAGAATGCCCGGGGCCACGCAGAAGGCGATGACGTCGGCCAGGGAGTCGAACTCCACCCCGAAACGGGTGGTCGTATTGGTGTAACGGGCGATCCTCCCGTCCATTCCGTCCAGCAGGCCGGAGGCCAGGATAAATATGGCGGCGGTGTAAAAATCCTCCTGGAGGGTGCGCAGAAGAGCGAAGAACCCGCAGAAGAGGCTTGCCGAGGTGATCAGGTTGGGGAGGATATAGATCCCCTTGCGCATGCGGTCCGTTTTTTTGAGGCGCTCTTTCTTTTCTCGTCTCATGGAAGGTATCCCAGGATGGTTTGGCCGGCCAGGGTTTTCTGCCCCACCCGCACCTGGAGGCGGGTGTCCCGGGGCAGATAGATGTCCAGCCGGGAACCGAACTGGATCAATCCGAATCTCTGGCCCCGTATCACCGAATCTCCCTTCTTCACCCAGCAGACGATCCGCCGGGCGATCACCCCGGCGACCTGGACGACCATCAGCCGGGTTCCTTCCACGGTTTCCACCAGCAGGGCATTCTGTTCATTGGCGGCCGAAGCCCGGTCCAGATCAGCCCGCAGGAATTTCCCCGGCGAATAAGAAGAATCCACAATCCGCCCCGAGAGAGGATTGCGGTTCACGTGGACGTTGAAGAGGGACATGAACACACTGACCTTGATCGCCGGCCCCCGAAGGAACCGTTCTTCCACGCAGGGCTGCACCTGGACCACCTTCCCGTCGGCGGGCGACAGAACGGCCTTATCGCCCGGGGGAATGCCCCGTTCGGGGTCCCGGAAGAAATAGGTGATGAAAAGGGTCAGGAGCGTGCAGAAGGCTGCCAAGAGGGGGAGACGGAAGATCCATAGGATCAGAGAAATTACCCCCAGGGGAAGAATGAAGATCATCCCTTCTTTGGCTATGGGAAATTTTCGGCCTTCAGCGTCCATGCCCTTGGATGGATTCTCTCCCGGATCCTCGTCCGATCCTTTGCCCGGCGTGAGACCGGGTTTGAAACCCCTCTCTGCGTTTCATAAAACGTCTTCTTTTCTCCCCTGGCGGATCACCCTGCCCTTCTCCAGCCGCAGCACATGGGTGATGCACCCCGGGATTTCGTCCCGGCGGTCGGTGAGGTAGAGGAGACGGGTTGGGGTCCGCCCGATTTTCTCCAAAACCGCCAGAATTTTACCCCGGTTGGTCACATCCAGGCCATGACAAGGCTCATCGGCGATGAGCAGAGCCGGACTCTTGACCATGGCCCGGGCCAGGAGGATCATTCTCCTCTGTCCGAAGGATAGCTGAAGAAAGGGCTCCTTGGCAAGATCTTTAATGCCCAGGAAATCGATCCAGAGGTCGGCGACCTCCCTCTGCTCGCGAGTGGGGGCCCGGTACAGGCCGATGGAGTCGTAGAATCCTGAGGCAATGACCTCGAATGCGCTGATCCTCTTTCGGTACTGGACCTGAAGTTCTGCGGAGACGACCCCGATCTGTTTCCGGATATCCCAGATGGACTCCCCCGAACCCCGGGGCCGGCCGAACAGAAAAATTGGGTTGGCGTAGGCCTGAAGGTTTTCCCCCAAGATGAGCTTTACCAGGGTCGATTTTCCGGCTCCGTTCGGCCCCAGGACGGCCCAGTTTTCTCCCCGTCTCATGGACCAGCCGATCCGGTCCAGGACGACCCGATCGTCGTAGCGGACCGTGGTATCCTTCATCTCGATCAGCGTTTCGGGACCTCCGGATGGGGCTTCCCGGCGTTCTGCCGGCAGGTCGCGGAGAGAACCCTTTTCCTCTCCGTAACTCAAGAAATAAATCCCGTTGTTTTTCCCCAGCCGGAGGCTGCATCCATAAAGCCGGCTCAGGTTTTCCG
>LJUR01000234.1 GCA_001304105.1 Deltaproteobacteria bacterium SM23_61
GTCGTGACCGCTGGGATCGCCTGGCTGTGGCAAGGGAATCCTTACCTGGGTCTCGTGATCGGGTTGGGGATGCTGGTCAACTTGATTTTTGCCGGGTTGTCTGGGTCTTCGATTCCGATTCTCATGAAGGCAATTGGACTGGATCCGGCCCAGTCCTCCAGCATTATTTTGACAACCGTCACCGACGTCATGGGCTTCCTGGCCTTTTTGGGATTCGCCGTCATGATGCAGAACTACTTACTTTAGAGAACTTTGCTCTACCTCCTGCGATGGAATGGAGAAGACGGATTCTAAAGAATCGGCGGAAAAAGCTTGCATGCCCTGAGGATCGATCGGTAAGTCGTAATTTTGATTTCCAATCTCTTGCCTTAGGCCCTCTTTCCTTATGAAACATACGGGTAGTAGCTCTGGGCCACATCCAGTCGGCCCAGCTGACCGCCTCCCAGCCACAACTTGATGTTTCCATAAGGCTAAAGAATACAAGGCCCAGGCCTTGGAGGAAAAACGCCACGGAGAGGGCGACAAAAAACCCTTGACATGGCTGGGCAAGATTGGAAAAATAGGAACAAACTCACACTCATCCGGAAACCCTGGGATTTCCCTCCCTCTTCAACAAGGGGGAAGGTTAGGGGAGGGGGACCACAATTGGGATATCAAGGCCTTTCTCTCTATCTCCCTTCACTCCCCAACCCTCTCCCGCGACGGGAGAGGGAATTAGGGGATGAAGACTGGGTCCCGCGCTGGAAACTCAAGAGGGCCTCCTTTTCCCCAAATCGCATCCCCGGTTGAAACGTCAAGGTTTTACGGGCTGGAAATTGTAACTTGGATCCGAGACGAAGTTGAAAGCATCGACGTTTGCAGATTGCCTTCTTTCTCATAAATTCCTAAACAGCGTCCCTGGGTAGGATCGGCCGGTTGAAAATGGGCTCTTGAGCCCTTTAGGAGGGGAAGAATTTCTCACCGAGGTTTTTACAGGGAATCTGGCGGAAAGGAGGTGATTCAAAACAATTCCTTCTCCAAAAATTCATCCAAAGGAGGTTTTTATGCGTACCCATGGAAAATTTTTTTGGTCCTTCGCCTTTGTGGCGGCCGTGATGCTTTTTCTCTGGGGGCCCTCGGTCGCCGGAGCGCAGACTTATGAATTCAAGATTTCCATCGACACAACCCCCAACCATCCCCGCACCATGGGGTTGGAGATCTTTGTCAAAGAACTGAAGGAAAAATCCGGGGGAAAGCTGGTCCCCACCCTTTACCACAGCGCGCAGCTTTACAAGGACGCCCACGTCACCAAAGCCCTGAGAATGGGCTCGGTGGAGATGGCCGTTCCCGGAAACTGGGTGCTTGAGGGGTTCGACACCAACACCAGCCTGACCATGCTGCCCATGTTCTTCGGCCAGCCGGGGAAGGTCACCGAGGAATTGATCGATGGCCCCGTGGGGGAAAAGGTCAATGCCTCGTTGGAAAGAAAGGTGCGGGCGAAAGCCCTGGGCCGATGGTATGAACTGGGCTATGACAACACCTGGACCGTAAAAAAGAAAATCACCAAACGGGAAGATTTGGAAGGTTTGAAAATCCGCCATTCCGGGGGGTCCATCCCTTCGGCCCGCCTGAAGGCCCTGGGCGCAAACGCTGTTTTCATCGCCTGGCCCGACGTCCCCATGTCCTTGGTCCAGGGGGCCATCGACGGCCTTTGCACCACCGCCAAGAGCGCCGAGAGCGCCAAACTGGATGAAGCGGGATTGAAGTATGGGGTCTTTACCCGCAATTTCATGGCTTACTACGTGCCCATGGTCGGCCTTACCTTCTGGAACAAACTCCCCAAAAACCTGCAGAAAATCATGCTGGACGTATGGAAAGCCAACGTTCCCAAACAGAGGGAAATCGCCCGGCGGGAGCAGAAGAAGGGGGAAGAGTACTTGCAAAGGAAGGGAGTGGAAATCTGGTATGCCGACGACGCGACTCTGGCGAAATGGCGCAAGCACATTATGCCCATCCAGGATGAGTTGATCAAAGATCTCAAACATGACCGGGGGCTCGTCAAAGAAGCCATGAAAGCTTTGGGCATGTAGCGTTTGACCCCGCGAGGAGGAGCCGGCCGGCGGGTCCCGGAAGGCTCCTCCTCTTTGCACCGGGGACAGGAAAGGGACGAACTGTGGGCGGAATCTTGAGGGTTTGGAATTGGGTGGAGAAATCCTTGGTCGGCCTCCTCGCGTTCGTAGCCACGGCCTGCGCTTTTTACGGGGTCATCATGCGCTACGTGTTCGAAGCCGCACCCGATTGGATGGAAGAAATCGTCATTTACATGATGATCTGGGCCGTCTTTCTCATGGCCAGCACGCTGGCCGAGGAAAAAGGACACGTGGCGGCCACGTTGATCGTGGAGCGTTTCTCTTTGCGGGCCCGCCGAATCCTGGCGGTCTTTAACGCCACCCTCGCCCTCGGGTTTTGCTTGGTCATCAGCTGGTATGGGTTCGGGATCGTTTACCAGGCCTACATTTTCGACGAGAGATCTCTGACGGGCCTGCGTTTTCGTCTCTGGATTCCTTATCTTTCGGTGGCCGCCGGCTGCACTCTCGTCAGCATCAGATATTTGATCCGGATCTATCGGCTGCTTTTCCGATTCGAAGAAGCGGAGATTTTGGAAACCCATGAGATGAGTCGGGAGGAGAGACCTTCATGATCTTGATCCTCGTTTTGGTCTTCGGCACATTGCTCACCCTGGGACTCCCGATCGCTTTTACCCTGGGCATTACCGCCATGGTGATGATCGGAATCTATTCTCCCGCTCCCCTTATGATGCTTCCCGAGGTCATGTACAACTCCCTGGATACATTTCCCCTCATGGCCATTCCTTTTTTCGTGATCGCCGCTACGTTCATGGTGCGGGGGGGGACCTCCCGGTACTTGATCAACGCCGCGGACTGCTACGTGAGGCAAGCCTGGGGCGGATTGGCCATTGTGAGCGTCGTCTCGTGCATGATTTTCGGGGCCATCTGCGGCTCCAGCGTGGCCACGGCCCTGGCCATCGGGGTGATTATCATCCCGGCGATGATGCGTTTTGGGTATCCGCGAACCTTCGCCATGGGAGTCGTCGGCGCGGCGGGCACGGTGGCGATCATGATTCCGCCGAGCATTGCCATGATCATTTATGGCATCATGGCCGACGAATCCATCCCCCGTCTCTTCCTCGCCGGGGTTATGCCCGGGATTATGCAGGGGGGGCTGTACATTGCCTGGATTTCCTACGATTCACGGCGCAGAAAAATCGGGGGGGCCCCCAAGGCCAGCCTGGATGAGACCCTGAGCGCCACGTTCAAAGCCGTTCCGGCTCTTTCCATGCCCTTCATCATCCTGGGGGGGATCTACTCCGGCATCGTCACCGTCACCGAAGCTGCGGCCCTGGGGGCGGTTGTGGCGGTCTTTATCAGCCTATTTATCTACCGGGAAGTCAAGCTCAAGCAGCTCATTCCCATCACCGCCGAGGCCATGAAATCGGCGGGTATGGTCATGTTTATTATTTCGACCGCCATTGTATTCGGAAACTGGCTTACGGAAGCAGGAATCCCGGCCCGGCTGGTGGAGCTGGCCAAGGAATTGCGGTTAACCCCTTACTTTTTTCTTTTCTTCGTCAATATCATCCTTCTCATCCTCGGAATGTTTCTGGAGGTGGTGTCGGTCATGCTCATCACCCTGCCCATCATCCTTCCCGTGGTCAACATGCTGGGAATCGACTTGATTCATTTCGGGATCGTCATGACCGTGAACATGGAATTGGCCCTGATCACCCCCCCTGTGGGGTTAAACCTCTATGTCATCTCGGGAATTTCCCGGGCCCCTCTGGCCGAGACCATTCGGGGGGTTTTCCCCTTTATGATCCTCAGCGTTTTCCAGCTGGCGCTGATCACCTACTGGCCGGCCTACACGCTTTTCCTTCCGAACCTGCTTATGCCCAGGTAGCCTCCGGAGGTCTTCAACAAAGGACGGATCCCCCGATGTTCCGTCATGCCATGGGCTATGCTTAACCCAATAGGAAAACCTCGGCTCTCTTTAGGGAGCGAATTTTGCTGCCCCTGCTTTTAAGCATTATGATATAAGCTCTTCTCCCAATCGAGTAATTCCGGTCGATTCTCCATCGGTCGGTATGCTCGCTGCCAAGGCACGGGGGAGATTGGGGAGAGAGCCAGGGGGCGCATCCCGCCCCTGGCGGGACATAAGGGCAGTGGTTCTTTCATCGTCAACCCTTTTATCTCTTCTTTTCGGCTGCCTTTCAATGCGAGTCCATGTATCAAAAGCATCTTTTCCTTCCGACCAAAAAGGTGTAGAATGCGGGCGTGGTCATCCAAAGCCAAAACTCGGAGAAAAGTCATGAAAGTTTCCACCATGATCGATTCAAAAAATTTCCTTAACTGGTTCGGATCCCAGGGGATGCGGTCAGCATTTCAAGGAAGCCCTGATGGCCGACAGCCGGGTTTCATCCCAGCTGAGCGGGGAAAAGATCGACCAGCTTCTGGACCCGGAAAAATATACGGGATTTTCCAAAGAGTTTGTTGACTGTCTCACGGGTAAAAAATAGGAAATCTTTCATGAACCCTAGCAATTCAAGGAGGGAGAAATGAACCAAGATGGAAAGAGGATCAAAGAAGAAAGAAAAAAATGGGAGGAAAAGACCCTGAAGCCGGCCCTGGAACGGTTTAAGCTCAAAGAATCGCCCACCGAGTTTTATTCTCCCGCTGATATGTCAGAAAAATTTGATTTTCTCGAGAAAGTCGGGTTTCCGGGCCAATTTCCCTTCACCGCCGGAACCTATCCGACTTTCCCCTACCGAACGGGCGAGCGGGGGTCGGGCGGGATCGCCCAGGCGAAAGGCCTGGTCCGGGCCGGACGCTATTCCGGATACGGGGCCCCCGAGGATACGCGGGACTATTACCTCCACATGAAAAGGCTCGGGTCCAAGACCGGACCCAATATTGCCTTCGATCTTCCCACCCAGTGCGGCTACGATTCAGACAGCCCCCTGGCGGCCGGCGAGGTCGGAAGGGTCGGCGTGGCCGTGGATACCCTGCGAGACATGGAAGTGATCTTCGAAGCTTTCTCGGGGGAGAACGATATCGACCGCACCGCATCCAATTTCACCATCAACGCCCCGGCCAATATTGTCATTAGCATGTACATGGCCCTGGCGGAAAAACGGGGAATTTCCTGGGACAAACTCCGGGCGACGCCCCAGAATGACATCCTGAAAGAATACGTGGCTCGGGGCACCTATATTTTCCCCCCCCGCGCGGCCATGCGCATGTTCCGGGACAGCCTGGTTTTCTTCACCAAGAATCTGCCCAACGTAAACGTCACCAGCATCGGAGGCTACCACATGCGGGAAGCAGGGGCCACCCGCGAGCAGGACCTGGCCTTCAGCATGGCCATAGGCGCAGCTTATTTACAGGAAGGAGTCAATGCCGGGCTGGACATCGATGCCTTCGCTCCCCGGTTCACCTTCAACGCCTTCGGCGGAAGCATGGAATTCTTCAAAGAGGTCGCCTTCCACCGGGCCGCCCGCCGGATGTGGGCCCGCCTTTTGAAGGAAAAATTCAGCGCGAAAAGCCAAAGATCCATGACCCTGCGGGTTCCCCTCACGGTTTACCCCGGAAATTTCAACTGCACCGTCCAGAGACCGCTGAACAATTTAATACGTTCCGTGGTCGGCGGCCTTGCCGGTGGCATGGCGGGAGGCCCCACCAGCTGCTATCCCCCCTACGACGAGCCGTTGGGACTGGGCTGGAGCCTCGAGGCCATCCAACT
>LJUR01000235.1 GCA_001304105.1 Deltaproteobacteria bacterium SM23_61
ACCAGAAGGGGGATAAACATGAGGAGGGTGATAATCTCCGGGCTTACATCCATCATGATTTTTCTCCGGTTAATTTCTGAATCGTCCGGTAGAAAGTGACGATTCCCTGGAGAAGCCAGATGAGCAGGGCAAAGGAAAGGATGGTCCGGAGCGGGTAAATGGGGGGGTACCATATGGTGTAGGAGGCTTTCTCCAGGATTCTCCAGGAAAGAATGGTCCGCTCCAAGGAGGTGACCAGGAGCATAACCGCCATGGGGAAGAAAAGGAGAATGGTAAAGATGAGATTAATGTAAAGCTGCGTTTTCTGAGAAAAGCGGGAAGAGAGGATATCGACCCGGACGTTGCCATCCTCCCGAAGCACCCAGGCGAAGCCCAGGACATAGAGGGAGCCCCCCATCATATAACTCATGTCGAAGGACCAGAGGGTGGGGGCGCGGAGGCCGTAACGCATGATGACTTCATAACCGATGGATAACATCAGCGCCACCGCGAGCCAGCTGGCTCCTTTGCCGATGGTGGCGCTGAGGGTTTCGATCCGCCCCATGAATTTTTCGAGAATCATGATCGGCCGCTCCACCATCCTGGCCCCCCGGACGGCCGAGACGGTGCCCGAGGAGCCCGAGGGTTGTTGGTTATTTCACAAACTGGTACTTCCACTCATACCGAGGCTGAACGATGTAATCTACGCTGCGGAAGGCTTCCAGGAATTTATTGCGGGACTCCAGGACTTTCTTGTAGAGAGGGTCTCCTTTCGCCAACTCCATATGCAGCTGATCCACCATTTTGATGATATTCTTTTGAACGTCGGCCGGCAGATAATGAATCTTCACTCCGGCCTCCTTGAATTTCACCATGGCCTTGGCGTCTTCCAGCATCATCCAGGAGTAGTCTTCCATCGATCCCCAGGTGGCGGCTTCGATGACGCCCTTGAGGTCATCCGGAACCTTCGCCCAGGTGTCCTTGCGGACCATGAGGCAGCACATGGCCGTGGTGGACTGAAACCCCGGCTCATGCATGACCGCTTTGAGGTTGTGGAATCCTGCCGAGTAGTCCATGGAAGGCGTACAGTACTCGAACCCGTCAATCACGCCCCTCTCGTAGGCCTGGTAAATTTCGCCGCCGGGAAGGTTCACCACCGCCGCCCCCAGTTTCTTGGCGACCTCGCCGTACAGTCCCATGCAGCGGTATTTCATACCTTTGAAATCGCTGAGACTGTTGATGGGTTTCTTGAACCAGCCGAAGGATTCGGCTCCCGTGAGATGCAAGGGACCGCCGATGACCATGACATCCGTCTTGGCCCTTTTCATCATCTCCGCAACCAGTTTATGCGCCTCCCCATACCGCCACCAGGCGAAGAGCTCCGTCGCGTTGGGCCCCCCTGGATCGGCGCCGAAGAGGCCTCCCACCTTACCCACGCGGCCCAGGTTAAAATTGAAGCATGTGCCCCCCCATTTTATGGCTCCGCTCTCCAGGGCATCAAACTCTTTGGTGCTGGGGCACACCATCCCCCCGGCAAAAAGGTTTACTTTAATCCGCCCGCCCGAATAGGTCTCGACCCGCTTGGCAAACATCTTGAGCTGTTCCAGATAAGGCCCCCCCGGGGGCCACGCCGCCATATCCATTTTGTAAACGGGACTGGCCGCAGAAGTGGGAGGCGGGGCGGCGAACCCTCCTACCCATAACAGGCTGGCTACTGCCACTGCCATGATCCAAATAGATCTCCTGCTTTTCATCGATTATGCCCTCCTTTCATTGGCTGTTGCTGGAAATGCAGGAACGAAATGCGGGAGAAGCGGTTCTCTCTTGGCCTCCTAGGTAAGGGTCCCTCCAACCTAGTTGCATCTCTCCCGGGCCAAGGATCCCACCCCTGGCCGTTTCCCTATTTCTTTCCCGACGCCCATTGGGCCATTTCCCCTTCACCTTGGCCGATCATGGCCCATTTTTATAGCCTGCGTGCAAAAGCCCAAAGTGCCCTCTCCATCAGGCGGGGCAGCCACGAGACAATCTCCGGGAACGCGGCGCACAAGTCCGGCCCGATCCCAATCGCTCCAAGATCGAGAAGGGTCCCCCAAATAATTCCATTGAGGAAAATCCCCCCATCCTTGGCGGTTCCTTTCAGCGGAAATATAGCATAAGCGAAGGGCGGGGCAATAAAAAAAATGGAAGGTGGAGGATGATCCTCATGGCGAACCATCTCCCCTCCGCCATTCACATATGGGGGCCCACATTCCAGACGCTGACCATGCCGTATCCCAACCTCTCCGCCTTGGTCACCCTCCCGGCTGCCACCCGCAACAATTCTTGGAAAATTCTCTCCCCGGCTTCTTCCAATGAAGATTCTCCCCTGGTGGTGGAACTCACATCGACATCAATGTGGTCCTGCAATCTCTGGGCAGTGTGGGGATTGCCGGTAACCTTTATGACTGGAGAAATCGGGGATCCTGCCGGAGATCCTCCTCCGGTGGAAAAGATGATGATCTGCGCCCCTGTCGCACTCAGGCCGGTCAGAGCTTCCGGAGTGCGCCCCGGACCGTCCATGAAAAATAAGCCCTTCCCTCTGGGAATCTCCCCGTAGTCGAGCACCCCCTGGAGGGCCCTGTTCCCCCCTTTTTTGATCGCCCCCAAAGATTTCTCTTCGATGCTGGTAATCCCCCCGGCAATGTTCCCCGGCGCCGGATTGGCGCCGCGGATGTCCATCCCCGAAGCCCTGACCCTTTCTTCGCAAATTTTAACCACCCCATAGAGTTTCTCCGCGACTTCACGATTTGCGGCCCGTTTGGCCAGGATATGTTCAGCGCCGATCACCTCCGGGGTTTCTCCAAAGATCACCGTGCCCCCGGCGTCCACGATTTTGTCCGCCGCCATCCCCGTTGCCGGGTTGGAAGCGATCCCCGAGGTTGTATCGGTCAGCCCGCATTTAATTCCCAGGGTCAACTCCTTCAGGCCACAGGGGATCCTTCTCATCGGGGAGACGGCATCCAACATTTGATGTAAGAATTTTGCCCCCTTGGCCAGGGCCGGCATGAGCCCGCCTTCTTCCAGGACGACGAGGGGTTCTACCATTTTCTTGGTTCGGGAGATTTCCTCGGCCAAATATTTTGCGGTGATCGATTCGCATCCCATTCCCACCACCAGGACCGCGGCGAGGTTTGGGTTTTTCCCCAAACCTGCCAGGGTACGTGCCGATTGCTCCTTGTCGGCGCCCAGCTGACCGCATCCCTGCCGGTGCGTCAGGACAAGCACGTTGGGATACATGCGCCCCAGGCGAAGGCTGACGTCATTGGCGCAGCCAACCGAACTGAGAATGGCTATATGATTGCGGAATCCGTACGATCCGTCCGGTCTTTCAAATCCTAACAGTTCCATGTGCACCTGGCCCTTCCTTTTTGGGTGTTTCCGGTTATCCTCCAGGGAAAAACGCCTTGCCCGGGTTCTCCATATTTTTCATCCCCGGCCCCTCACGCTCTCCACGTTATGAACATGGACATGCCGTCCCTCGGCGATCTCCTCGGAGGCCTTTCCAATCACTTCCCCGTACTTCACCACCGCCTCTCCCCGGCCTATTTTCCGGATGGCGATCTTGTGTCCGAAGGGAATCTTCTGCTGGATTTGCACTCCCCCGGCTTTTCCCGGAATGTCATGGATCACATCGCCCTCTTCCACGTCGGTTAAAAGCGTGGCCACGTTGTCCTTGTTATCCATCACAATGGCTTTTCTCATGGCGAAGCCGTCCTCCTTG
The DNA here is from genome assembly GCA_001304105.1 of Deltaproteobacteria bacterium SM23_61. Classification (GTDB taxonomy): domain Bacteria; phylum Desulfobacterota; class SM23-61; order SM23-61; family SM23-61; genus SM23-61. Next base: position 3,740 of record LJUR01000235.1, read on the forward strand.
CTGATTTCTTTTCCCTCCAGTCCTGAGTCTATGGTTTCGGGGTTTCTTCGGGCAGTCCGTTTTCATAACCGCAAAAAAAGTGCCAGGAAATAACGCTGACCCTAAAATCAGAAGAATGCTTGAATTTTAGGGGGTTAAATAGAGTTTTGAAGGGATGATTCAAAAGGAGACTAAAGCTGCGATGTTACAAGCTTGAAATATTAAAATGAAACTGTTTCAATTTTGAAGCCGAAAAAATTAAAAGAATCTGTGTTTCCGCATTTTTCTCCATAAGGTTACCCGGCTCATGGCCAATTCGTGGGCGGTTTTGATCCGGTTCCCTTCGTTCCTTTTCAATGCCTCGCGAATGAGTTTCGCTTCTGCTTCCTGCAAAGGACTTTTTTCTTTGATCGCCATCCCCGTTTCCCTCCCCTCTTTCTGCATCCCCACAATCTCCTTGGGAAGGCAATCCAAACGAATCAGGTCATCCTTGCAGAGAACAAAGGCATGCTCAATCATATTCTCAAGCTCCCGCACATTTCCGGGATATTCGTATTCCAGGAGAAACTTCAGCGCCTGACTGGATAGGCCGATAACCCTTTTCCCCAAGCGGGCGTTGAATTTCTGGATTAACGCGTTGATCAGCAAAGGGATATCCTCTCTTCTTTCGCAAAGGGGGGGGAGTTCAATTTTTACCACGTTGAGCCGATAATAGAGGTCGTCCCGGAAAAATCCCTTGGAAACAAGTCTTGAAAGATCTTGTTTCGTTGCCGCAACGATTCGAACATCGGCCTTGAAAGGCTGGGTGGATCCCAGGGGTTCGAATTCTTTTTCCTGGAGCACGCGGAGTAATTTTACTTGGAGAGACGGCGGCATGTCACCCACTTCATCGAGAAAAACGGTGCCCCCATCCGCCAGGGCAAACTTTCCGGCTTTGTCCTTTTTGGCATCGGTAAAGGCCCCCTTCACATAGCCGAACAACTCCGATTCCAGGAGGGTTTCCGGAATCGCTCCGCAATTCACGGTGATGAAAGGACCCGCTTTTCTGGGACTCAGATTGTGGATGGCTTTGGCAACGAGCTCCTTTCCCGTGCCGCTGGCCCCCTGGATCAGGACCGTGCTTTCGCTTTGGGCGATATCGGGAAGAATACTGAAAATCTCCTGAATCCGATGGTTCTTACCGATGATATCCGATAGGGAATACTTTTGGGAAAGCTCTTTTCGGAGGGCCTCGATCAGGGTAAGATCCCTGAAGGTTTCCACCCCCCCGATGATGTGCCCCCTTTCATCGCGTAGGATGGCGGTGCTGATGCTGATGGGGATTTCTTTCCCGCTCTTGTTGAGGATCGTGACCGGAAGATTTACGATTTCCTTCTTGGTCCGGATCGATTCTTTCAATGCACAGCGGGTCAGACAGATATCCGCCCGGAAGATGTCGAAACAATTTCGCCCCAAGGCTTCCCTCCGGGTATATCCGGTGATTCTTTCGGCCGCTTCATTCATGAAGGTGATCTTGCTTTGATTGCTGACGGTGAAAACGCCATCCGCAACACTGTTTAGGATGATTCCGAATAATTTGGCTGCCTTTATTTCTTTCATGCCAAGGGTCGTATCTTAAAGGGGGTTTCCCCAAAGGCGCTTAGAAAAAATCCCCTCCCGACCGGTAAAGCGGATCGGTCCATGAAGGGATTCCCTCCGCTGTCTTTGCCTGGACCCCTTGAAGGGGTTATTATCCGAATCCATGGAGCAGGAATTCAGCCTGTCAGGGAGCCCCCGTGGGGGGGGTCCCTTGGGCTCGGCTTTCCAATAGTCGGGCGATGGTTGCCAACAATTCATCCCGATCGATCGGCTTTTCCAGGTATCCATCCGGGGGCGGAACCGCGGAGCGGTGGTGGATGAACCTTTTGAAATCGATCGCCGGGTATTCCGGAGGGCCAAACCCGGTGATCATGATCACGGGAATGTGCTGGAGGGCCGGGTCTTTACGGATCTGCCCGTATAGCTTTACCCCTGATTTTTGGGGCATCAAAAGATCCAGACAGATCAAGTCGGGAACCTCCTTACGGAC
>LJUR01000236.1 GCA_001304105.1 Deltaproteobacteria bacterium SM23_61
CGCTGGTCGGAGAGCGATCATCCGGGCACGATATGGATGTCGGCACCGGAAGAGGAAGAGGGCAAGCCAAAACCGGAAGGCAAGGTGAAGCGATGAAAGCATTCATTATCGTGTATGGAACCGCGGTTTTGCTCCTGATGGGAATTGCCGAATACCGCGGCTGGAGCCTGATGAGCTACGGAGAGCAGAAGGGAGTGCCCAAGTCCCTGCGGGAAAACCCGGGCAGTTACCGGAGCAGTTATGCCCGGGTACTGCACAAATAAGTCTTGCGTTTCGAGTTTCGGGTTTGCGGTTTTTAAATTCGAATTTCTTAATTTGGGGGGAAACATGGTTGACCAGGTGAAATGGGGGGCTTTTATCAGTTCCTTGGTTTACTCCTTCGTGGGGGTGCTTGTCTTCTGGGTCTCCTTTCTGATCATCGATCGATTGACGCCCTATCATCTCTGGAAGGAGATCATCGAGGAGAAGAACACAGCTCTGGCCATCGTTGTGGGCGCGATTGCCATCGGGATCTGCATCATCGTGGCGGCGGCCATCCATGGCTGAAGCCCCGGAATCCCGCCCGGATCCGCCAGAACCATGACTTACGCCCTCCTCTTCTCGGTCTTCATCATCGCTTCCTGCGGCTTGATTTATGAGCTGATTGCCGGGACGCTGGCCAGTTATCTCCTGGGGGACTCGGTCACCCAGTTCTCCACCGTCATCGGGACCTACCTCTTCGCCATGGGCATCGGCTCCTACCTCTCCCGCTTCATCGGCAAGGGGCTGGTGGCCAGATTCATCGCCATCGAACTTATGGTGGGGGTGATTGGAGGTTTTTCCGCCACCGCTCTCTTTCTGTCTTTCTCCTATGCCGGGAGCCTCAAGCCTTTGCTCTATTTCCTGGTGACGATCATCGGCATCCTGGTGGGGCTGGAGATCCCGCTTCTCCTGCGCATCCTGAGGGACCGGCTTCAATTCAAGGACCTGGTCGCCCAGGTCCTTACCTTCGACTATATCGGCGCGCTGGCCGCTTCGCTCCTCTTCCCCATCCTGCTGGCCCCCCGGCTGGGGGTGGTGCGGACCGCCCTCCTTTTCGGCCTGATGAACGCCCTGGTCGCGGCCGGGACCGCCTGGCTTTTCCGCCACCAGCTTTCCCGGTTGCGCTACATGCTGGTTCAATGTTTTCTGGCCATCGCCCTGCTCGCTGGCGGCCTGGTTTACGCCGAGCGCCTGACCGCCGTGGCCGAGGGGGAACTCTACGCCGATGAAATCATCTACGCCAAGTCCTCTCCCTATCAAAGAATCGTGATCACCCGCTGGAAGGACGAGGTGCGCCTCTTCCTGAACAACCACCTCCAGTTCAGCTCCCGGGACGAGTACCGTTATCACGAGACCCTGGTCCACCCCGGCTTGCAGTCTCTGAAGGAGCCGCGGCGCGCCCTGGTCCTCGGCGGGGGAGACGGCCTGGCGGTCCGGGAGATCCTCAAGTATGATTCCATCCAAGCCGTAACCCTGGTGGACCTGGACCCGGAGATGACCCGGTTGTTTTCCCAGCATGACGTCCTGACCCGCCTGAACCAGAATTCCCTCACTTCTCCCAGGGTGAAGATCGTCAATGCCGATGCCTTTCTGTGGCTGGAGGAAAACCGGGAGTTTTATGATTTTGTGGTGGCCGATTTTCCCGACCCCAGTAATTACTCCCTGGGGAAGCTCTATACCACGGCATTTTACCGTCTCCTTCGCCGGTGCCTTTCGGATGGGGGGCTGGCGGTGGTCCAGGCCACCTCGCCCCTCTTTGCCCGCCGCTCGTTCTGGTGCGTGGTAAAAACCATGGAGAGTGTGGGTTTCCGAACGACCCCCTACCACGCGTACGTTCCGTCCTTCGGTGAATGGGGGTTCGTGATCGCCTCGAAACAACCCTACCGGAGGCCCGATCGGTATCCCCCCAACCTGAAATTTCTGACTCCCGAGACGGCCCCCAGCCTTTTTCATTTCCCCAAGGATATGGCCCCGGTGGAAGCCGAGGTAAACCGCCTGAACAATCAGGTTCTGGTGCAATACTACGAGGCCGAATGGCACAGGGTGACCGATTCGTGAACCGTCGCAGTTTCCTTCTTTCGTCGGCTGGACTTCTTTCTGGATTCGCCCTATCTCTCATCCCCGGGAGCCGGGGAAGGGGTCAAAAGGGGCTCCCTTTCACCGGGTCGATCGTCGGACCCTCCTTTGGTCTGGGGCACATGCTTCTAAAGAATGACTTTCCCAAACCTGCCCGTGAGCGAAAGGTCTCGGTGGTAATTGTCGGGAGCGGAATATCCGGGCTTTCTGCCGGGTGGAAACTGAGTAAGGCCGGGTTCCAGGACTTTGAGATTCTGGACCTCGAGCCCGAGGTGGAGATTCTGGACCTCGAGCCCGAGGTGGGAGGGGTATCCCGCTCCGGGGCCAATTCCATTACTCCCTATCCCTGGGGGGCTCACTATGTGCCGCTTCCCACCGATGAGTCCCGGGCGGTAAAGGAGCTCTTTGAAGAGCTGGGAATCATTGAAGGGCGCACGGCATCGGGGCACCCCGTTTACAAAGAAAAATACCTCTGCTTTTCTCCCCAGGAGCGGCTCTACATTCACGGCAAATGGCAGGAAGGGCTCCTGCCGGTCCTGGGAGCGACCCGGGAGGACTACGGCCAGTTTCAAAAGTTTAAAAAAATCGTTTTGGGTTTCAAAAGACGGCGGGGAAAAGACGGCCGCAAAGCCTTTGCCATTCCCATGGAGATGAGCTCCCGGGATTCCGACCTGCTGGCCCTCGATCGGGTTTCCTGGCGCGAGTTTCTCCACCGGCAGGGCCTGGATTCGGCTCCTCTCCACTGGTACGCCAATTATGCCTGCCGCGACGATTACGGGTGCCATTATGGAGAGGTTTCGGCCTGGGCCGGGCTCCATTACTTCTGCAGCCGGGATGGGGGAGGGGATTCCGAGGAATCCGCTGTTCTGACCTGGCCCGAGGGAAACGGCTGGATCGTAAAGAAGCTGGAGGCTAAGCTCAAGGCCAAAGTCAAGACCCATTCTCTGGTCTATCGCCTGACAGATGCGGGAAAGGAAGTGCTGGCTGATGTATATAGCCCCATGGAAAACACCTCCCTCCGGATTCGAGCCAGGCAGGTCATTTGCTGCTTTCCCCGGATCTTCGCTCCCTACCTGACCGGAGGAAAGAGCCGGGCCGATTCCTCTTTTCTAAAAGGGTTCCAGTACAGCCCCTGGATGGTGGCGAATTTGAGCCTGAATGCTTTTCCGAGTACCAAATCCGGGGCGGCGGCCTTGGCCTGGGACAACGTCATCTATGGCAGCCCATCCCTTGGATACGTAGTGGCCACCCACCAGAGTCTTGCTACCCACCTTTCGAAAACCGTCCTGACCTATTATCACGCCATGGCAGGGGGGGCCCCGGCAGAGGAGAGAGCCCGCCTCCTGCAGACTTCCTGGGCCGATTGGGTGGATTTCATCCTCCGCGATCTCTCCAGACCCCATCCTGAAATCCGGGAGTTGATTACCCGCCTGGACATCTTCCGCTGGGGCCATGCCATGGTCCAGCCGAGGGTGGGATTCATGTGGGGAGAGGCCAGAAAACGGGCAGCCTGGCCGGAGGGCAATATCTATTTTGCCCATTCCGATTTAAGCGGGTTTTCCATCTTTGAGGAAGCGCAGTACCGGGGAATATTAGCCGCGGAAAGTATCCTGGCCAAGCTGGGGATTCCTTTTTCTTCTTCTTTGTGAAGGAAAAGACGCATGGAGCCTGGAGCGGGGAGCGCGGGGAAAAGACTTAACCACAGAGGTCATAGAGTTCGCAGGGGGAAAAAAAGCCCAATTTCCGACGCTCCCCAGAAGGAGGAAACTATCAAGGATCTTTCAGGAAAGGGGCTCAGCGGTCTCTGCTTGCTCTTCGGGCCCCCTGCTTTCTTCCTCCGCGCGCTCTGCCTACTCTTTGTTCATCCGCTGGTTTTCAATCCCCTGGGAACGAAAGGCAAAGATGAGTCCATATTCATAAGACAGTTTGCGTTTTTTTCTTTACCCAGAAAAGGCTCGGCGACCTCTGCGTACTCTGCGGTTAATTTTTTTCGTCCTCGGAGGGCGCAGAGGCTTTTATAATTGAGCAATGAAAAAGAAGGAAGGCCCTCGACCCAAGCTCAAACTGATTCAAGGCGGCCGTCGTTCTGAAATCGCCATCGGTACGGTCCGAATCTTTGCCGCGCCCGAAGACCAGCCACCCTTCCCGGTGGAGGCGGTCGTCTTGGAGGAGGACACCTACTTGGTCCTGAGCACCGGCTGGGACAGGATCGAATCCGATGACCACCCGGTGGCGATCCTGACGGAAGCCTTGGAGGCCCAACCGGAAGAACCCGGAAGCGTCGGAGTTTCCGAGGACTCCCCCCTTCGTTTCCGGGCGGTGGTTTATGATTTTGATCAGGAGCCTTCCTGGAGAGAGGAATGGGTGGAGAAGGCCTTAGAAGGGATCTTCCGGGAGGCGGAGCGAAGATGTCTCCGAACGATCGCCCTGCCGTTTCTGGCAACCAAACACGGTTCACTGGAAAAGGAACGCTTCCTGCTGCTTCTTCGTGGGTTCCTGAAAAGGAATCGTTCCCCCTACCCCCTACGGGTCTGGTTGATCCTGCCCGGAAACGCCGGCTTCAAAATCATCGATTTGCTGGATGAGGACCCGGGGAAGAACCGGTGACGGGAACGCTCACTTCCCCCAGAGCGCTCTGGATGGCGGCCAGGAGCTGCTGGTTGTCGATGGGCTTCTGGAAGAAGGCTTCCACCTCGGATTTCAACGCCCGTTCCTGGGGCGTGGAAATACCGGCGGCAGTGATGATGATCATCGGAACATGAGCCAGGGGCATGTGCGACCGCAGCCGGGCCAGGTTCCGGTACCCATCGCTGCCGGGCCGACCCACGTCGAGGATGACTAGGTCGGGCCGGGTTTTTTGGGCGACCTGAACCCCGAGGGGAGCTTTGGAGGCCAGATGGACGTCGAATCCGTAAGAACGCAGCCGGATCCCCAGTCCGTGAAGCAGTTCCTGATCTTCTCCGATGAGCAGGATCTTTTTTTTACGGGCCTCCGCGGGAGTTTTCTTAGGGGCCTTCCCCTCCTGGGTTGGGAGGGCCGTTTGGGGAGCCAGGGCCTTCTGGATTGCGGCCAGAAGTTGACGGTTGTCGAAGGGCTTCTGGAAAAAAGCCTCCGCCCCTGCTTCCAGGGCTTTTCTTCCGAGATCCCGGGCGCTTATCATGATGATGGGAGTGCGGGTCAGGGGCATCAGGGTCCGCAGACGGCCCATGGCCATATACCCGTCTGCGCCCGGGAGTCCCATATCCAGGACGATGAGATCCGGCCTTTGGGATTTGGCTGTGGCGATGGCCGACGCGGCGTCCGTAGCATGACAGACCTGGAAACCTTTGGCTCTCAGCCAGATTTTCATCCCGTAGAGCAGTTCTTTATCGTCGTCCACCAGAAGAATCTTTTTGGCGGTCATCTGAATTCCTCTTCCTGAAAAGCTCTCCGGATCCGTTCTTTGATACTCCGGGTGAGCTCTTTCACGAATGCGTCCGCCGGAAGACCCTTCCCGGCGCCCGGGATGGCAAAGATCTGGCAGGAGACGTTTGCCTCCAGGCCTGCCTCCTGAAGCTTTTCAAAACGCCTGAACTGCTCCTGGATGCGCTGTTGGAGAACTTCGGTTCCTTTCTGCTGGGCAAAGGCGATGATGAAGAAAAATTCTTTCCATTTGGTGGGCGCCATCCGGGGCAGGAGGAAATCTTTGTCGATGAGGGTGCAGTGCCTTAAGATGTTGCCCACTTCCCAGAGAATGCCCTCGTCCGATTTGTTCAACTCCCGCCGGGCGGGGGAGGCGATCTCCACGCTGATCAGGCCCACCGACCCCAGTTCCAGGTTCTTGGGATACAGAAGGTGGGCCAGCTGCTGGGTCAGGGAGAAGATGGGCAGGGTGAAGTAGAAAGTGCTTCCCTTTCCGGACTCGCTCTCGACCCAGATCCGTCCCCCGTGGCGGGAGACCAGCTCTTTGCAGATGAAAAGGCCGAGGCCCAGGCCTTTGCGCCCCGGGGCGTTGGATTCTTTCGCCTGATACATGGAGTCGAAAATTCTCTGCCGCTCCTCGTCGCTGATTCCGCATCCCGTGTCCGAGACGGCCAGGCGGATAAAAAAGGGATCCTCCTGGAATACCTCGGCCCGGACCGTAATCTTCCCGTCTTCGGGGGTGAATTGAATCGCGTTGTCGATGAGGTTCATGAGGATTTGGCGGACACGGTTGGGATCGGCATAAGCCAGGGGAAGGTCGCCGGAGATCTCTTCCGACAGGGCGATCCCCTTTGCGGCCGCGGCGATGCGCAGGGCCGAGAGGACCTCGTCCACCAGCTCATCCATGGGGGTCAGCTGGGGATAAAGGGCGAGTTTCCCCGTTTCCGCCCGGGTCACCTCCAGGAGGTCCTCGATCATTTTGCGCAACTGGTTCACATTCCTGAGGATGATCTCCAGGTACTCCGTCTGTTCGGAAGACAGGTCTCCGCCCAGGCGATCCAGGAGGATGGTCACAAACTGATGGATGACCGCAAGGGGAGAGCGGAGCTCGTGGGAAACATGGGAAAGAAACTGGTCCTTGATCTTCAGCTGCTGCTGGCGACCGCGGTCCAGTTCGGTGAGCAGCCGGTGCCGTTCGATGGCGTAACGAACGGCGCGGATCAGGGTCGGACCGTCCACCTGCCCCTTGACCAGGTAATCCTGCGCTCCCTGATGGACGGTGCGGATGGCCAGGTTTTCGTCGCTGTGTCCGGTCAGGACCACGATAGGAATGTCGTGGGCCTGGGCATAGGCCTTGGCCAGGGTCTCCTGCCCATGGCTGTCGGGCAGGGAGAGGTCCAAGAGGATGGCATCAAATTTTTCTTCCCGGAGGCGTTTCAGGGCTTCCCCCAGGAGGGGAACATGGACCCACTCGAACTGCACGCTGGAGACTCCCAGGAGCATCTCCCGTAACAATTCCGCATCGTACGGGTTGTCTTCCACCAGCAGAATCTTAATGGACGGTTTCATCGTTTTCTCACCGGGGACACAGGTTTCCCTCCGCCAGCCAGAAGTCTTTGAAGGATCTTACCACTTTTGGGAACTGATTGAAATCCATCCATTTGCTGATTCTCTTTTTCTTCTTCTGCGGTTATGTTTTTTTCCATTTTTCCGGCAATCCTCAAAAAAAGGGGCCAGGTCCCCAGTTGATTCGACAAGCCCTGGGGATAAGGGCAAGCATGTTGAAACGTGTAAAATTGCAAAAATCATTCCATTTTTTAACCGGAGGGATCGGCTGGATGGATTGCCCTCTCGCGGAAACAGAATGAAGAAAAGAAAATGGAATCAAGGTGTTGCAGGGGGAAAAATGAACAGTAATTTCAATTTGTTTGGGGGGATGCCCCTAAATTTTTTGGTAAACCGGAGAAGAGGCATGGGGGGGCGAAAAAATAAATTCATAGGGATATTTTTTTGACCATAAAAAGAGATATCCCAGTCAGAAATCAAAACAAGGTGCCTGTCCGGGATTCGGGGAGAAAACCGATTCCCCAGGGAAAATGGCTTGGTAAAAACTCCCTGAAGGGGTTCCTTGGGTCGGAAGGCGGGCGATTCTTTCCGGGCCCGATGGTCATGCAGGAATTCTTGGATCACGACGGATATTCAGGTATAATCATCTTCAGTGCAGAAGGCAAAGAAGTAAATCTAAGATGGTCTAAGACGGTGAACAGATGCCGAAGATCACGTTGAAATCCGACCTGGAAGGACTGACCCTGCTGGGTCGGGGAGCCAAGCCGGGGAAAAAGCTGGAGACCTTTCCCAATCATCATCCCCGGCGGGATTACGTTGTGACCCTGCGGACGGAGGAATTCACCTGCGTCTGCCCGGCAACGGGGCAGCCGGATTTTGCCCGGTTGACCATTCAATACATCCCCGACCGAAAGATCCTGGAATCCAAGTCCCTCAAGCTCTATCTGTGGTCCTTCCGCAACCAGGGCGCCTTCCACGAGCACGTGACCAATGTGGTCCTGGACGACCATGGCGACCCAGCGCTGGCTTCCCCTCATCGCCGCGGTCTTTGTCACCAGCCTGATCATCGCCAACATCATCGCGGTTAAACTGGTTTCCATCGGGCCGCTGATTCTGCCTGCTGCGATTCTCATCTTTCCCGTTTCCTACATCTTCGGGGATATCCTCACCGAGGTTTACGGCTATGCCCGGGCCCGGCGGGTCATCTGGATCGGGTTCGGCTGCAACCTCTTGGCGGTCATCGTCATCTGGCTCTCCATCGAGCTGCCCCCGGCTCCCTTCTGGAAACTGGGCCCTTTGGACTCCCCGCAGAGCTCTCAGCAGGCCTACCGGGCCCTATTCGGGTTCACCCCCCGGATCCTGGTCGCCTCTTTCATCGCTTACCTGATGGGGGAATTTCTTAATTCCTACGTGTTGGCCAAGATGAAGATCGCCACGGAAGGGCGCCATCTATGGCTGCGAACCATCGGGTCCACGATCGTCGGCCAGTTCGCCGATTCCGCGGTTTTCATCTTTCTGGCCTTCGCCGCGATGATTCCCTCCGGGGCCCTGGGAAAGCTGGTCGTCACCCAGTGGCTGACCAAATCGGCCTACGAGGCCCTGGTTACGCCGCTGACCTACGGGGCGGTGAATTATTTGAAGCGAGTCGAGCGGGAAGACCATTACGACCGAGAAACGGACTTCAACCCCCTGAAATGGAAGGACTGAATATTTCCTGCGAGGAGAGGCTTAGAAGTTTAGGTCTGACAAACCTGACCCGGCAAAGCCGGAAGCCACCAGGTCCGAGGCATTGAAAAATCCGAAATCCGAATATGGAATCCCGCGAAGCGCGGGACGAACCGAGCTCGAAATTCAAATGTTCAAAAATAGAAAACCAGGAAAAAACATTTGAATTCGGAACCTTTGGATTTGTTTCGAATTTCGGATTTCGTCCTTCGAGTTTGGAATGGGCCCTTTCTCGGGGAAGTTTTGATGCCATCTTGCCAACAACTTGACGCTTAAGAGGCTAATGGGAGAGAGGGGAAAGGTTTTTTAAAAAGCTGCTCAGTTTGTTCATGTCTTCCGCAGAGATATCCACAAATTTTATCCCGCAGCGGTA
>LJUR01000237.1 GCA_001304105.1 Deltaproteobacteria bacterium SM23_61
CACCGGACTTCGTGCCCGGCTGATTTCAGGGCCGAGGAGAGAAAAGCCAGACCCAGGGGAGCGACAGGATCAGGCAGCATTTCGATGTTGGGGGAAATGAGAAGGACGCGCATAAAAATAAAGAAAGCTATAAGCTTTCAGCGTTCAGCTGTCAGCAAGACTTTTAAATCTCTCTTTCTATTTTAAACTCACTGCCGACCGCTGACGGCTGATGGCTGTTTTCCGTATAAATAACACAGGAATAGGACGCAGTCAAAAGGGATTTGGCGGTGAATCCTGGTTAAAGAGGGCTTCGGTTTAACTTTCCAATTTATTTGCCGATAAAAAGAAAGGATGTTCCCCTCAGGGCACCCTTTGACTCCATTTTCACAGGTTGGATTGCGTGGTACCGAAAACACCATCAAAACCCAAAAAGCCTGACCCCATTCGGCCGGACAAAGGGAAGAAGGGGCGGTTCAAAGATAAACGCCTGGGCGAAGAAGCGCAAAAAGAAGCTCCTCCACAGAGCTGCGGCCAAAGCGGCCCTGAAAGAGAAATTCCGATCCTTTTCCCGGGGTAAGGTCATCCTCGAAAAGAAGTTCATCATCGCCGCGTCTCTGTTTGTGTGCGCCGCTTCGATTCTTTTCTTCTTCTCCACGAAATCCCCGAAGGCCATTCCCTGGACACCTCAAAGAATGCCTGCTCTGGAGCAAATGGAAGCCTCCCTTTCCTCTCCGGTTTCGGAAGCCGGCAGAAAGGCGACACCGGGGAAGAGTTATAAACCCTATCCCCTCAAAGATCTCCTGCCCCAGGCCAGAAATATCATGGCCCTGGTTAAAAGCCCCCAGGGATGCGGGACGGGATTCCTCCTTCCTCATCCGGGGTTCGTGGCCACGTGCGCCCAATTTCTGGGGGAGAGCAAGGAAGCCGAAGTTCATCTGGCCAACGGGGTGGTTAGGAAAGGAGTAGTTTCAAAAAAGCTTCCTGCGCCCCTGGATGTGGCTTTCATCCAGATTGAAGGTTTTAGCCATGACCGGATGCCCTTTGCCAATTCGGATTTTTGCCAGGATGGAGAAGAAGCAGTGGCCGTGGGAATTCCAGGCAGGGACAGGTGGAGGCCTGACCTGGTCTTGGTGAAGGGGAAGATCGTTGACTGCCATAAACCGTTCCTGGGGGTTCAATACCTGCAGATGAGCTTGGACCTTCCTCCCGCCACCATGGGAGGTCCGATCTTCAACGCCCGGGGGGACATCATCGGGATCGCCAAAGGAGAATTGGCGGACAGCGGTTTTGAGGGGGCCTTACCACCTCGAAGAGAAGACCCGAGAGAGGGAACAGTTATCTAAGTATATTTATGATTATTTGTCGAGCGGCCTCTACGGTGCGCACCAGGCCTATCAGAAGAGACTCTATGACCTTTATGTCAAGGGCGACCTGTCCGGCCAGGAAGCTGCCCGATTGGACAAAAAAGGTTTACAGCCCCCGGTCGGGTATTCTTCCATGAAAAACTGGGTGGCTGAGCTGACCGAAAGAGTCGTCCGCGGGGAGCTTAGCAAGGAAAAAGCGGCCGCCCAGATCCGCTCTCACTTCGAGAGATAAATACCGCCTATCATTTCCGGATCTCCAGAGGATCTTCCCCAATTCGTCCCTTCTTAAAACTCCTGGAAAGGCACCTTTGGGTTTTTCCGGAGAGGCAGGATTTTTTTGGTCTTGACTTTCCGCGGGCGGGGAATACATCATCTAAAATTGAAAACCGATCCGTTCGCTCCATGAAATATTTGAGGCTCAGGGTTTTGTCCTGAACGCTACGGGGTGCAAAGCCGCCCCTTTTCCGCAAGGGGGGGAGGGAATTTACGGGTGGATTCAATTGAAGGGTGGAAGGAAAAAAGTGGGAAAGGCAAAAAGCTTGGATCCCTTGTTCAACCCCCGTTCCATCGCCATCGTGGGCGCCTCGGATGATCCAAACCGCATCGGCGGACTGCCCATTCAATTCCTGCGCCGTCACAAATACGCAGGGAAGATTTTTCCCGTGAATCCCAAGTACCGGGAGATCGCCGGCCTTCCCTGTTATCCATCCTTGATGGAAATCCCCGAACCCGTGGACCTGGCCCTCATCGGAATTCCCCGGCAGCTGGTCTTTGGGGCGATGAAGGACTGCGGGGAAAAGAAAATCCCCTTTGTTATTCTCTTCAGCGCGGGATATGCGGAGATGGGGGAAGAGGGTAGGAGGGACCAGGAAGAACTGCGTCGGTTTGTCCGGGGTGCGGGGATCCGGGTCGTGGGCCCCAACTGTATCGGGATCGTCAACACCCACGATCATGTGGCCACTTCCTTCACCAGCGGGCTGGAGATCGATTCTCTCATCCCTGGAGCCGTCGGCCTCGTCACCCAGAGCGGTGGCGTGGGCAACTGCGTCCTCACCCGAACTTATGACCGGGCCATCGGGCTCAGCTACTTCATCTCCTCGGGAAACGAGCTGGACCTGGAGGTATCAGATTTTGTGGAATATTTCTTGGGCGATCAAAGGACGAAATCCATCGCCCTCCTCCTGGAAGACCTGAAAGCCCCCCTGAAGTTCAGGCGGGTGGCTGACCGGGCGCTGAAGGCCGGGAAGCCGATTGTAGCTCTAAAAGTGGGGCGGTCAGAGAAAGGACAGCAGGCGGCCGCTTCCCACACCGGGGCCATGTCCGGGGCGGATGCCCTTTACGAAGCTCTCTTTCGCCAGAAAGGGATCAGCCGGGTCTTTGATGTAGATGAGCTATTTGAAGTGGCCCATCTCTTTGCCTGTTATCGGCCTCCGGAAGGAAACCGCCTGGCCATTCTCTCCACTTCAGGAGGCAGCGGGGCCCTGCTGGCCGACCTGGCTTCGGACCACGGGCTCTCCCTTCCGGGTCCGTCTGACCGGGCCCGGAATCAGCTTCGCGATGTGGTTCCGGCGGTAGCTTCCATTGCCAACCCCATGGACATTACCACCCAGTTCATGAACGACCCCGAGGTCGTCGCCCGCTATCTCCGGACCTTTGCCGAGGATGAGAATTTCGACCTTCTGCTCCTGAACTTCACCGTCTCTACTTCCGACCGGACGCTGAAGGTCGCGGAAAGGATTGCCGAGATCCAGCGCGCCCTCCCCAAACCGCTCATCTTCTGCTGGCCCGTGGGCAATATGGCCCGCCCGGGCTTTTCCTGCCTGCAAAGGGCCGGCATTCCCCTCTTCTTCCAGCCCGCCCGCTGCCTCTCGGCCATCGGCCATTTCGTCCGCTACGGCCTTTTCTGTAAAGGTTCAAGGGAGTGTAATCGTCTGTAAAAAGTTGACTTTTCAGTGAGCAGGGCCCGGATCTGCTGGCATCGGCAGTAATCGGGGCGGCCTATGCGGAGGAATGGATTGAACTCCAGTAGATTCTTACACTTTCAATCTGAGAATTTTCTTCTCAGACTTTAGAAATATCCCCTCCCCTCGCGGGAGGGGATTAAGGGGAGGGGGATGTATTCCGGATTCGCCCCCACCCCGCCCTCCACCATCAAAGGGGGAGGGATCAAGGGGGAAATTTCAAATATCTTTGGCTAGGATTTCCAGGTTCTTTCGAAAGAGGTTCCCCTTTCTTCCCTGCGAGTCAGGAGGTTCCAGTACCTAAAGCCTCGATTGGAAGGGAAGTTCGCAGAAGGCTCCTTCATCGTAGATATCGGGAACGATTCCCATGGATTCCACGAATCGCTGCGTCCCGTGCAGAAATCCAACCCCCATTCCCATGTCGATGATCTGATCCTCGGTGAAATGCTCCTTCAATCGGTTAAAAAAGGTTTCGTCCAATTTTTGGGGGTCACTCAATATGATGTCGGCGAAACGGAGCGCCATCTTCTCGCGTTCGGGCAGGTCCGAATTCTCATAGTCCCTCATCTTCTGAATCCTTTCTTCCGTCAATCCCTTCTGCTTCCCCGAAGCAGACCGGACCGTGCTTCAGTGGCGGCACTTGGCAGCCCAGGCGCTCTTGATTCGAAGCATTTCCATGAGGGTGGGTTCGACGCTGGCATCCACATATAGGTATTTCATGAAGGCAAAGATGGCCTTCATCAGATCCGGTCTTTGGGCCAAAGCGCGGAGTAACTGCACATCATCGAAAGCCTTCGCTCTCCAGGCTTGAAACATCCGTTGCAACTCCACGGACTGTCCCTCGTCCACTTGCCGCAGCAGACACTTTTGAATAGACATCCTCCCTACCTCCCTTTCACGAGGATTTGGTCGATCATTCAAAGAATCCTGTCCAGTACCATCCCGAACCGAAAAAAAAGTCAAAGAGGGCCAACCGATGCCATCCTTCCAGATGATTCACTCATCGATCCCTTTCTCCTCTTTAGCACAGGATTCAGACGCCTGTAAACGGGGAAAAGCCCCCAAAATTCGTTTTCAACCCTGGGGCGCTTTCCGGGGAAAGACAGGGACTGAATGGTTACCTCTTCCCATAACGGGAACAGCAGCTACCTTTCCTTCCCAGCGGGTGCTAGCAGGATAGAAATCCATTGACAAGGGATGGAGCTCCAGATTATTTTGGAAACGCCATGGTTATTTTTCCCGTCTGAATATGCAGAAAAAGCAAGAGAAACGAACCCAGAAGAAATCGAATGAGCGCGGATGGTGAGTTTTTCCTGCTCGTAGAAGGGAGGATCGATCGATGATCGGGATTACATCCTACGGGGGCTACGTTCCTTTTTTCCGGTTGAGCCGGGACCTCATGGCCAAAGCATGGGGGAGGGGATCCATGGGGGGCGAGCGGAGCGTGGCCAACAATGACGAAGACAGCGCCACCATGGCCGTGGAGGCGGCCTTCGACTGCCTCCAGGGGAAGGACCGCAAAGACCTGGGCGGGCTTTATTTCGCCTCCACCACGGCCCCTTACCGGGAGAAGGAGATCTCCTCGCTGGTTGCCGCCACCGTGGACCTGCCCGGCGAGATCCGGACGGCGGACTTTGGCAACGGCCTGCGGGCGGGGGCGGCGGCCCTGCGTTCGGCCTTCGACGCCGTGGGGAACGGTTCGACCCAGAGTCTTCTGGTTGCGGCCGCCGATTGCCGTCTGGGGTATCCCCAGTCGGACCACGAGCAGTCTTTCGGCGACGGGGCTGCGGCCCTGCTGGTGGGGAATTCCGGGGTCCTTGCCACTCTGGAAGGCCATACCGCGGTTTCCAACGAGATGATGGACGTGTGGAGGAATGCGGGGGATGAGTTCGTACGCACCTGGGAGGGCCGATGGGTCCTGGGAGAGGGGTACTCCGCCCTGACCGAACAGGCCCTCAAGGGGTTGCTGAAGAAGAAGGGGATCGATGGCAAAGGGGTCAGCCTGGCCGCGATTCCGGCTCCCGACGGCCGAACGCACCGGCGCATGGTCCAAGCCCTGGGGTTGGACAAAAACCAGATCGTCGATCCCTTGCTGGGGAATGTGGGCGACTGCGGTGCCGCACAGCCGCTGATGCTTCTCGTTTCCGCCCTGGAAGCGGCCAAGCCGGGAGATACGATTTTAATGGCTGCTTATGGAAACGGGGCAGAGGCCTTCCTCTTCAAGGTGACCGAGGAGATCAAGAAGATCAAGGAGCGCCGGGGGATCAAGGGCTGGCTGAATTCCAAGCTTCCCCTGGCCACGTATGAAAAATACCTCAGCTACCGGGGCATCCTGGAGACCCAGCCGGGCGAACCCTTCCGGCTTCTCCCTTCGGCCACCGCCTATTGGAGGGATGTGGGCTCCATCCTGCGGTTCCACGGGAGCAAATGCCGCAGCTGCGGAACCCTGGCCTATCCCATCCAGAGGGTCTGTTATACCTGCCGGGCCAAGGACTCTTTCGATGAAGTCCGTCTTTCGGACCATAAAGCCAAGGTCTTCACCTTCTCCCTGGACAACCTGGCCGGGCGGAGCGATGACCCGGTGGTGGTGCAGAGCGTGGTGGAGTCGGAGGTGGACAAGGCCCGGATCTACTGCATGATGACCGATTGCCAGCCGAAGGAAGTACGGGTGGGCATGCCCGTGGAGTTCACTTTCCGCAGGATCTACGAGGGGGCGGGCTTCCAGAACTACTTCTGGAAATGCCGGCCGGTGAGATAAGGAGGAAATGGCCATGGAGAGCATAAAGGATCGCGTTGCCATTATTGGTATGGGTTGCACCCAATTCGGGGAGAGGTGGGATACGGGGTTGAATGACCTGGCCATCGAGGCGGCCTACGAGGCCTACCAGGATGCCGGGATCGGTCCGGAGGATATCCAGGCCTGTTACATGGGGACGGTGACCGCTCCCATGATCGGGGTCGGGGGGACCGTGGTTGCGGACGCGCTGAAACTGCGGGGGATCCCCATCATCCGGAACGAGAACTGGTGCGCCACGGGCCATATCGCCCTCATCGAGGCGGTCACGGCAGTGGCCAGCGGGGTTTACGATGTGGTCCTGGCCCTGGGGGTGGAGAAACTGAAGGACACGGGGTTCCCGGGCCTCGGAACCGGGCGGGGCATGCATCCGGTCTATGAAGCCCGGCGAACCTCTCCCGGCTCTTTCTCGCTCATCGCCACCCGTTACTTTCACCAGTATGAGATCGACCCGGGAAAGGGCAAGGAGATGATCGGGAAGATCGCGGTGAAGAACCACTACAACGGAAGCCTCTGTCCCAAAGCCCATTTCCACAACCGGATCACCCTCGAAGACGTGCTGAAAGCCCCCATCATCGCCTGGCCCCTGGGCCTCTACGACTGTTGCGGGAACAGCGACGGCTCGGCGGCAGCCATCGTCACCCGGGCGGACCTGGCCAAGAAGTTCCGCCCGGACCCGATCTACGTCAAGGGGTTCGGGGTGGCCATGGACTCCATGCTTCCCCATTTCCGGCCGGGGTTCACCTGGACCAGCTTCGAATCC
>LJUR01000238.1 GCA_001304105.1 Deltaproteobacteria bacterium SM23_61
GTCGATGATGTCATCCCCTTTCCGCCTGGCCTTCATCTTCAGGTCATCGACGATGGAAAAAACGTAGGGTGGCAACCTTCTAATGCGGTGAAATTCTTCCATGGTTGAACCCTTAAAAGGAATGGGAGAGCGGGGGGTTTCTCCGTTCTCTTTTCCGAGTTTTGGGGGATCCCTTAAAAAAATAGAACCTCCGGCCGAGGTTCCGATGCTGATTCGCTTATCTAATATTTAACAATTACCCGAGCCCTGTTCCTTTGTCAAGAATTTTGATGCCTTCCAGGTTTCCCCTTCGCCTTGCCCATCCGCAACTTTTTATACTCGTTGGGATTCAGGCTGAAGGAATTCGAATCATCAGGCTCGGCGGGATTACCGTCTTCTGATTCCCTTCCGGCCTATCCTCCGCAAAGAGAGGCCCGCGAGAAAATAACTCCAGAGGCAAGACCGGGCCAAACCATCTCCCCTTGCGAATCTCCCCGGGACAGGCCCGACCCAATGAAAGAATAACCGCCTTAGGATGATGATCCGAATTCCTTCAGCCTGAATTCCATGGGCTAGCCCCTCTCTTTTACGGGTTTTACTCGGTCATGGGTTCTTTCCTAAAAACTACGAGTGGGCAAGCCCTTTCTGCGGGTTGACAGGGGGAAGGAAGGGTGATTCAATAGACGTGAACCGAAGGGATTGAATTTCAGTCCCCTTGGCAGCGGGCGAAAAAAACGAGAGCGTCTTTCGCCGAATCCGAATCTTGAAGGAGGGCCGAATGGAAATGAACAGTCTCACCGGTAAATTGGCTGCTTTCATCACGGGATTAAAATACTCATCTCTGCCCTCCGAGGTTATTCAGAAGGCCAAGCATTGCTTGATGGACACGCTGGGGGCGGCGCTGGCCGGGTCCAAGACCGCGGACGGGATCATCGCCAAGAAGGTGGCCGAGAAGCTCTCCCCGAAGAAGGAATCTACCCTTATCACGGCAAAGGGAAAAGTGGGAGTTCTGGAGGCCGCGTTGGCCAACGGAATCATGTCCCATGCCCTGGAGCTGGATGACGGCAACCGGTACGCCCAGGGCCATCCCGGAGTGGCCACCGTTCCCGGGGTCCTGGCTCTGGCGGAGAAGGAAAAGAAGGGGGGCAAAGAGGTGATCCCGGCCATCGTCGCCGGCTACGAAGTCTTCGGCCGGGTGGGAGCCGGGGGCAATCCCTCTCATTTCAACCGGGGCTTTCATACGACCGGGACCTGCGGCACCTTCGCCGCGGCTGCGGCAACGGGCTGGCTTCTCCGGTTGAACCCATCCAAGATGGTCTCGGCCCTGGGATTGGCCGGCTCCCAGGCGGCCGGTCTCTTCGCCTTTATGGCCGACGGGAGCATGACCAAGACCCTCCATGCCGGAAAGGCCGGCATGAACGGAATCCTGGCCGCCTTCATGGCCAAAGAAGGATTCACCGGCCCGGCCTACATCCTCGAGGATAAGTTTGGTTTCTACAAGGCCTGTGCCGATGCCTCCAACCCCGAGCGGGTCGTTGCGGGATTGGGAGAAAAATATGAAATCATGACCACCTACGTGAAATATCACGCCTCCTGCCGGCACAGCCACGCCCCGGTCGATGCGATTCTGGACATCCGCAACCGGATCCCCCTTCGCCTCGAGGATATCGAGAAAGTGAACGTGTACACCTACACCATGGCCGCTAAATTTATCGGCGGTAAGGACGTCACCACCCCCATTTCGGGCAAGATGAGCCTCCCCTACTCTGCCGCCGTGGCCATCCTATGCGGGAGAGTGGGCCTGGCTGAGTTTAAGCCCCAAATTTTGAACAACCGAGACGTGCGGGCGCTTATGGAGAAGATCGACGTGTATCCGGACCCGGAGCTCGACAAGCTGGTTCCCGATCATCGCGGCGCCCGGGCGGAAATCTTCCTGAAAGACGGTAGGAAGTTGATCTCCCACATTCTCGACGCCAAAGGGGAGCCGGAGAATCCGGGCACGGCCAGCGATATTTACGACAAGTTCTGCCTGCTGGCCGGAACGGTCTTCAAGGCCCCCCGGATCGAAAGAATCCTGGAGAAGATCGAGAATTTGGAAAAGGTGAAGGACATCTCCGAACTGACCAGCCTCCTGACAACGCGGTAGGTCTTCTCCGCAAGGCGCAAGTCGTAAGGCGCGAGGGGGATAAAAACTACACCGCGGCTTCGCCGCAACCAAAGAATTTTATTGGGACACGGATAAACACGGATACACACAGATCATTCCGTGAAAAAAACAGAAACGGGAAAATAGTCCTATAGCCCGGCCAAACCCCAGATCCCCAAGGCTGATTTTTACAGCCAGGCAATCCCAGAAATCCCCCCTTCGCCCCCCTTTGCTAAAGGGGGGTTGGGGGGATTTGAGGGACGCCTTTCCCATCCCAATACGCCCGACAAAAATTAAAGAATTTGCAGAACCATAGTATAGATCGAAAGGGGTGAGGGCAGAAATGCTTTTATCGCCTTGCGCTCTCGCGACTTGCGACTTGCGGTGAGTTCCTCGCCATCGTAGCGGACTTACGATAGGGGGATGAATTTCCTACCCGCGACCGTGGGTCCGGGCGAATTCATGGCCTGCCTCCAGGGCTTTCACGTTGAGGGCTTCACTCTTGGGGGGAACGCTTTTCCTGACCACCTGCTGAAGAACGTCGAAACTTCCCGGAGCGACCATCTCGATGACCGCCCCCAGCATGAACATGTTGGCCACGATCCGGTTTTTCAGCTCCTCCTCCGCCACCCGGGTCGCGGGGACGGGGAAAGTCTTCCGGTAGGGGTCGGGGATCGACCGGATCAAGGTGCTGTCGTAGATGACCAGGGTCTTCTCCGGGTCTCCCTCCTGGAGGTACCTTTTCACCGATTCCTCGGACATGAAGACCATGAAGTCCGGGCGGGCGCTCTTGGGGAAATGGATCTCCTGGTCGGAGATGACCACATCGGTGCGGCACGCGCCGCCCCGGGAAACCGGGCCGTAGGCCTGGGCCTGGGCCACCTGCAGATCGGGGTAATGCTCCATCATCTGGGCCAGGATCACGCCCATGAGGATGATTCCCTGACCGCCAAATCCGGCGAAGATGATCTCCTTCCTCATTCCTTTCCCTTCCCTTTCTTTTTGGCGACCACGACCAGGGCCATGTCCGGGCAGTGGGACTCGCAGAGCCGACAGACCCGGCAGTTCTCCAGTTTCGCCGCCCGGGGCATGAGGTAGTCCAGCGCGCTCCTTTCCTGTCCCACCTCGAACACTTCGTACTTGCAGACATACTGGCAGAGCATGCAGCCCTTGCAGTACCTGCGGTCGATCTCGATTCGTTCCGCGCCTTTCAACGATCTCCTCCTTTGCCCCGCGCCTCTTTCGCCTCCCGGTTCATCCGCTGGACTTCCTCCATAAATTCCGGATTCTGTATCTCCAGGAAATCCCCCAGGGGAACCTTTCCCTGGGCCTCGACCTCGCCCATCCTGGCAGGGTCTTCGACCGGCACACAATGGTCCCTCAGCCATTGCAGGTTGAAGGAGGGGGAGCCCGAACCCAGGATGTACCTCCCGGTCTGCACCGGGCACTGGGAGAGGACCTCCACAAAGCTGAAGCCCCTGTGGTTCAGGGCCTTCTTGAAGGCCCGGGTGAGCTGCTTGGGGTGGGCCGTGGACCAGCGGCTGACCAGGGTAGCCCCGGCCGCGGTGGCGACCCGGCATCCGTCCAGCGGTTTTTCCACGCTCCCGTAAGGGGTGGTCTGCGTCCGGGACCCCGCCTGCGTGCTGGGAGCCACCTGCCCCCCGGTCATGGCATAGATCTGATTGTTGACCAGGATCACGGTCATGTCGATGTTCCGGCGGGCGGCGTGGAGCAGGTGGAGGCCCCCGATGGCCAGACCGTCCCCGTCCCCGGTGAAGGTGACGACCTTGCGGGAAGGGTTGGTGGCCTTCAGGCCGATGGCCGCGGGAATGGCCCGGCCGTGGAGAACCTTGAGGACGTCGGCGTGCATGTAAACGGCGATCCAGGCGCTGCAGCCGATTCCGGCGGTCAGGGCCAGGTCGTCGAAAATTCCCAGGTCATCCACCGCCTGCAGGAAGGCCTGGGTGATCATTCCGTTGCCGCATCCCGGACAGAAAAGGAAAGGAAGGAAATCCTTCCTCAAATATTTTTCGCCCAGCGGGTTCATCGTTTCTCCTCCAAAAACCGCAGGAACTCCTGCGGCAGGGGGTAAAGGCCCCCGATTTTCGAGAACAGCTCGATCTCGATTTCCGGGTCACGGAGGACTCTTTGCACCTCGTTGCGGAGCATGCCGAGGTTCATCTCCGCCACCACAATGCGCTTGGCCCCCTCCAGTTTCTTCTCGAGCAGATCATCGGGAAAAGGCCAGATGGTTTTCACTTCCACCGACCGGAGAGGAAGACCTCTTTCCCGGCCCATGTCGACGGCGCTCCGCGCAGCCCGGGACACGGAGCCGAAGGAAACGAAGGCGGTCTGCGCCTTCTCGTCCCCGTAGGTGCGCACATCGGCGAATTCGGCGATGCGGGCGTCCACCTTGCGGCAGATGCGCCGGATGAAGGCCTCGGCTTCCCTGGCGTTTCCCCGGTTCCCGTTGAGACTCTTGGCCTGGGAGATCACCGGGATTTTGTAACCGGTGTTGAAGGCCGGCATGGGAGGGACATCATCTTCTCCCGCCTGGAAGGGAACGAACTTTTCCATGGGGACTGCGGGTTTTTTCCGCTCCGCGATCTCCAGCCCGTCCGGTTCCGGGATGAACACCTTTTCCCGGATGTGGGCGACCACCTCGTCGGAAAGAATGATGACCGGGATCCGGAAACGTTCGGCCAGGTTGAAGGCCCGGATCGTGTGGTCGAACATCTCCTGGGCCGTGGAAGGGCAGAGGGTGATGAGGGAATAATCCCCGTTGGAGCCGTAGCGGGCCTGGTAGAGGTCCCCCTGGGCCGTCGAGGTGGACTGGCCCGAAGCCGGCCCCCCCCGCTGCACGTTGACGATGACGCACGGGGCCTCCACGCTGGCGGCCAGGCCCACCGCTTCCATCATGAGGCAGAAGCCCGGCCCGCTCGTGGCGGTCATCGCCTTGGCCCCGCCCCAGGAGGCTCCCACCACCGACACCAGAGCGGCGATCTCGTCCTCCGCCTGCAGACAAAAGCCGTCCACCAGGGGCAGCCGCCGGGCCATCCCTTCCAGGATCTCGCTGGCCGGGGTGATGGGATAACCGGCGAAGAAGCGGCAACCCGCCAGGAGAGCCGCCTCCACGCAGGCCTCGTTTCCCTGCATCACCTTGATGCGACCTTTTTTCATGGTTTCCTTCCCTTTCAGAATTTCTGGTACCGGTTGGAGATCATTATATCACCCCCACCCGGATCTTCCGCGTCTTCCCTTCTCTTCACCCATCCCCTTCATCGCCCGGCAAAAACGGAATCCGCCCCGGATGGAGCCTGGCCTTTTCCACATAGGTTTTCAGCCCCTCCCGGAATTTCGGATCGGCGCATTGTTCGATAATCCGCCGGGCCCGCTCGTAGGGTTCCAGGGCCCGCAGGTCCGCGGTCCCGTGCTCGGTGATCAGGACATCTACCTCGTGCTCGGTATGGTCCACGTGGGACACCCGTGGAACGATGCTGGAAATCTTTCCTTGCTGAAATGTGGAAGGAAGGGCGAACAGGGAGACTGAACTGTTGCGGGCGAAATCATAGGACCCCCCCACCCCTCCGATAAGCTGGGCGGAAGATGAAATAGGGCCGGTAATGCTCCAGGCGGGAACAGAATCGGTGAAGGGCTGAACCGGAGAAGCGCAGGGCGCTGCAGCAGATTCCTTTGACTTTCCCCGCATCGATCAAATCCAGGAGTGGGTCCGAGGCCACCCCCAAGTAAAAGATGAGGGAGGAGAAGTCACTGCGGGCCAGGAGAGAAAGGAATGCGTTCAGGGCATCTCCGAAGCCCACTTCCAGCGGGGGAAGCTCTCCTTGTCTTCCCCGCTCTTGTGTCAGGAATGCCTCCATATTCTTCGCAATGCGCAGGGCGTTCTCGCCGGGCGGAGACGACGGAATGTCCCGGTCTTCCCGGTCCGAGAAGACAATATATTTTACCTTCGCCGAATCCACGGGGATATAAGGGGAACCAATTCTTTCCAGGGGATCATTCAGGGGGATACAACGGCCGGGCTTCGGATAATAGATGTCGTGCATGCCCTCCATTCCTGGGGGCCGACGCAGATTGATCTCGAGGATCACCGCGGAGGCCAATTGCACCCAGTCCGGGGCATCGTACACACAGGTGCCGGGGATCACCTGCCCCTCCTCATTGATCCCCGCCGCTTCGATTACGGCCACATCGATCTTCCCGTAGTATCCGCGCCGGGCGTACTGGCAGACCTTTCCGGTTTTCCCCTCGATGAATCCCACTTCTCCCCGGTTGATGGCTTGCCGGAGTAATTTCGACCCCACGCTCCCAATCCTCCTCCGGATGCCCCCGACTTCCGCCAAAGCGTCCTCGATCTCCGGACCCAGGGGGCCGGAAGAGAGGAGATCGATCCGGAGGGGATCCCCGTTCTGGATTCTCTCCGCCAGGGCCCGGAAGACTTCCCGGGGAAAACCGGATACGCCCGTCCCGCTCGTGGCCACGACCATGCCGTCCCTGAAGAATAAGGCCGCCTCCCTGGCGGTCGTGACCCGGTCTTGCAACCCGGCTTTCCGAATTCTTTTTTCCCCTTCGGCCAGAACAACCTCCTTTCTCTGGACCTGTCCTACCCTTTGACAGTATGGCTTGCTTTCCGGATGGGTTCGATCTGCCCGATGTCCAGGATTCGGAAGCGGGAGGGATCTAGGTTTCTCTCCCGAATGGTCCTCCTCAAGTCCAGGGCCGGGTAACCGGGGGGTTCATCCCCCAGGGGGAAGGTGCCCCATTGGGCGGGGATGAAATAACGGGCCCCCAGGTCACGGAAGGCGTCGAGGACTTCCGGAATGTTCATATGGGCGTAATGCATGAACCAGCGGGGATGGTAGGCCGTCGTGGCGAGGAGGGCGTAATCGATATTCGGAAATTTTTTCCCGAACTCTCTGTAGCCGATAAAGTAGCCGCTGTCCGCTCCGTAGTAAATCGACACCCCGGGGGTAATCAAAAGGAAGCTCGCCCAGAGGGTTTCGTTGTGTCCCTGCCCGAAGCGCCTCGACCAGTGCTGGGCGGGCAGGCAGATAAGCTTTTTCCCTTCCCCCAAATTGATTTCCTGCCACCAGTCGAGTTCCTGGACCCAACCTCTATGAAAAGACTCCACGTAATTCTTGAGGCCGAGAGGAAGATAAATCCGGGAATCCTGGGGCAGAGAACGAATGCTCTCCACATCGAGATGGTCGTAATGGTTATGGGAAATCAGCACGTTTACCCGCGGGGTAAGATCTTTCATTCCCTTTCCGGTCATGGCCGGCGCGGCCACTCTCCTGGGAAACAGCGCCCTTTCCGAGAAGATCGGGTCCGTGAGCCAGTATTCTTCCTGAAGGCGCAGGAGAAAAGTGCCGTGACCGATCCAGGCGATGAAATCGCCGGCGGGCATCGACCGGATCCGCTTTTCCATTCCGGGGATGAACTTTGGCTTATATTCTTTTTCTTCCTTCGTATATTCCGCCTTTTGGGAAAACTTCCATTTTACGAAGCGCCAGAACCCTCCATGTCCCCTGGGCATCCAGGGGTTGAAATACCGCCCGTCCTTGAAATGGGGCGCGTAGAGCTTTTCCACGCTCTGGCCCTCCACCTGCTTCCGCCATTCTGCCTCATCAAAGGGCACCTGTTTATGCATACAGGATGACAAAAACATGATGAGAACCAGACTCCCAAAAACCTCCAGTTGCTTCATTCCCTCCGATCCCGCCCTTCCCCGTTCTTCCATCGTTCTTCCATGCTGAATCAGAAACCTCCTTATTTCTATTCATACCACGAACGAACGATCCTCGGTACCCCCAGTTTTGGGTTGACAGGGAACCGGCGATTTTTGTATTTTCGGCGTATCCGCAAACAAAAAATCATGACCTCCACCAGAGGTGGAGGTATGAAAACCGTGAACCGCTCAAAGCGGATTAAAAGGGGCGCCACCTAAAGGTGGCCTTCGTTCTGGTGCCAGGCCCAGGGCCACAACCCAAGCATCCCGGAAATGTTAATCCCGCCGTAGGCGGGACCGCCGGTAGAGCCGGGGGTTTAGCAGAATGAAATTAATCTTATCCAAAAATACTTGAAATTTCCATAGAGTCCCCTCCCCTTTTACGGGCTGATCGTGGGGGTGAATCAAATCGAAACCGACGACACATTTGACCTCATCATCAAGGGCGGAGAGGTTCTGGACCCGAGCCAGAATTTACGGACCCGCGGCGACATCGGGATTAAAGACGCGTTGATTGCCGGACTCGCCCCGGACATCCTTCCGGACCGCAGTGCTCAGATGATCGACGCCCGGGGAAAACTCGTGACTCCCGGCCTGGTTGACCTGCATGCCCATGTCTTCCCCCATGGGTCGGCCATCGGACTGCCCGCGGACGAAATCGCCCCCGCCACGGGCTCTACGACCTATGTGAGTCCGGGCGACACCGGGGGCAAGAACTTCTCATCCTTCAAGGATTATATCCTCTCCCGGGCGCGCAGCCGCATTTTCGGGTTCGTGAACATTTCTTCGATCGGACTCGAGGCCTTCCCGCTGGGCGAGTGCCTGGATATCAACTCGGGACGTCCTTCTCGGGGTCAAGGTTCGCCAGTCGGCCAACATCGTCGGCGGCAACGGCCTCGAACCGCTCAAGCGGGCCATCGCTGCGGCCGACCGATCCGGGACCAAGGGACGGGTAATGGTCCACATCGGAGATGTTCCGGGCGAGCTCGGTGAGCTGCTGGATCTGTTGCGGCCCGGGGACATCGTGGCCCATATTTACAGCGGGCAGGGCAATAACGTGGTACAGAACGGCAGGGTAATCGCCGCGGCCTATGCGGCCAAGGAGCGCGGCGTCATCATGGAAATCGCCCACGGCATGGCCAGCTTTGATTACCGGGTGGCTGAACCGGCGATTCAGCAGGGATTGCTCCCCGATTGCATATCCAGCGACCTTCATGCCTATAGTATCAAGAGCCCCGGCATGCCGTTCCTGCCCTGGGTGATGAGCAAGGTCTGGAATATGGGCTTTCCCCTGGAGCAGGTGGTGGCGATGGCGACCATCAATCCGGCAAAGGTTATCGGCAAGGTGGACAAGCTTGGCACGTTGCAGGTCGGTGCGCCGGCCGATGTTTCGCTTTTTCAGATCATCGAGGGGCCGGTGAAATTCGTCGATACGGGCGACAATTTCCGCGAAGGGGACAAATACCTGAAGCCTTTCCAGACGATTCGAGCAGGACGGCCTTTCGGCCCGCCACGTCCGGCGCCGTTCTCTTATCCCTAATCCCTCCCCCCCGTCTGCAGCTCCAATTCGGGGTTATTTTTGTGGGATCATCTCCAAATTCGTTGAAGGCCAAAGAGCTGCTATTTTTTAAATTTCAAGTAATTCCAGGGTTTTCATGAAATATTCGATCAATTAATTTGGAGATGATCCTTTTTGTATTATTATTGTAAGGTTCAAATGGAAAAAACGAATCTCACCCGGTAACCCTGGGCGAAACCAGTCTCCTCGGCCCAACGGTCAAAATCAAAAGGGCTCATGAATGTCTGAACGGCTCTTCACTCGTAATTTCGCTCTGGTGTGTGTGGCCAGCCTGGGCCAACAGATCTCCTTCCAGCTGTTGCTGGCCACCATGCCCCTGTACGTCTTACAGATGGGCGGGCGGGAGACCGAGGTCGGATTGCTAATGGGCATCGTGGCAGCAGCGGCGCTGGCGGTGCGCCCCGCATCTGGCTGGGCAGTGGAAACGCTGGGCCGAAAGAAAACGATGCTCGTGGGCCCGGCCGCCTTTGCCACAGCCTCTGCTGCCTATGCCTTCGCCGGCTCAATCCCCGTATTGCTGGCCTTGCGCACCCTGCACGGCCTGGGCATCGGAACCTTCAATACCGGCGCTCCCACGCTGGTGAGCGATCAGGCCCCGATCTCTCGCCGGGGCGAGGCGCTGGGATACTTCGGGATGTCCCAGACCCTATCGCAGGCTCTCGGACCGGCCGTCGGCCTATTCATCATGGAGGCATGGGGGTTCCGCTGGTTGTTCGGCATCTCGTCAGGCATGGCCCTAACCTCACTGGTTCTCTGTTTCCTGCTCAAGGACGACTATGTGCCCGGGCCTTCCCGACGATTGGCCTGGAATATGTTCGTCAGCGTGAAGGTGCTGAAGCCGCTGATCCTGGTTCTGGGAATGTCCTTTGCCACCGGCAGCATTCTGTCCTTTGTGCCCCTTTACGGCCGGTCTCAAGGGGTGTCCAATCCGGGCTTCTTCTTTACGATTTATGCCCTGGTGATGCTGCTCAGCCGTCCGGTATCCGGCAGGTTGTCCGACCGGGTCGGCCGGATAGCGGTGGCCGGGCCAGGGATGGTATTCATTAGCGCCGGTCTGGGGCTTCTGGCGTTTTCCGGCCAATGGTGGTCGCTGGCCTTATCGGCGGCCATATTGGGCGTGGGCCTCGGTGCGGCCATGCCCGCGCTGATGGCCCTCATGATTGATTTGGTGGGGCCGGCTGAGCGGGGTGGCGCAATGAGCACTTTCGGCATCGGGTTGGACGTGGGCATCGGCATCGGGTCGGTCGTGCAGGGGATGGTGGCGGAAGCCTATGGCTTCGGGGCTACCTTCGGGCTGACTGCAACGGTGACGCTGCTGGCGGTAGCGGTGTATTGGGCAGCAAAGAGGGGGCCTGCATAATCCTGAAATCTTAAAGTAACGGACAACGACTGCTGAGCGGCAAAGGAAGATTCGGCGGATCCATAAGCGCATTGTTGGATCGACCTGGAGGAGGCGTATGAGAACGGAACCGAGACGTACGGAACGGACAATGAATACCCCACAGGAGATGGAACTTCTGCTGAAACGCATGCCGGTGGGCCGATTAGCTGTCATGACCGAGGATGGCCCCTATATCATCGCCCTGAACTTCCTATTTCTTGAGGGCAGCATTTACTTCCATAGCGCCCAAGCCGGCCGAAAGATCGAGGCCCTTCGGGCCGACTCTCGGGTGTGCTTTCTGGTAGATGATGTCGGGCCCCAGGTTCTTTGGGAACGGGGCTGCGGGATTAGCCAGATTTACAAAAGCGTCATCTGTTTTGGGAAAGCTGAGTTCGTGGAAGGGTCTATCGAGAAGAGGCGAATCTTAGAAAGGATGGTTCGAAAATTCGTCCCTGCAAATTATCATCCTCCTCCCATGAGGGATCAGAACATCAAAAAGACCGCTGTCGTAAAGATTGTCATCGAGTCGATAAGCGGAAAAGAGAACGTCCTCTCTTCAGCGCACACAATTCTTGCAAATCGCTGACCAAGGCTTATAAACTTTTCTTCGCTTAAAGGCGAGGGATTTCAACCATCCCCGAATGGGATTTCAAAGACAACACCCCAACCCTATAAAAAGCTTCTTAGGAGTGAACGAAAAATGGTAAGCTGGGTTGTACAGGCTGTATCGTTATGGTTGGGTAGGAGGGAAATATGAAACTACTGGAGGATATCGTTCTGACAGATTCAGTGGAAATTGGGGTAACGCCAGACAAGGTCTTCGATTTCTTCCTCCAGATGATTGATGATGCAAGCTATCGTAGGTGGCATCCCAATGATCACCTGGTGTTTCGCTGGATAAAAGGAAATCCCTTCGAGGTGGGTTCCGTTGCATATGCTGAAGAGTACCTGCATGGCAAATTGCATAAGGCGAAGTTCTGCGTTTCCAAGGTGGTACCAAACAGGGAGATCGTGTATACTCCCGTTTCTCGAATCCTCAAGATCTTCTTTCCCAGAAACCGTTTCAATGTAGAACCCAAAGGAGACGGTTGTATCTTCAGGGCCGAGGTCCACCTCCGGATCGGCCGGATAGCCAAGGCCCTTGCCAAGCGCAAAGTTGAGATTGCTCTCTCATCCGTCCGACAGCATATGAAGGAAGAGGGGGAGAACCTGAAGAGGATCCTTGAGAAGAGGGATTTACACAGCAAGCGGATCGAGGCGACGGAGTGAGCCGCGGGCTTTACCCACAGTGTTAGCGATATCGATTACGGCTATCTGTCTATCATTTCCAGCGCATCCATACGGGTTGCGATATGGGTTCCATATCTTGAACCCGGGGATCTTTCTTCTACCCGTAATTAACGATCGGCAATGAAACCCCTGGCTGCGGAGTAGGAGGTGAATTTTTGGCATTTTAACAGGGGGCGAATTCAACGAAGAAAAAAATCATTTCCTTCTCCTGTTGTTATACAATAATTTGACTCATCCCGAAGCGAGTTCTCATCGATTAAAGGAGGGAACATGACCAGGATTTTCGTTTTGCTCATCGCTTTTCTTTTTGGGTCTGGAATTGCTTTTGCTGATTTCAAAACCGTAGCTCCCCGGGCTGAGAAGGCAGGATGGAAGGTCAAGGACTATGGCAAGAAGTTTCGCCTCGGATTGAAGAAGTACGGCAAGATGCCCAAGGTTCCCTTGCCCAAGTTCAAAGCCGTCAAGGCGGTACCCGGCTCCTATGACTGGCGTACCGCTGGAATGGTAACCCCGGTTCGCGATCAGGGCAACTGTGGATCCTGCTGGGCATTTTCATCGGTTGGGGTACTCGAATCCGTGAACAAGATCAAGGGCAACAATACCGCCGACCTTGACCTCAGCGAACAGATCGTGGTGAGTTGCGATACGGGGAATGAGGGCTGCAACGGTGGCTACATGGATGCGGTAAGCGACTTCCTCAAGGCCAGTGGTACGGGTCTGGAATCCTGTTATCCGTACACCGCCACCAATGGTTCCTGTTCCAAAGCTTGCGCCGACAAATCGGCCTACAAGGTCACATCCTGGGGTTATGTGTCGACCGTATCTCCGGACGTAGAAAGCATCAAGGCTGCATTGGTCACCTACGGTCCGTTGGTTACCACGATGATGGTCTATGGTGATTTCATGTACTATCGTTCAGGCATCTACAAGTACACTTCTGGCCAGCTTGAAGGTGGACATGCCATCATCCTGGTTGGTTATGACGATGCCACCCAGGCATTCACCGTCAAGAACTCTTGGGGTACGGGCTGGGGCGAATCCGGTTATTTCCGCATCGCCTATTCGGAAATATCCACCCGGGTCCTCTTCGGGGAGGAGACCATCTACTATACCGTCGAGGCAACCCCGCCAACCCCCCCAACGCCTCCGTCCCCTCCCTCTCCTGGTTGCAGCTCAAAATCCAGCCCATCGGGGTCCAATGCCATTAAACCCTGGTGGAAATTTTGGTAAGGAGATCAATATCTTATGGTATTATCGTTCGCAGAACAAAGGAGACGCCCATCGTAGGGCGACGTTCGTGCAGAGCGTGCTGGACGAATTTTAGGGAGAACCCACCCTTGGGGCCATGCCGAGATTGGTTAGTTTAAATGCGCCAGGAATTCTGCACGGAAGTCGTGTAGGGTTACGCCCCCGGGATCGCAGCCACAGGTCTCGTGTGTACCTTGGTTTCGCCATTTGCCGATTGGAATACGATATTCCTCACCCATTTTTCATCCTGCCCGGGGTAATCTTCTCGGCTATGGGCTCCCCGCGTTTCCGTCCTCATCAGGGCCGCGGAAGCGACCAACTGCGCGAGCATGGCCAGGTTCTCAACTTCTAAGGCGCTACCCAGTTTCCTGCAGGACCGGAGAGGACCGACCCCAAGCACGGGGATCTTCTCTTTTCGAATCCGATCCACAGCTTGGGTCGCTTGGCGGAGTCCTTCCTCGTGTCTGATCACCCCTACATTCAGGCTCATCACCTCGGTCAGTTCCGCCTTCACCTCGAGAGGGTCCGGTCCACCCTCCCTCCGAAAAACCCCATCCAGGTGCTCCATGACCGATTCGAACTTTTCTGGG
>LJUR01000239.1 GCA_001304105.1 Deltaproteobacteria bacterium SM23_61
CGGACCTTGGGGTCCACCTTGAGCAGCCCCTTGGGGGGGGGTTCCTGGGTCTGGAACCGGTTCACTCCCACGATCACCCGATCTCCGGTTTCAATCTCCTTCTGGTAGCGGTAGGCCGCCTCCTGGATCTCCTGCTGGATGTATCCCCTTTCCACGGCCGCCACCGACCCGCCCATGAGGTCGATTTTCTCGATGTATTCCCCGGCCCGCTTCTCGATCTCATCGGTCAATTTCTCGACGTAGAAAGAACCCCCCAGGGGATCTGCCGTGTCGGCCGACCCGGATTCATGGGCGATCAGCTGCTGCGTCCGCAGGGCGACCTGGACCGATTGCTCGGTGGGCAGCGCCAGCGCTTCGTCCATGGAGTTGGTGTGCAGGGATTGGGTTCCCCCCAGAACCGCGGCTAGAGCCTGCCAGGTCACGCGGACGATGTTGTTGTAGGGCTGCTGGGCCGTCAGGGTGCACCCGGCCGTCTGGGTGTGGAAGCGAAGCATCAGGGAGCGCGGGTTTTTCGCCTTGAAGCGTTCCTTCATGATTTTGGCCCATAAACGGCGGGCGGCCCGGTACTTGGCCACCTCCTCCAGAAAATCCAGGTGGGCATTGAAGAAAAAGGAGAGCCGCGGGCCGAATTCATCCACGTCCAGTCCGGCCTTGATGGCCGCTTCCACATAGGAGATCCCGTTGGCTAGGGTGAAAGCCACTTCCTGCACGGCCGTGCACCCGGCTTCCCGCATATGGTATCCGCTGATGCTGATGGTGTTCCAGTTGGGAACTTCTTTGGTACAGTATTCAAAGGTGTTGGTGATGATGCGCATGGAGGGCTGGGGAGGGAAGATATAGGTCCCCCGGGAAGAGTACTCTTTCAGGATGTCGTTCTGGATCGTTCCGTTGAGCTTGGCCGCGGGAACCCCCTGTTTTTCTCCCACGGCAATGTACATGGCCAGGAGAATCGACGCCGGGGCGTTGATGGTCATGGAGGTGGAGACCCTGTCCAGGGGGATCTGGTCGAAGAGAATCTCCATGTCCTTTACCGAATCGATGGCCACGCCCACTTTCCCCACTTCTCCCTGGGCCAGGGAATGGTCCGAATCGTAGCCGATCTGGGTGGGCAGGTCGAAAGCCACGGAAAGCCCGGTCTGCCCGTGCTCCAGCAGATAGCGGTAGCGCCGGTTGGTATCCTCGGCCGTGCCGAAGCCGGCATACTGACGCATGGTCCAGAACCGTCCCCGGTACATGGTGGGCTGGACGCCCCGGGTGTAGGGGAACTCCCCGGGAAAGCCGAGGTCCCGGGGGTAATCCAGGCCGGCCACATCCTGGGCGGTAAAAACCCTCTGGACGGGAATGCCCGAGGTCGTCTGGAAGACCTTTTTCCGCTCTGGATTTTTGGCCAGGCTCTTTTCAACCTTCTCATTCCAAGCCTGGGCGTGTTTTCCGCTCTCCTCGATTTTTTTCGGGTCGAACATGGGAATCCCCCAAAAAAAGAATGTCGAAGGTGTCTAAAGTTTGGAGTGCCTTATACGTCTACGTTATACGTTATTCGTTATTCGTTATACGCTATTCGATATTCGTTATCTAAATCCTTACGTCCGTGTGAATCCGCGTTTATCCGCGTCCCATGAAAAGCCGTAAAATGTGAGCTGTGAGTAGAATCTGTGTTTATCTGTGTTTATCTGTGTTTATCTGTGTTCATCTGTGTCCCATTATTTCTTTATTTCTTTAGTCTTTTACTCCGAACTCCGAACTGATCTTCCTTGAATCCTCCGGATCACTTCCTGGACCTGGCTCTGGACCAGATAATCGATGATCTCTTCCCGGCTGTAGCGGGGCTTCAAGATCCACCGGCGCAGGACCCCGAAGACGCCGCTGTAGACCAGGAAATTGGCTTCCAGGAAGGGGTCGAAGGGGCCTTTGCCCAGTTCGCCGATGATCTTCTCAAAATGCTCGACGATCTCGGATTCCTTTTTCAAAATGATCTTGAGGTAATCCTTCTGGACGTAGCGGGCCTGGGTGTAGGAAAGCATCACCTGGTCTTCCAGTTCCATGGCCACTTCCAGGAAAGCCCGGTAGGTGATCTCCAGCCGGCGCAGCGGGTCGGCAACCATGGAAGCCCGGGATCTCACCTTTTCGAAAAAAGTAGTGGAATAATTTTCAAAGAAAAGATAGAGGATGTCGTCCTTGGAGTTGACGTAGTCGTAGATGCTCCCCAGCCCGATCCCCGCCTCCCTGGCGATCTCCCGAACCGTGGCTTTGTGGTAGCCCTTCTTCTTGAAGACCTGGATGGCTCCTTCGAGAATCTGACTGCGCTTCCCGCTGATTAAGCTTTGGTCCTTGACTCGAGCTTGAACTTCCATGGCCCCTGAAAGGTGAGAAAGCGGGTTAACGGATTAAAGCGAACGAATGTTCATTCATTAATGAGGATTACCAAAACCGGGTACCTTATGTCAAGCGAATTCTGGATAAAAAAAAAGCCTTCGAATGATCTCCTTCGGATCTTCTGATTAAAGATCGGACTGAAGATAGAAAATTATTCAACTTTTAGATATTATTATAAATTTTAAAATTATGCCTATTTTCTCAGGGCGGAGAAAAAGGGGAATCTAATTCCCAAGGATATTACCGGACAAAAGCGGCGGATGAATATCAAAAATCCTTTAGGGATTGCATTTTCACGGGGGGGTTTACCCTCCCTACTTGGGAACCATCATCCTGAGGGAAAGCTCGGCCAGCTGGCGGCTGTCCGCTGAGGAAGGTGCTTCGGTCATGAGGTCCGTGGCCTTCTGCGTTTTGGGGAAGGCGATCACATCGCGGATGCTTTCCGCTCCGCATAGAATCATGACCAGGCGGTCAAAGCCGAAGGCGATTCCCCCGTGGGGTGGGGCTCCGAATTCCAGCGCCTCCAGGAGAAAGCCGAATTTCTCCTTTGCTTCCTCCGGCCCGATTCCCAGGGTCTGGAAGAGCCGGGATTGGACCTCCCGCCGGTAGATTCGCAGGCTTCCCCCGCCTATTTCCGACCCATTGAGGACCAGGTCATAGGCTTTGGCCCGGGCTCTCCCGGGGTCCGTAGACAGGAGGGGCAGGTCGTCATCCAGGGGCGAGGTGAAGGGGTGGTGCTTGGCGCTCCACTTTTTTTCAGCCTGATCATACTCCAGGAGGGGGAAATCGGTGACCCAGACGAATTTAAAAACACCGGAGGGAATGAGGTTCAGCTGCCTCCCCAGCTGCAGCCTCACCCTTCCCAGCACATCGTTGACCACTTTGGCGGAGTCCCCCATGAACAAGAGGATATTCCCCGGTGCGGGGTTCATGCGCTTGCCCAGGCCCGCCTTCTCCTCTTGGGAGAGGAATTTTGCCAGGGGCCCGCTCACCTTGGGCCATCCTTCCGGACCCACCTTTACCCAGTTCAACCCCTCGGCTCCCAGGCCGCGGGCAAACTCATGGAGGCCGTCCAGATCCTTGCGCGAAAGATCCCTGTCTGCCTGGATTGCTTTGATGATCCCTCCCCGCTGGAGGACATCGGCGAAGGCTTTGAATTCGGTCTCCTTCAGGATATCGGAGATGTCGGTCATCTCCAGGCCGAACCTAACGTCCGGATTATCCACCCCGTACCTGGCCATGGCTTCATCGTAGGTGATCCGGGGGAACGGAAGCGACAGGTCTATACCCAGGGTATTCTTGAAGACCGCCTTCATCAGGCCTTCCATCGTGGCATAGATATCTTCCCGGTCGATGAAGGACATCTCCACATCGATCTGGGTGAATTCGGGCTGGCGGTCGGCCCGAAGGTCTTCGTCCCGGAAGCATCTCACGATCTGGAAATACCGGTCGTAGCCCGAAATCATGAGGAGCTGCTTGAAGAGCTGGGGAGACTGGGGAAGGGCGTAGAACTGCCCCGGGTTCACCCGGCTGGGAACGAGGTAATCCCTGGCGCCCTCGGGGGTGGACTTGGTGAGAAAAGGAGTCTCCACCTCCAGGAACCCCTGTTCATGGAAATAATCGCGCACCGCCTGGGCAGCCCGGTCCCGGAGAATGACATTTCGCTGCATCTTCGGGCGTCGCAGGTCCAGGTACCGGTACTTGAGACGGAGGTTCTCTGCCGCCTCTCCTTCTTCATCATCGATGTGGAAAGGGAGCGGGCTGGACTCGCTCAGGATGAAGAGCTCTTTGGTCTGGATTTCGATCGTCCCGGTCTTGAGCTCCCGGTTCTCCGTCCCCTCGGGACGCTCGGCCACTTTGCCCTTCACGGCGATGACATATTCATTCCGGAGGGCGGAAGCCTTGGTGTGGGCTTCCTTGCTGGTTTCCGGGTTGAAGACTACCTGCACGATCCCGGCCCGGTCCCGCAGGTCGATGAATACCAGCCCGCCCAGGTCCCTTCTCCGGTTCACCCATCCCATCAAGGTTATTTCCTGGCCGATTCTCTCCGGCCCCACATCGCCGCAATAACAGGTTCGTTTCAGATCCCCCAGCGCTTCGCCCAATTTTGTCTCCGTTCACCCCCTCCCCTGCCCCTCCCCCCTCGAGGGGGAGGGATCGGGTGGGGGGATTCTATATTTCTAATCCAAAATTACAAAATTCTGCGCGGTACAGATTACAAAGATCAGGTTAACACGTTATTCGTTACAAGTCATAAGTTATCCCTTATTGATCATTGCCCATTGGCCATTAGACATTGATCATTGATCATTGATTCCTGCCCTTGACCTTCTCCGCTATACCGGCAATGGGTACTTCTTCCTGCTCTTTGGTGGCCATGTCCCGGAGAATGGCTTTGTTCTTCTTCAATTCCGCTTCTCCAAGAATGACCACCCAGGGAGTCTTGAACCGGCCGGCCTTACGCATCTGGCTTTTCAGGCTCTTTCCTTCGTAATCGATCTCCACCCAGACCCCGGCATCGCGCAGTTCCTGGGCCAGGGCGAACCCTTTCCGCTGTGCTTCCTCGCCGAGAGCAGCGATGAAAACGTCAGGATAACGCAGGTAATTCTTCTCCTCGGGCAGGAGCATGACCAGCCGCTCCACCCCGATGGCAAACCCGATGGCCGGAACCGGGGGGCCCCCGATCTCTTCCGCCAGCCCGTCATACCTCCCGCCCCCACAGACCGAATTTTGCGCTCCCAGGTCTCCAGCCACCACTTCAAAAGCGGTGCGCGTGTAATAGTCCAGGCCGCGGACCATCCGGGGATTGACCGCATAGGGAAGACGCAGTTCATCCAGCAGGCCCTTTACCTGTTCAAAATGGCGGCGGCAATCCGCGCAGAGGAAATCCAGGACAACCGGGGCATTTGACAGCTGGGCCTGGCATTCTTCCTTCTTGCAGTCGAAGACCCGCAGCGGGTTGGTCTCCAGCCTCCTCTGGCAGTCTTCACAGAGTCTCTCGCTTCTGCTGCGGAGGAACTTCTGGATCTCCTCCCGGTAAGGACCCCGGCAGGACGGGTCGCCGAGGGAGTTGATCTGCAGGTTGAGATTCTTGAGCGCCAGGCCTCCCAGAAAGCGCACGAGCATGACCAGGATTTCGGCGTCCGCCTGGGGCTCCTGGACTCCCAGGATCTCCGCGTCGATCTGGTGGAACTGGCGGTAGCGCCCCTTCTGCGGGCGCTCGTAGCGAAACATGGGCCCGATGAAGTAATACTTCCCCACCGGCTCTTTCACCTGGAGGCCGCTCTCCAGGTAAGCGCGCATGATGGAGGTGGTGGCCTCGGGCCGCAGGGTAAGCGAATCCCCGT
>LJUR01000240.1 GCA_001304105.1 Deltaproteobacteria bacterium SM23_61
CCCCCGGGAGAGATTTCCGAGGAGAAGGGTGGCCTCCCATTCTTTGGAATCCGCCGGCGTCCAATCGGAGAAGGGCTTTTGCAGGATCTGGACAGAAAGGTCATGCTTTTCCAGCATCTCCGCCAGCCGCTGCGCCGAGCGCAGGCTGAAGCAAGCCAGGAGAGTGCCCATTCCTTTTTCCCGGCCGGAACGGATGCGCTGGGCCAGAAGGCGCAAAATTCCGTCTTCGGATTTGGAGGCTAAGAGGTCAGACCGCAGGTGCTCGTTGGACTCGGTCTGCAGCCGAAGCCTTTCTCCTTCCGCCTCCACCTCTAGCGCTTGGAAGACAACCCGTGGATAATAGCGGCTCCACTCCTGGAACTCTTCTTTCTTCAGAAAAAGCTCTCCGGGATTCGGCCAGATTTCCTCCCGGGACAGAGCGTTCCGCCAGGCCTCTTCCGCTTCCCCCCCGAAACGGTTGAGTTCGTCCTCCAGCTCGGAAGGTTCCTCCAGGAAGAGTGTGGTCCGGGGAGGAAGAAAATCGAAAAGGGTTTCCGGGGCGGGGTAAAAATAGGGAAGATAAAATTCCACGCCGGGGAAAGGAATGCCCTGCCGGAGTCTTTCCAGGAGCTGGGGGACGGAGTCTTTGTGCGACGGGTCCTCCTCCAGCCGCTCAGAAAGCCTCCCGGCGGCCCCCTCGAAATACTCCCGGAAGAGGAGGACTTCTTTCACCGGAAGGATCAACGTCTCCTCCAGGGCTTCTGAGGAACGCTGGCTCTCCGGGTCAAAGAGGCGCACGGATTCCACCGTGTCCCCGGAGAATTCGATCCGCACCGGACCCGGAGTGGAGGGAGGGAAGAGGTCGACCAGGTACCCCCGCACGGCGAATTCCCCCGCCTCGGTCACCAGGCTGCTCCGGGTATATCCCATCCCTTCCAGGCGGCGGATCAGTTCTTCCCGTCCGAATTCCTGGTTTGGGGAAAGCGAGAAGGCGACGGACGCATGAAGGGCGCGGGGAGGGACCCGCTGCAGAACGGCGCGCAGGGGGGCCACCAGAACGAGCCGGTCCGGGTCGGAGAGCAGAAGGTGCCGGGCTTTCCATCGCTGCCCCATGGCTTCGGCCTGGGGGGAGATTCGCTCAAAGGGGTTCACTTCCCAGCCGGGATAGAGAAAGACGCTTTGCTCCGGTCCGAGAAAGAAGAGAAGCTCCTGGTGGAGCCGGTCCGCTTTCTCCTCGTCCGCCGTGAGGACCACCAGGGGACCTTGCGCCCGGTGGAAGATGCTGGAAAGAAGGTATGCGGGGGAGGAGCCTTTCAGGCCGTGAATCCGGAGCAAGCCCTCCCGCTTTTCCAGGAAGCGGTGCAGGGGGCCGAAGAGGGTATGGGAATCAGCCTCCCGACTCATGGAAGTTTTCCCCTCCGGGTTTTTTTCGGAGTCCAGGGGGATTCGGATCGGGAAAGGAGCTAACCAAAGGAGACCCCGGAAAAAAGCCGGTTAAAGAACTCGCTCAGGTAGGCGAAGGAATCGGTCAGCAGAAGAATTCCCACCAGGATCAAGAGCCCCCCCCCGACCTTGGTGATCACTCCCATATGCCTGGCGGTCTTCCGGAAGGTGTCTAAAAAAGAATTCAGCGCCAGTGCGCAGGCTAGGAAAGGCAGGCCCATTCCCAGGGAATAGGCGAGGAGGAGAAAGATGCCCGACCACATGTCCTGCTGGGCGCTGGCATAGAGGAGGATAGAGGCAAGAATCGGCCCCACGCAGGGGGTCCATCCCGCGGCGAAGGTCAGCCCCACCAGGTAAGAACCCAGGAATCCCAGGGGCTTGCTCTGGAGGTGGAGTTTTTTCTCCCGCTGGAGGAAATCAAAGGAAAAGACTCCGCTGATGAAAAGCCCGAAGAGAATGATCAGAATGCCCCCGGCGATCCGGATGGTATCCCGGTAGGCCAAGAGGAATTGCCCCAGATAGGTGGCCGAAGCTCCCAGAGAGACAAAGAGAGTGCTGAATCCCAGCCCGAACATGAGAGAATGAAAAAAAATCGTCTTTCGTCTTTTCCCCCGGTTATCTTCCCGGGTGAGTTCTTCAAAGGAGAGGCCGGTGATAAAAGCCAGGTATGACGGGACCAGGGGCAAGACGCAGGGAGAAAGGAAGGAAAGGAGGCCGGCGGCAAAGGCAAGGTAGAAGGATAGATCCTGAGATCCGCTCATCGGTTTGTTTCTCCTGTCTTTTCGTAGGGGCTTTCGCGCTGGCCGACCGCCGGGGATAGGTCTTTAGGACCCTCGGGCATGGATCCGCGCAGGAGCCAGTGGTTCTGGAGGCCCTGGATGAGTTTGTCGGCGTCTTCGGCGGTCTCCTGGGTCGTGGCCAGAAGGTCAGGGATGCCGGGGGCGGCTTGCTTTACCTTCCCGGTGATCTCCTTGACATCCTTGACCACCCCCTTTCCATCCTGGGTGATCTCTTTCACATTCTCGGCGATGGCGGGAGTGTGCGCAGTGGTCTTCTTTACATCTTCCAGGATGGGGGGCAATTCCTCAAGCGCTTTTTTCAGTTCTTCGATCAGTCTGGG
Organism: Deltaproteobacteria bacterium SM23_61; assembly: GCA_001304105.1. Taxonomy (GTDB): domain Bacteria; phylum Desulfobacterota; class SM23-61; order SM23-61; family SM23-61; genus SM23-61. Next base: position 2,543 of record LJUR01000240.1, read on the forward strand.
GATTTCCTTGACCGAGCGGTCCACCTCTCCCATCAGAGAAGGAAGGTTCTGGGAGGCCTGAGCCGCATTCCGGGAGATCTCTTCCAGGTTGGACAGAGACCGGCGGGCCTGGGCGATGGCCGCGTTGATTTCCCCGTGCATCTTGGGATCCTGGAGAATAGCTCCGACGCTTCCCTGGCCGTTTTTGAGCTGGGAAGTCACGCATTCCAGGTTGCCCAGGGTCCTGAACAGAGAACCCTTCGGGTCGTCCAGTTTGTGGGTGATGGATTTCAGGTTGTCCAGGACTTCGTCGATCTTCTTCAGGTAGCCCTTGACATCGACCTCTTTGAGGAGATCGGTGATCTCCCTGGGTTCCAGGGAGGGAATGGTGCTCCCGGAAGGCAGGGGAGGCGTCTCCGGAGAACCTGCTGTAATTTCGATCGTCTTCCCCCCGATGAGGGCCATGGCAATGGCGGCCCGGGAATCCTGGCGGATACTTTTCTGGTACCGTTGCAGGACCTCGATGACCAGCTCCACCTTGCTCTGGGGGTCCAAGCGGAGAGATTTGACGTTGCCCACCTCCATGCCGGAGATGGTCACGGGCGTCCCCGGCTTGAGCCCCTGGACCTTGTTGAAGACCACCTTGTAGGAAGACCGTTTGGCGAACCATTTCTGGCCCCGCCCCACAAAAACCAGGGCTACGACGGCCATGAGGATGGCGAAGACCACCAGAATCCCCACATACCGATCAAAGTGTCTGACCCGGAAGAACATCGGCATAGGTTTGCCTTTTCAGCTGCTTCCTTTCTTGGCCTTTTCCAAATAAACCTCCACTTCTTCCCGTGTTCCTTCGGCCTTGATGCGGCCGCCCTCCAGCAGGCCGATCCGGTCGGGAACCGCTCCCGAAAGGGGATATTCGCTTCCCACTTCCAGGAGGCTGGCCCCGCGCCTTTGTTGATAGTCCCGGATGATCCGGTTCAGGTTCTGCTCAACCTCCGTCTCCAGGCCGCTGGTGGGCTGGTCCAGGAAAAGAAATTCGGGCTCCAGCATGAAAGCCCGGGCCAGCGCAGCCCGCTTGCGCATTTCCAGGCTCAGCGCCGCAGGGAGGGACCATTGGAAAGACGGGTCCACCCCAAAAAGCTCCATCTTCTCCCCCACCCGGACCCGTACCTGATCCTCGGTCGTTTTTTCATGATAGCGAAGGGGAAGAGCGATATTGTCGTAGACGGCCATGTTGCTGATCAGGGCGGAATCCTGGAAGACGAAGCCGGTTCTGGCCCGCAGCTCCTGGATCTCCTCCCTGGGGGCGCTTTTCAGGTCGGTTCCCCCGAGAGTGACCTTGCCTTTCTCGGGAAGGATCAGTCCGGCACAGAGGCGCAGAAGCAGAGACTTTCCGCTCCCGCTGCCCCCCATGACAAAGAGGGATTGTCCCCTGGGGAGGTGGAGGTTCAAATCCCGGAAGATCACCCTTGAGTCGAGGTGAAGAGATGCATTGCAAATTTCAAGAGCGATTTCCATCGTCTCCTTCAATAAAGAAAAAAATATTAACCGCAGAGAACGCGGAGACCGCAGAGCGTTTTCTTGCTAAAGACTAAAAACATGAGCCATTTGCTGAATATTTCATCCTCTCTGCGTCATCCCGGATCTCTGCGGTATGTGGTTTTTTTCTCCTTTTGAGGAATAGAACGCTATCGTTCCTCGGATCCTCCGCGGATGAAAAAAAAGAGGATGAGCATAGAGGAAGCGGAGAGCGCAGAGATCATTTCCGGAAATCCCCTTGGCGGTTTTGTCCTTCACAGAATCGTCGGCCATGGGTCCGGTTTTTCCAAGATATCCTGAGCTCTGGGACTTTGGCCGCTTTTATCTCCGCGTGCTCTGCGCGCTCTGTGGTTAACCGTTTTTATTCTAACGTTCTTTGAGGAAATAAGGAAGAGGCTCTCGCTTATCCCCGTCAGGAATGTTTACAGAAGGATTTCCGTCTCCTGGGAAAGAGCAAAGCACTCCATCCCGGACCCTCTCTCCCCGATGATGCGCCGACAATGCTGAACGAGCCCCTCCAGGGCCGAGTCGGTCCTTTCCTGGTTATGATGGAAGATACCGAAGGTCTTCGCCCCGGCCTCCATGGCCAGACGGAGGGCATCGGTAAAAACGGAGTGACCCCAGCTCCGGGTCTCCGGATACTCTTCTTCCGTGTACTCGGCATCGTGTACCAAAAAATCGGCTCCCCGGGAGAAATTCACATAATCCTGGAAGGGGAGTCCGCCGGGGTGCTGGTAGCCCAGCTCGTTATCGGTGAGGAAGACGAAACTCCGACCATCCTCGGTGAACTTATAGCCGTACCCCTGGTTGGGGTGGCTGAGGGGGATGGGCGTAACGGCCATGTTTTGGATGGAGAAGCTGTATTCACAGGCCTCGTGGTAGGAGATGTCCGCCTGGAGGTCCTGGAAATGAACGGGAAAGTAAGGAGCCTCCATGGTCCGGGAGATCATTCCCTGGATGGATTCCTGGGCCAGGGGGCATCCAAACATCTGGATGGTGGTTCCCCTTTGGTAGATGGGTTTGAAGAAAGGGAAACCGAGGATGTGATCCCAGTGGGCGTGGGTGAAGATCATGAAAATCCTATCCCTTTTTTCCTGGATCAGCAGGTTTCCCAGCCTTCGGATCCCCGAACCGGCATCGACAATGATGACCTCGTCCTCCTGGGTCCGGATCTCGATGCAGGTTGTATCCCCGCCATAGGTTAGGTAGTCCCCCCCGGAAACGGGGATCGAACCCCTGGCTCCCCAGCAGCGAATCTTCATCGGTTATTCCTCGGTCCGGTTCTCCAGCGGCCTTTCTGCCGGCGACGCCGGTTTGGATTCTCTTACAGGTAAAAGAGCATCGTCAGCAGGGCATTGGTCCCGAAGCAGAGCAACATGGCGCTCACCACCCCCCGGGTCGCCGCCTGCGGAACCTCGATGAGCGAGTAGCGCACCGTGAGCCCGTAATAGGTGCAGGTTAAAGCGATCAAGAGCCCGAAAATGAGGCTTTTGAGGAACGCAAAGAGCAGATCGTTGGCTGTGAGAGCCACCTCCAGTTCCCGCAGAAAAGCCGGGAAGGTGATGGGCAGAATCAGCTTGGATACCCAGAAACCTCCCAGCAGGCCGATGGTGATGAAAATGATGGTCAGGCAGAC
>LJUR01000241.1 GCA_001304105.1 Deltaproteobacteria bacterium SM23_61
TTCTGGAAGCCCAGTCCGCCGGTGAAGAGCCCGTAACCGCTCATGTTCTGGAATACGTCATCCTTGCGCACCCCCGCCATATACATGCATCGAGCCACCAGGTTCGCCCACCCGTCCAAATCTTTCTGGGTATGGAAAATCGCCGTGGCCCGTCCCGTGGTCCCGGAAGAAGAATGCAGGCGGACGATCTTTTCTTTGGGCACAGCGAGAAAGCCATAAGGGAATTGATCCCGCAGGTCCTGTTTGGTCGTGAAGGGGAGATCTTTCAGCTCTTCCAGGGACTTAATCTTTTCCGGTGAGACCCCGTGTTTTTTGAAAAGTTGCGAGTAATAGGGTGACTTGGCGGCCTGTTTGAGGGTCTTCTTCAGGCGCCTGAGCTGCAGTCTCCGCAGCTCTCGGGCTTCCATGGTTTCGATCTCTTGTTCCCAAAACATGAAAATCTCCTTCGCCAGGAGGGTTGGATACCTTTCATAGCATGGCCATGCCCCGATGTCAAATTGGGGGGGGAACGGTCAGGCAAAGGCTCAAATGGAAATGCAGTCGTGGATTCGGGGGATGATGAACCGTTGGCTTAAAGCTTGAAGGCCTTTCATTCCATTGTTACAATAGTGCTTACCCGAACGAGACAAAAAGGAGGAGAAATTGATATTGACCCATAAGGAACGGATGCTGAAGGCGGCCAGGGGAGAATGGGCGGACCAGCTTCCCTGGGCGCCGCGGATTGATCTCTGGTATAACGCCAATAAAGGAAGAGGAACATTGCCGGCGAAGTATCACCGGGAGATTCGCCTCGACGAAATTGCCGATGATATCGGTGGCGGGTATCACAAGATCGTGCCGGATTTCTTGAATGTCCGTTCTCCCGAGGATACGATTGATCGCGGTCTGGGGATTTACCGGCTGGCCGGATTCCCTTACCGGGTGGAACTTGCGGGGGTGGAGAGGGAAGTCCAAAAAGAAGGGCATATAAACTCGGTTACCTATCACACTCCTCTGGGTTCTGTTTCTTGTAAATTTCTTTATACCGAGGAAATGAGGCGGGCCGGAGTTTCTATTTCCTGGATAACAGAGCATGTGATCAAAGAGCCGGGCGATTACCGGATCGTGGGGTATATCTTTAAAAATATGAGAGTCCTCCCCGATTACCAGAATTATCTGCATTTCCAAAATCAGGTGGGAGAGAAGGGATTTGTGCCCGCCCGGGGGATGGCCCCGGCCAGCCCCCGGCAACACATCATGCGAGACTTTCTGGATGCCACGAATTTTTACCTGGAGATGTACGACCATCCGCGGGAGATGGAACAACTGTGCGAGGATATGGAACCGTTTTATGAACAATTGTTCCGGGTCCTGGCCGACTGCCCGGCGGAAGTGGTTTTCCATGGCAGCAATTTCGATGAGATGATTACCTACCCCCCTTTCTTCCGGGATCACATCATGCCCCACCTCCAAAAACTGGCCGACCTGCTTCATGCCAGGGGAAAACTTCTCATCAGCCATTGCGACGGAGAAAACAAGGGCCTTCTGGATCTCATCGCTGAAAGTGGAATCGACATCGCAGAGGCCATCTGCCCGCAGCCTATGACCAAGGTGACCATCAGCGAAGTAAAGAAGGCCTTCAAAGGGAAAGTGACTATTTTTGGGGGAGTACCCTCGGTAGCCCTTCTTCCAGAAAGTATGTCGGAGGAGGAATTCGAACGGTTTATGCGGAATTTATTCAAAGAGATCGCCCCGGGCGATCGGTTTATCCTGGGAGTGAGCGATACCACTCCCCCGGATGCTAAATTCGATAGGCTCCTAACGATCACCGACATGGTCCAGGAATTTGGGCGGTTGCCGATGAAGATCTAACCAAAGCCTGACCCTCGGCTCCAGGGGTAAATCAATTGCCAAAAGGGAAGGGAAAACCGGCATCCGGCATCCGGTTTGGTTGACAAATGAACGGGGGGCTGGTAGATTCTCAAGGAAAGGGAAAGCCGTCTCCGAAGAGGTAAGCCATGCAAGTCAAAAATCAGATGTCCCGAAAGGTCGTGACCATTCCGCCCAATACCAGCATTCTCCGGGCGATCGAGATCATGCACGAAAAATCGATCCGCCACCTGCCGGTGGTAAAAAATGGGGAACTGGTTGGGCTGGTCACTGAAGGAGACCTGCGGCAGGCATCCCTCCTTTCCCTGGTGGACAAGGTTTCCATCGACGATGTGATGATCAAGAAGCCGGTAACCGTCTCCCCCGAGGCCAGCATCGAGGAAGCGGCCAGGCTTGTGTACTGGCACAAAATCGGGGGGTTGCCGGTGGTGGCCGGAAGAAAGCTGGTGGGAATCCTAACCATTGTGGATATCCTGGCCGCTTTTATCCAGCTTCTGGGGATTCTGAAATCCAGCTGCCGGATTGACATGATATTGGGGAACAAACCCCATGCCTTCGCGGAGGTGTCCGCCCTCCTCCGCAACCACCGGGCGGAAATCATCAGCGTGGGGATGTCCAACCACAAAGACCGAAAGAAGCGGGTGTACTATTTTCGGGTGGGGAAATGCCCGGTTAAGCCCATCGTGAATGAGTTGAAGAAAAAGGGATACAAAGTTCTATCCGTCGTGGAATAATCACGGAGGAAACGATGATCGACGAAAGCACGACCCCGGAAGAAGCCATCCGGATGGCCATTCAGCGGGAAAAAGCCGCCCACGAGTTTTACTCCAAAGCCGCCCAAATCGCCAAATATCCGGGGACCAGACAGATGTTCGAGTCCTTGGCCGAGGAGGAACTGAGGCATCGCCGGATCCTCGAGGAGGAACTGAACAAGGATTATTATAAGGAAATGTGAACTTCTGATTTATGACCCGCAAGCCTGAACCGCTCCGGTTACGGATCGTCACCTACAATGTCCATAAATGCCGGGGGATCGACGGCCGGGTCCATCCGGCACGCATCGCCAAAGTCCTGGAAAGGTTGAAACCGGACGTCGTTGCCCTCCAGGAAGTGATCGGAAACGGCCCTCGGGGAAGAGGGCAGGAGGAGGAAATCAGCGATCGTCTCGGCATGGTTTCGGTTCTGGCCCCCGCCCGCGTCCTTCGCGGGCACCCTTACGGAAATGCCCTTTTGAGCCGCCTGCCCGTCCAGCATCACGGCGGTTATGATCTGACCCAAGACGGCTTTGAACCCCGTCTCCTCCAGAGGGTCGATATTTCCCTGGGGGGTCAACGGGTCCATATCTACAACGTCCACCTGGGAACTTCCGGGAAGGAAAGGGCCCTCCAGGCCAGGAAGCTGATTGATCATCTATCCGACCCGGCCGCTCGGGGACCCAAAATCCTGCTGGGGGATTTCAACGAAGGGATAAAGGGTCGGGCTACAAACCTCCTCAACGAGACCTTTCGCAGTCTCGACCTTTTTCCCTTTCTGCGGTGGTGTCGGACCTATCCCGGAATTCTCCCGCTTTTCCACATCGACCAGGTCTTTTACCAGGGGCACGTGAAAATCGTGCAAGCGGCCGTCCCCCGGACCCTGTCCACTTTCGTCGCTTCGGACCACATGCCTATTCTGGTGGAACTGCAGATTGCCACGAGGTGATCATCAGCGGAATGAAATTCTTCCATCCTTTTTCCGATTCACCCCCTCCCTCCCTGCCCGAAGCTGTGAAAAAATTCAGGCAGCGAGAAATTGGGGGGCCTGGGGCTGCCCGGGGAAGGGGAAATTTCCTGCCGCCAAAACAGGCGCTTATTCCTCCGTGGCCCGCTCGATATGGAACCCACGGAAGCCCTAAGGATCCTTTGTTTGGATTGATAAGAGTTTCCGCAAGTTGCCGAGGTCGCTCTGCGGAAGCCCGGGCAGTGCTTTGCGGCCATGTATCTCCCGCCGGGTTTTGGCGGCAGGAAATTTCCCCTTCCCCGAGCAACGAAAGAGGCCTCTGCCTCGCTCTGTCCAATTTTTTCACAGCTTCCCCCCCCCGTGGGGGAGGGAAAGGTGGGGGGATTATGCCGGTTCATTCATTGGACCTGTATTAAATGGGAGCCGCGCGCATGAGCAGAACCTCCATTGATCTGAAACGGGCCCTGACCGCCGATGCATTCCTGCGCACCTCCGGAGCCCCCCTGGTGAGGGGAAACTCGCTGCGCATTCTGCGCGACGGCTCCGAGAACTACCCGGAGTGGATGAAAGCCATTGAATCCGCCCGTAAGTCCGTTAATCTGGAAATGTATATCATTCATGACGACAACACGGGGCAACGCTTCCGGGATTTGATGGCCGAAAAGGCCCGTCAGGGAGTGAAGGTCCGGGTGCTGTATGACTGGGTGGGTTCCCACGGCCCCCTGGCCTACCGGATGTGGAAATCCGCGCGGGAGGTCGGGGTCGAGGTTCGTGCGGCCAATCCCCCCAGCCTGAATAGCCTGTTGGGCTGGGCGAGCCGGGATCACCGCAAGCTGCTCACCATAGACGGCTCGTTGGCTTTCATCTCCGGGCTGTGCATGGGGGATGCCTGGGCCGGAGACCCGGCCCGGGGGATCGCCCCCTGGAGGGACACGGGGGTGGAGATCCAGGGGCCGGCCGTGGCCGACGCGGAAGCCTCCTTTGCCGACGCCTGGAAAAAAGCCGGGGGTTCCATTCCTGCGACGGAAATCCCCCTCCGGGAAAACCTGCCCAAAGCCGGCAACGTGGCCCTGAGAATTGTCGCCGCTTCCCCGGAAACCGCCGGCATCTACCGCCTCGACCTGATGGTGGCCGCCTCTGTCTGCGAGACCCTATGGCTTTCCGACGCTTATTTCATCGGGACCCCGGCCTACAACCAGGCCCTGCGCTCTGCCGCCCTGGACGGGGTGGACGTACGCCTGCTGGTCCCCCACGGGAGCGACATTCAATGGATTGCCAATGTCTCCCGCACGCTTTATCGCACCCTGTTGGAAGCGGGGGTGCGGGTCTTTGAGTGGAATGGGCCGATGATGCACGCCAAGACGGCCGTGGCCGACGGGAGGTGGGCCCGCATCGGCTCCACCAACCTCAACATCGCCAGCTGGATCGGCAACTGGGAACTGGATGTGGTCATAGAGGATGAGAGGCTAGGCCGTCAGATGAGCGAGATGTTTCTGGAAGACCTGTCGAAATCGACCGAAATCGTGCTTACCCGGCGGAACAAAGTTCGTCTCACTCAGCCCCGACCCGCCGCGGGCAAGGCCCCCATCGGCGTGGGAAGCGGCAAACATGTGTTGACTGGAGTCCTCCGAGTCGGGAGCGCCCTCAACACCGCCGTCACCGGCCCCCGGATGCTGAGCCGTACCGAATCGGCATCCCTTTTGACGATCTCCCTGGTGGTGCTCGGTGTTTCGGCCGTAGCCCTTTTCCTGCCGAAGTTGATTGCCTACCCTGTCGGGGCGATCCTGGCCTGGATGGGGATCCTGGTCCTCTTCAGGGGCCTGCAGGTCCGTTTTGGCAAAGAGGCCAGGAAGAAGAAACGGGACAAAAAAACCAAATTGGACACAGAAAAACACAGATGAACACAGCGCGGTTGTGCCGCAACCAAAAATTTTAGGATCATCTCCAAATTCGTTGAAAAATAAAGAGCTGGTCTTTTCAGAATTTCCTGTGATTTCATGGGCCCGGAAGAAAAGTCATCTTGCTTGCAATCATGAGGCGCCTATCTCTCCCAACGGGTGGCGGGGGTATCGGTTATTTCTTCGAAGCTTCCCGCCGATGCTTGCTGCGCAATCCGACTTTCCTTCCGGGCCCTTGGCAGGCTTTCATGAAAAATTCGACCAACAAATTTGGAGATGAACCAAATTTTATATTGGACACAGATGAACACGGATTCCATCACGGCTTAAAATTCAAGATAAAGATTTTTTCCCTCCCACCTCCCGCCTCACGGCTTTTATCCGGACAGAGATCAACACGCCGCATCTATTTCTTTCTTTTTGTTTTGCGCCTTGGGGCGGGCGCTTTTTTCCTCCTGGATTCGACCCCCTTCACCCTTTTGGGGGGCTTTCTCTTGGCTGTCTTCTTCTTTAGGGTCTTTTTCGCTTTGACCTTTATTCTGCTCTTTTCGCCTTTTCGCCTTTTGGCCTTTTGGACTTTCTTCTTGGGCCTTGCGCGCTGCACCCTGCTCCCCGCCGCCTCTTCTTCCTCCACCGGTTTGAAATGCTGGATATCCAGCATGTTCCCCTTTCTTTCACCCTTGAAAACCGCTTGAACGCGCATGCCGATCCGGGGTTCCTGGCCCTTTAAATCTCCGACCATATGGGCCAAGCCGGTATCTGCGCCGTCCAGCTTGATGATCCCGTAATAGAAGGGTGCCACGGCGGGGTGAACTGCAGTCTGGTAACGAACCTGGGTGTAGGTTTCCAGGGTTCCCTGGTTGCCGACCTCAACCCATTCATGGAGCTGGGAGAAACAGCGCCCGCAGGTGGTGCGTGGAGGTACGAAAACCACATCGCACTGGGGACACCGGATTCCCATGATTTTCCCGTTGTCCCGGATTTCGGCAAAAAACCTGCTCGCGGTTGCGCCCATGGAGTAGCGGTAGGGGACCTTCAAATCCTGACGGAGCACCACAGGTTCCAGTCCTTCGAGCCATTCATCCATAATTTCCCTCCCGTGTTCAAGGGGTCAGGGAAGGCTTGGTAAAGAGCTTTCCCCTTGGCAAGTCATTCGTGGACCGTAAGTCGCAAGGCGCGAGTCGTAAGGGGAAAAAGCGGGAAGATTATCCGGGGAATTTTTTGCCCTTACGCCTTGCGACTCGCGACTCGCGACTTGCGATGCTTTCATTCTTCCATCGCCTGGAAATAGAGGATATCCGTCAGGTCCCCCTTTCGCTCTTCCCGGAAAACCGCCTTCATCTTCATCCCGATCCGGAGCTTGTTGAGGTCCGGGGCGGTGACAAAGTGCTGCAGCCGGGAGGAGGCCCCCTTCAGCTCGATAAACCCGTACCCGTAAGGGATGGGCCGCTCCAAACCGGTCAAGGGATCCAGGAAGGGGAACTGAACGACCGTGTATCCCCAGAGGGTGCCTTCGTCCCCCAGATCGACCCAGTCGGTGTTTTTCACGAAACAGTATCCGCACGCCGGCCGGGGGGGGACAAAGACCCGCTCGCACTTGGGGCAGCGGATTCCCATGATTTTCTTCTCCTCCTTCAGTTTCTTGAAAAAATAGCTGGCGTACCGTCCGGCCGAGTAATCGTAGGGGAACTCGGCGTCAAAGGCCGCCACTAGAATCGAACCACCCTTGTCGTTCATAGCTTCTGCCTCCTTTGCCAGAGGATTCAAAATTCTAACAGGATGCGGAAAAACCCAATTTTCCGTCACTCCCGCGAAAGCGGGAGTCCAGACGTTGTCCCCGCGGAAGCGGGGAACTAGTAAAGAAAATTTGGGTTCCCGTTTTCAGGGGAAACCCTGGATTCCTGCTTCCGCAGGAATGACGACCCAGACCTCCAAAAAGGCTTTTTCAGAAACCTGCTAAGTTATTCTTCGTCTTGACAACCTTTCCGATAAATCCGAAATTCGAAGCACGAAATCCGAAACAAATTCGAAATCCCAAATTCCCCAAACCCTGTTTCGAGTTTTGTATTTTTTGTACATTCGGATTTGTCTCGAATTTCGATATTCGGATTTCGAATTTTTCTTTATGGGGTTTTGGAAAGGATCATCACATCGGACCACCAGCTCCCCCCGAAACCGGTGGCCAGGGCCCGCTTAACATCGGGAACCTGCCTCTTTCCCCCTTTCCCCATCACCTGGATGGCCGCCTCGGCCACCCGGATCATGGCCGTGGCCCCGATGCAGTTGGTCGATAGCACCCCGCCGGAGGGGTTGACCGGCAGCTCCCCGTCCATCTGGGTGGACCCCGAGTCCATCAGTTTCCCTCCCTCCCCGGGCCCGCAGAAGGCCGTGGCCTCGTACCAGGATAGCTCGGCGAAAGTGCAGGGCTCATAGAGCTCGGCCACGTCAAAATCCCGCAACGGGTCTCGGATCCCGGCAATCCGGTAGGCCTCCTCCGTGGCCGAACGTAGCGTCCGCAGGTTCATCACCATTTCCAGGTCGCCCCCGAAAGGCTGGTCGTGCCGCGTGACGGCAGCAATCACCCAGGCCGGATCGGTGCAGATCTTCTTTGCTTTTTGCTCCGAGGCAAAGATCATGGCGCAGGCCCCATCCGAGGTCGGGCACATGTCCAGCATCTTGATGGGATAGGCCAGCATCTTGGAGTTCAGGACCTGTTCTACGGTGAGATCCATTTTCAGATGGGCATGGGGGTTGTTGATGGCATTGCGCCGGTTCTTCACCGCCACCTTGGCGGCCTGCTCTTCGGTGATTCCGTATTTGTGCATGTATGCGGTTGCCGAACCGGCAAAAGACCCGATGGCCCCGGACATGGTGGCCCGTTCCCAGAGGGGGTCCGCCTGGAAGATGAGGCCGGCGGTGGTTTCCCCCTCGGACTGTTTCTCCCAGCCGATGGTCATTACCGTGTCGAACAGCCCGGAAGCCACGTGGTAATAGCCGGCCTGGGCCAGGGAGCTCCCGGTCGTCCCCCCGGTGGTGATCTTCATCCCGTGCTTCAGGAAGAAACCGGCCGCATCCGCGGACCACATCTCGGTGAAAAAGACCCCTTCAAAGTGCTCCATATTACCGATGATGACTGCTTCGACCTCCCCTATGTTCAGGTTGGTATCGGCC
>LJUR01000242.1 GCA_001304105.1 Deltaproteobacteria bacterium SM23_61
AGCCTGCGCCTGGCCACGGTCTTCGGCATGTCCCCCCGGATGCGGCTGGACCTCCTGGTGAATCATTTTGTCTATGCCGCGGTTACGGACGGATACCTGGTGATCTTCGAGAAGGATTTCAAGCGCAACTACGTGCACATCCGGGACGTGGCTGACTGCTTTCTCCACTGTCTCGAACATAGCTCGCCCATGGCGGGAAGGCCCTACAACGTGGGGTTGGATGCGGCCAACCTCTCCAAGGCCGAGCTAGCCCTGAAGGTGAAAGAATACCTGCCCCGCCTCTATGTTCATTTCTCGGAAGTGGGCAGCGATCCGGACAAAAGGAATTACATCGTCTCCAACCGGAGGCTGCGGGAGGCCGGTTTTGAGGCCCGGCGCTCCCTGGACGAAGGAATTCAAGAGCTGCTGAAGGGGTACCGGATGTTTGGGCGGAGTCCCTTCAAAAACGTTTAAAAAAACTTAACCGCAGAGGTCGCGGAGAACGCAGAGAATTTAAAAGAAAGGAATAATGGAAAAATGGAATATTGGAAGTATGGGCCTCAAAAAAATAGTGTTCTTAAACCCATTATCCCGGTTTTCCAATTTGTTGCCTCTGCGTTCTCTGCTTCCTCTCCGTTCATCCTTTTGTCTCGATCCCCCGGAAGACCGAAAGGCAAAGAGGGGTCCGTATCCATAAAAGGATTTACGTTTTTTGTCTTTACCAAAAAAAAGCTCTGCGATCTCTGCGGGCTCTGCGGTTGATTTTTTCTTCCTCCTCGGAGGGCGCAGAGAATTTTAAAGAAAGGAATGAGGGAATATTGGAGGGATGAAAAACCTTTCCCACATCACTGCCGCCATCCTCGCCGGAGGGCTGGGAACCCGGCTCCGCCCCATGGTGGCCGACTGCCCCAAGGTACTGGCGGAAGTGGGGGGCCGTCCCTTCATCTTTTACCTGCTGGACCAGCTGGCGACGGTGAGAGTCCGGCAGGTCGTCCTGTGCACGGGATACCTGGCTCAACAGGTAAGGGATACCTTGGGGGAGACCTACGGGCCCTTGAATCTTCTTTATTCCCAGGAACCTTCTCCCCTGGGAACCGGGGGAGCACTTCGTTTTGCTCTGCCCATGTTGCAATCGGAAACTGTCCTGGTCTTGAACGGGGATTCCTTCTGCGAGGCCAACCTGCGGGCCTTCTGCCTCGTTCACCGGCTGCGGAGGGCCAAAGTGACCCTCCTCCTGGCGGAGGTGGCGGACACGGGCCGCTTCGGCTGGGTCGAATTGGATGGGGAAGGACGCATCATCGGTTTCCGGGAAAAGGGAAAAGCCCTCGGCGGCGGCTGGGTGAACGGGGGGGTTTACCTGATCAACCGGTCGTTCCTGGAGTCCATTCCCCCGCAGGAGACCGTATCCCTCGAGCAGGATCTCTTTCCGGCCTGGATCGGCCGGGGGCTCTACGGTTTCCGCAGCCAGGGGCGATTCATCGACATCGGTATCCCCGAAAGCCTGGCCGGGGCGGAGTCATTTTTCCATCAGGAGAATCGAGTATGATCATCAGCAGAACTCCGTACCGCATCTCTTTTTTCGGCGGAGGGACGGACTTTCCAGCCTGGTTTCGCAAGCACGGAGGAGCGGTCCTGGCGACGACCATCGACAAGTACTGCTACCTCACTTGCCGCCACCTGCCCCCCTTCTTCGAGCACCGGATCCGTCTGGTCTACTCCCGGATCGAAAGCTGCCACAGCCTCGATGAAATCGCCCACCCCTCTGTCCGGGAGGTCCTCCGCTACCTGAAGATCGACCGGGGGGTAGAGATCCATCACGACGGGGACCTGCCCGCCCGGAGCGGGATGGGGACCAGTTCTTCCTTCACCGTGGGCCTTCTCCACGCCCTCTATGCCCTGAAAGGGTTCATGCCCAGCAAGCACCAGCTGGCGGAGGAGAGCATCCACATCGAGCAGGAGGTCCTGAAAGAGACCGTGGGGTCCCAGGATCAGGTCTCGGCCGCCTACGGGGGGTTCAACCACATCAGCTTCCTGCCCAACGGAACCTTTTCCGTCCGGCCCATCACCCTAACCCAGGAAAGGCTGAAAGAGCTGAACTCCCACCTCATGCTCTTCTACACCGGTATCAAAAGGACTTCGGCGGACGTCGCCGAGAGCTACGTGAACGACATGGAGGCGCGCCGGAGACAGCTCCGGATCATGAAAGACCTCATCGAAGAAAGCATATCCATCCTGAACAACGGGGACGATCTGTGCGGCTTCGGCGAGCTTCTCCACGAAGCCTGGCAGGCCAAGCGGAGCCTCAGCCCGGCGGTCTCCAATTCCTTCGTGGACGAGATCTACGCGTCGGCCATCTCCGCCGGGGCCGTCGGCGGAAAGCTGACCGGCGCCGGAGGGGGAGGGTTCATGCTCCTCTTTGCCCCCCCGTCCCGTCAGAAGGAAATCAGGGAGAAGCTCAACACCCTGATCCATGTGCCTTTCAAGATCGAATTCTCGGGGAGCCAGATCATCTTCTTCGATTCGGAAGAGGACTACTCGCGAGAGGAAAAGGAACGGGCCTCCCGTTCCATCGAATCCTTCCGGGAGCTTGCTGCCCCTGTGCGGTAGGAGGAAGCGTTGCATCGGGACTCCAAAATCTACGTGGCCGGAGGCCAGTCGCTCATCGGAGCAGCCCTCCTGGGTGAATTGGAGAGCCAGGGGTATGGCAACCTCCTGGGTAAATACACGGAGGGACTCGACCTGACCGACCCTTCCCAGGTGGATGCCTATTTTGCGACTACGAAACCTGAGTATGTTTTCCTCGCGGCAGGAAAGTCGGGGGGGATCGAGGCCAACCGGAAATACCCGGCCGACCTCATGCGGGATAACCTCTTGACTGGGTGCCACATCCTTCACAGCGCTTTTCAGCACCGGGTTAAAAAGCTGCTCTACCTGGCCAGCTCCTGCAGCTATCCCAAGCACTGTCCCCAGCCCATGAAGGAGGAATACCTCCTTACCGGACTCCTGGAACCCACCAACGAGGCCTATGCTCTGGCCAAGATCGCGGGGATCAAGCTGTGCCAGGCTTACCGCCGGCAGTATGGGGCCCCGTTCCTCTGCGGGATTCCGGGAAACACCTTCGGGCCGGGAGACGACTTCAGCGGGGACGATTCCCACGTCATCCCCGGCCTGATCCGCCGGATGCACGAAGCCAAGCAAAAAAAGGCCCCTTCCTTTCTGATCTGGGGCACGGGAGCACCCCGGCGGGAGTTCATCTTTTCCCGGGACCTGGCCGAGGCGTGCATCCTGGTGATGAATGAATATGATGAAGCTGAACCGATCAACCTGGGCATGGGGTCCGACATTTCCATCGCCGAGTTGGCCATGCTGCTCAAAGAGATCATCGGCTTCAGGGGCGAGATCTCCTTCGACTCGAGCAGGCCCGACGGAATGCCGGTGAAGATTCTGGATTCGGGCAAACTCAGGAACTTGAACTGGAAGCCCCGGACCTCCTTCCGGAAAGCCCTGGAGGAGACCTACCAATCGTTCCTTCGGTCAGAAGAAAAACAGGACCGAGGAGCGAGGACGGAGATAAAACTACTGACCGCGGACCGTCGACCGCGACCCGCGGAGGGCCGAGCCCGGACCGGCGACCGCCGTCCGTGAACCGCGGAAATCCGGCTGTCGGCGGTCGGCTGTCGGCGGTCGGCCGTCATTTAAATGCTGAATACGTAACGCCCGACACTATATTGGGAGCAAAAATGTTAGCAACAGCACAGAGAATGGTTGTCCCCTTCGGGACCATATCCATTCCCGAAACATCCCGGGAGAGAATCGGAGAGATCCTGCAGACCAAGCGGGTCTCCAGCGGCAAGTATGTGCGGATGTTTGAGCAAAAGTTCGCCGACCTGCTGGGAGTGAAAGAGGCGGTGGCCCTGAGCAGCGGGACGGACGCGGATATCCTTGCCCTGGCCGTTCTCCACGACTACGGGGCCAGGCGGGGGGACGAAATCATCCTCCCAGCATTGTCCTTCGTGGCCACAGGAAATGCAGTTCTTCACGCCGGCTTCAAACCCGTCTTCGTGGACATCGACCGGAGGACCCTCAATATCGATGTGAACCAGATTGAAGACGCGGTCACCGAAAGGACCCGGGCCATTATGCCCGTGCACCTGATGGGAAAGCCGGCGGACATGAACCCGATCCTGGCCATTGCCCGGAGGCACGGACTAGAGGTGATCGAAGACGCGGCCGAGGCTCATGGAGCCGAATACCAAGGCAAGCCCGTGGGATCCCTGGCGGATATGGCCGCTTTCAGCCTCTACGTGGCCCACATCATTTCCACGGTGGAAGGGGGGATCGTCACCACCGACCGGGAGGATTTCGCCGAGGTTCTCCGCTCCCTGCGGTCTCATGGCCGGGCTTGCAAATGCCGGCAGTGTGTTCTGAACAGCACCCAGGCCCATTGCCCCAAGAGGTTCCTTGGGGGCAACGGAGAAGACATCCGTTTTGTCTTTGAGCGGATCGGGTATTCCACCAAGATGAACGAGCTTGAGGCGGCCATCGGCCTGAGCAACATGGAGATCTACCGGGAGATTCTGGAAAAGCGCCGGCAGAACCTCCTCTATGCTCTGGAGCGTTTCTCCCGGTTCCATCCCTACCTGGCCACGATTCAGGAAGAAGCCCACGAGAAAATCGGGCCCCATGCCATCCCCATCGTGATCCAGGAAGAGGCCTCCTTTAGCCGTGCCGACTTGACCCATTACCTGGAGGAGAATGGGATCGAGACCCGAACCCTCTTTGCCTCCATGCCTACCCAGTGCGCGGGGTTTGCCTACCTGGGCTACCGGGAAGGCCAGTTTCCCAATGCCGAATACCTGGGGAAAATGGGGATCCACATCGGGGTCCATCAGGACCTGGGCCTTGAAGAGATGGAATTTGTTTTGCAAACGATCAGCCGGTTTTTGGAAGTTCATCAGAGGTAGAAAACCACTTTCACAAAAAAAGTCGTTATTCTGAAATCATCCAAGGAAGATCGAACCCCGAACCCCAGAGGAAGAGGCCTTGATAGATCGAAAGCAGAAAAGAAACCAGCCGATCCATTTTAACCTTGGGTGGTTGGAGAAAAAAGCCCGGGAGTTGCGGGCCACTTGCATTCAAATGGCTCATGATGGGAAAGAAGGGCATTTAAGTTCTGCCCTCAGTTGCGTGGACATCCTCGTCGCCCTTTATTACTGCTGGCTGAATGTCTCTCCTGAGGAACCCAGAAAACCGGATCGCGATCGCTTTATCCTCAGCAAGGGGCATGGGTGCACCGCTCTTTACTCGGTTTTGGCCGACCTCAATTTTATTGCAAAAGAATGCCTTTCTCTTTATGCCCAGAATGATTCACCTCTACCCAACCATCCGTGCAAATATGCGTTGCCGATCCTTGAACTCTCTTCGGGCAGTCTGGGGCATGGTCTGGGTGTGGCCACAGGAATGCTTTACGGGTTGAGGCTCGATGCCGTGCGGGTTCGCGCCGTTGTGCTGATGGGGGATGGGGAATGCAATGAGGGAAGCGTTTGGGAAGCGGCCATGTTCGCGGCGGCCCAGAGGATGGATTCCTTGCTGGCGATTGTCGACTACAACGGAATCCAGGCAGTGGGCCGGAGTGATGAGATCATGGGACATACCTCGCTGGAAGAAAAATTTCAGGCCTTTGGC
>LJUR01000243.1 GCA_001304105.1 Deltaproteobacteria bacterium SM23_61
CCCCTGGGTACCCTGGTCCTGTTAAACACCAATGAGATGGGGATTGTGGTACAGACCCAGGAAGATCCGGACCTGATCGACCGCCCCAGGGTATGTCTGCTCCAGTACGGGGAGGGAGAGTACCGGAAGGGAAACACGGTGGACCTGCGGGAGATGGATGAGGGGAGCCGTGCCTTTAAGCGGTCCATCGTCAAGACCCTCGACCCGAACGAATACAACATTCACGTGGCCGAGTTCCTCATTTAAAACTGCTTTTTGTTTCGCTTTCTTTCTCTTTTGTTTTTGCTCTGGAAATTATAAAAGTCTCAGCGGGTAAGTTTTTTTATTTCCGGACCTCCTCGATTGTTCCTTTTCCCCCCGTTTTTTTCGGTGTTCATCCGCATCCCAGAAAATTATTTGATCACCAGCCCCCGGCCCCCCCACCGTATCGCCTCGGTAAGGCTGACCTCGAGGTCCCATGGATAGGTATATACCAGAAAATCCAGGTCATGGACCCAGAAGACGCTGAGGGTCAAGGAATTGGCGGTCTGGGTGAGGCGGACATTCTTGGGAGTCAGGTAGAGTCCGCTCTCATCGCGGATCTTGGCGATGACCTTTTTGACGACGTCGGCTTGATGCTTGGGCTGGCCGGCCACGGTCCAGGTGAGGACCTCCCGGACCTGTTCCCGCACTTGGTAATACTCCCAGTAGGCGATGCCGATCTTGTATCCAACAAATCCCAGAATTGCCAGGAGGAGCAGAAAGGACAAACAACCCGATGTGGTCATGCCCCGATTCCCTCCGGCCGGCGCCCTTTTTTTTCCGAAGAAAGGAGATCTGTTCATGGCTTTTTCAATCCTTTGGTTTCAGGTTTATCCGGGAGAAAATCCCGGAGGGCCCAATATTTCTTCAGCTCTTTCTCTTTCTCCACGTAGAGCCTGTGGAACTTTTCCGGAACCAGGAAAGAAAGACCCCCGGCGATGGTGAGGGCGGCGGGTGAAATTTTCGACTCGAGAAGGAGTTTGCTCTGAGGGGGTAAAAAAGCGGTAAGGACGAGAAGGAGGATGGCGATGAGAAGAACGGCCTTGAGGAAGCCAAAAGCGGCTCCCCCCATGCGGTCAGCCCAGCCGAGTCCTCCCTTACGGATCAGCCGGGAAAGAAGCCTGCCCAGCAGGCTCACGGCGATAGCCACGAGGAGAAAAAGGAAGGCAAAAGCGATGATCGTAGACAGGGTTTCGTGCCCCACCCAGCCCTTGAGCCATTCCGCCGCGCGGGAGTATCCGTAGCTGGCCCCGAAAAAGCCGAGGATGATCGCCAGAAGAGAAAAAATCTCCGTGACCAATCCCTTGATCAGGCTATAGATCACCGAGGCGGCGATGAGGACCAGAAAGATGATGTCCAGGATATTCACGGGTTTCCTTCCTGAGTTTTTTATATAGCAGGCCCGGGAATTATTCAAGCTTAAAAACCTGAGAGGCCGGGGAGGGAGGAATTTGCTTGTCTACTTGACTTCTCGCCAAATAGTCTTAATTCCATTTGAATTTTGGCCGGCGCCCAGGCGTGCTTTTTCGCAAAAAAGGCAATCGTAAAAATGGGAAGGCAAGGAGGAATTTCATCTTGCCGGGGGGCACCGGTTTTTGTTATTTTAAATAAGGGTTCTGGCAATATTCCATTATTCTTTTTTGTTCCCTGCCGCTGGGCCGCCGTCCATCGAAGAAGGGAGGTCTTGGTTTGAGTCGTCGGAGAGATCTTTCCGCCCTCTTTCAGCCCGGCTCCATTGCCCTGGTTGGCGTGCCCCGGGGTTTTGAGCCGGGGAGAGTTTTTTTGCAGGGACTGCTGGACCAGGGATATGCCGGTAAGATCTTCCCCGTGAACCCCCGGGCGGATTTTATCGACGGACTGCGCGCGTATCCTTCACTGAAGGAAATTTCGGGGGACATTGACCTGGCCATCCTCCTCGTACCGGCGCCCCTGGTTCTGGCGGCCCTCGAGCAGTGCGGTGAGAAGAAGGTAAAAGCAGCGGTGATTTATACCTCCGGGTTTGCCGAAACGGGGGACGGGGAGGGGAAAAGGCGCGAAGAGGAAATCCTGCGGGCCGCCCGCGCCCGGGGTATTTCCCTCATCGGCCCCAATTGCATGGGGATTTACGACCCGAGTCACCGCCTGGCTTTTTTCCCGGGCCTGCCCCGGGAGGCGGGGAAGGTGGGGATGATTTCCCAGAGTGGTTCTCTGGCGATCCTCTTCAGCCGGATGGCCGAAACGAGGGGGATCCACTTCAGCAAGATCATCAGCAGCGGAAACGAGAGCGACTTGAACAGTTCCGACTTTCTTACTTTCCTGGGCGAGGACCCACAGACCGAAATCATCGGGGCTTATCTGGAAGGGGTGAAAGACGGTCCCGCCTTCCTCGGAGCCTTGCGGGAGGTGGCGAGGAAAAAGCCCATCATCCTCTGGAAGGCGGGACGCACTCCCGGGGGGGGCAGGGCGGCCTTTTCACACACCGGATCGCTGGCCGGGTCCAGGATGGCCTGGGAGGCGCTGAAACAACAGGCCCGGGTCCTCATGGCCCGGGATGCCGAGGAGTTTCTGGATTTTCTCACCGTTTTCCACTATTTACCCCGGAGAAGGGGAAAAAGGATGGCGATTTTGTCCGGGCCCGGGGGGCCTGCGGTGGCCGCCGCGGATGCCTGCGAGGAGTTCGGGCTGGAGGTGGCCGAGCTGGAGGAAGAGACCCGAAAAGAGCTGAAGAAAATAATCCCCCAGACCGGGACCAGCGTCAGGAATCCTGTGGACCTGGGATTGGCCTCGGTCTTCCAGGTGGACCTTTATGGGCGGTCGGCGGAGATCGTGGGCCGGGACCCGGGGGTGGACACGCTCGTCCTCCAGGGGCGCGGGGCTACGGCGGAACTCGACTACCGGTATGCGAACGGGGTCATCGAAGCCCACCGGAAAATCGGCAAGCCCTTCATCGCCATTTCCCTCGGAGGAATGTACCTGGAGGATAAATCCAAAAAGGCTTTGCTGGAAGCGGGAATCCCCATTTTCCCGTCGGCGGAACGGGCCCTCTGGGCTTATTCCCATTTGACCCGTTATGGAGAAAAATGACCCCATGGAAGAACGGGAGTTCCGGGACGAATTGGAGCGCATCCGCCTGGATGTGGAGAGTTTCGCCAGGCCTCTTTCCCCCTGCGAATATTTTCACGGCCGGGAGAAAATATTCCGGGATGACCAGTTCCGGGAAGCCGTAGCCCTCTTCCTGGAATCCCAGCAAAAAAGGTTTGAAGAGTAGAAAATGCTGGGTTCCCAAAAAATCGTCAGTCCGGTGAAAACCGGAGTCCAGAGATTTGAAAAAAGATTGAAATGAATGGATTCCGGCTTCCGCCGGAATGACGGAAAAAGGGGTTCCCGTCCTTTTTCCGATTTCATCCTGATGGGTTTCCAAGAATACATGAAGCGAATAGACTTATGGCCGTTCCGAAAGAAGGAAGTTTCCCCCTGGACCTGGGAAGGGGAATCGGCTCCTGCCGCCCCTCCCCGCAAGCCCAGGATCGTCTGGAACATCGTCTTATTCATTCTCACGCTGATCACCACCGTCCTGGCTGGAGCCCTGCAGGAAGGGGTCAATCCCCTGAAGGATCCCGGCCAGATTCCCAGGGGATTCCCTTTTGCCCTGGCCCTGATGGGGATCCTACTGGCTCACGAGCTGGGCCACTACCTGGTGGCCAGGAGGCACGGGGTTGACGTGACCTTGCCCTATTTCATTCCAGCCCCTTCCTTCATCGGGACCTTCGGGGCTTTTATTAAGATGCGTTCCCCGGCCAGAGACCGGCGGATGCTTCTGGACATTGGGGCCGCCGGCCCGCTGGTGGGAGTGCTGGTCTCCATTCCCCTGGTGGTTTTCGGGCTCACCCTCTCCGAGGTGAAACAGATCGAGGGACAAGTGGGTATACACCTGGGAGATTCCCTGCTTCTTTGGGCGATCAGCGAGCTGGTTGTGGGGAACCTCCCTTCCGGATACGATGTGGTGATGCATCCCGTGGGCTTTGCCGGGTGGATCGGCCTACTGGTGACCTCGCTGAACCTTCTGCCCGTGGGCCAGCTGGACGGGGGGCACGTGCTCTACGCTCTTCTGGGCGACAGACAGATCAAAATCTCCAAATTCGTTTTTGTCGGCCTTCTGGCCTTGGGGGTTCTGGGCTGGGAAGGGTGGTTGTTCTGGGGGGTTCTTCTCTGGATCATGGGATTTCGCCATCCCCCGCCCCTGGAATGGTGGATTCCCCTGGACCGCAGGGGAAAAATCATCGGCTGGGCCACCATGGGGGTATTCATCCTGACCTTTATCCCCGTGCCGTTCAGCGGATTTTAAAAAAGAAAAGGGTGCAGGGTGCAGGGTGCAAGGTGCAGGGTGCAGGGTGTAGGGTGTGGGGTGTAGGGGGGTAGGGAAACAAAAAATATTGATCCCAGATGTCAAAAAAAGCTTTTTTCCCTACACCCTACACCCGACCCCCTACACCCTCTTGGAGCTTATGGTGGAATTGAAGAGACTGGAAGTGGGTTCTTTTGAGAACAATTGCTACATTCTAACCTGCCCGCGCACCCGGGAAAGCGCGATCATCGACCCGGCGGCCGAGCCGGAGAAAATCCTGCGGGCGGTCCAGGGGGCCCGGGTCAAATATATCCTCATCACCCACGGGCACTTGGACCACATCGGAGCGCTGGAAGAGGTTCAGGGGGAGACAAAAGCGCCGGTGGGGATCCATGAGCAGGACGCGCGCGCGCTGGGCAGAAAAGCGGACTTTTCCCTGCAAGATGGGCAGATTCTCACCTTTGGTGATGTCTCCCTGAAGGTCCTGCACACTCCGGGCCACTCTCCCGGGGGGGTCTGTTTCCTCGCCGGAAAGATTCTCTTCAGCGGCGATACCATCTTTCCCAACGGACCGGGAAATACGGCCATCCCCCGATCGGATTACCGGGAAATCCTGAGGTCCATCCACGCGAAGATCTTCCCTCTCCCCGACGATACGATCATCTATCCGGGGCACGGCCTGGAGACGACCGTGGGTAGGGAAAAAGCCACCTCTTTTTACCCCCTCCCGCAGGAAGCGGAGAGGAGGCCCTGAATGGGCGTAGAGAGCATTGCCGGGAATCCCTTCCCCGAAAACCTGCTGTCCCTGTGGGAAACGCGCCTCTCCCCAAGCTCTTTTCAAAACCCCTTTCTCACCCCTCTCTGGAGTCGTCTCTGGTTGCTTCACTTCGGAAGAGACCTGGAGGTGAAAACGCTCCTTTGCCGCTCGTCCGCCGGTGACCCCATCGGCCTGGGGGTTTTTTCCGATTCCAAAAAGGAAGGGGGAAAAAGGGGACAGACCCTCCTGGGGAGCCTGGTTGCCGATTGCATCCGCCGGGCAATGGAAAGGGGAATGACTGTTTTTCACTTTCTCCGGGGGCAGGAGGGCTATAAGTGCCGCCTCGGGGGCCAGGAAGAGAAGATCTACCAGATCCAGGCGGTGAAAGGATGAGGCGCGTAGCGGTATTGAGCGTCCACAGCTGCCCGCTGGCTGCCCTGGGGGGGAAAGAAACCGGGGGGATGAACGTCTACGTGCGGGAGTTGAGCCGCCAGATGGGCCGCCTGGGAATCGGGGTCGATGTCTTTACCCGCTCGCAGAACCCCCATATCTCTCCC
>LJUR01000244.1 GCA_001304105.1 Deltaproteobacteria bacterium SM23_61
CTTTCAACGCGGAGGCATGTCGAGTTGATAATGGCTATCTCATACTCGTCAACTCAGGACTGCTTTTCTTCCTCAAGCAGATCATCGAGGCTCTGAACATGGGGCGGGAATTTGACAAAGTGCAAAAGGACGAAGAGGTTATCACGACGATAGCACAGGCAATACTAACGTACTTGCGTTTTCGGGATCCAGTGTTTGGACCCACCCCGCTGGCGGGTGGACTGAAGATGTTTCTCGTTATGTTTCTGACAGAGGCGTGCGAACAATTCGTTCTGGCGCATGAGTACGGCCACATTCTGTCTGGGCATCTCGACGGCCAGCTAGGTAATCTCCAAGTTGTCCGTACCAAGGTCGGAGATGTCGAAATAATTAAGAATGACTGGAAGCAGGAATTCGAGGCGGATGACGTGGGTTACGAGCTCCTGATAGGAGGGAAAGATGCAGGCGAAATCGATTTTGATGTGATCGATCAGGCCAAAGGGCTCGAATCGATCATGACACCAGAGGAAGTGTCTACGGTCGGCAAGGGAGCAAGGTTAATGGCCGCCTTGGCCGCGCCTTTGCTTTTCTTCACAATCGAAAGCCTGGTTACGAAAACGTGGTTAGCTATCCACAAGAAGGACGCTGAAGCACTCTTGTCGCGAACGCATCCACCCAGCGAGATAAGGCTCGACCGGATTCGCAAGCGGATAAGTTGGATACCAATGAAGTACCTTGGGCATGCAATCTACCCGGCAGTATTGGTTAAGATGACGGAGGCGATTACGGAGCGGGTGAAGGCTCTGTTGTAATGGCGCTTCGCTGGGTCGGACCAAGTCAACTGATTAAGGTTATTAATAAAAGCTTAAAAAAAGCATCTTTTTTGGGCCTTAGAGGGGCATTTTCAGGCTCAAAAATTCCCTTCTAAGCAGGATTGGAATGATGGCCAGAGGGAAAAGGCACTTCTCTATTTGAATTTCAACAATTTTCCTTCGCCCGACCCCGAACAAAGAAAGACCGAACAAAGCACAAACACGGCCGGAAAGCCGAGGGGAAGAGGAAGAAAAGGGAGTTCCCCGCGGTTTTCGGAAGGTCTCCCCCGGTAGATCATCTTTCCATCCCTTCTGGATCAGTGGCCGGGGATTGATTTTCCCCCTCTGTCCAGTCGCGGATTTTTCCCGACCTTTCGTCGTCCTCTTGGATCCTTCAGGGATGTCTTTCCTTCCTGTTTACCTTCAGTTACTGGCAAGCCCGGCGTGCATACCCCCTATGGCGGGCCCAGCGGCCGTGGCCGAACCGTCGAAGGATCCGGGGTGAAGTGGACCCTTGGATGCGGTTTATAATAATCTGTGATAAGATAAGCCCATGGCCAAGAAAATCTTAGTCATCGAAGACGAAAAAGACATCCAGGAACTCCTGCAGCTTTACTTGAAGCGGGAAGGATACGACGTCCAGATCGCCAGGGACGGGGCAACAGGGCTGCGGAAGGCCTGCAAAGAACGTTACGACCTTGTCCTGCTCGATCTCCTGCTTCCTCAAATGGACGGGCTGGAGATATGCCGCAGCCTCCGGTCCCGCCCCGAAACCTCTTACATTCCCATCATCATGATCACCGCCAAGGCGGAGGAGTCCGACCGCATCGTGGGCCTGGAGATGGGAGCCGACGATTACATCACCAAGCCCTTCAGCCCCCGGGAGGTCCTGGCCCGGGTCAAGGCGATCTTGCGCCGATTGGAAAAACCCAAAGCCAAGGAGGTCAGGCAGGAATACGGAGGGATCGCCCTGGATCACTCCCGGCATGAAGTTACCTACAAGGGGAAATCCTATTCCCTGACCTCGAAGGAATTCAAACTTCTGGAGTTTTTCCTGGGCAACAAGGGGCGGGTTCTATCCCGGGATATCCTCCTGAATGAAATCTGGGGGTATGACTATTTTGGAACGACCCGGACGGTGGACGTCCATGTGGCCCACCTGCGGCACAAATTTCACGTCCTGAGTAAGTCCCTGGTGTCCATTAAAGGCCTGGGTTACAAGCTGCAGGAGGAACCGGTCAAGACATGAACTGGAAAAGCCCGCTTCAGTGGAAGGTTTCCCTCTTCTTTGCGGCTTTCCTGGCTGGCGGCCTGTGGGCCGTCTGGCAAGGGAAGGGCCCCCAGGGGGAGTTCCCCGGCGCCCTTTTCCTGATTGTCCTCCTGGCTTTTATGGCCATCATTTGGCTTGCAGTCGGAAGGTTTTTGATCCAGCCGCTGAACGAGATGACCGGGATAGCGGAAAAATTCGCGGGGGGTCTTTTTAACTGGCGGGTGCGTCTGGGAACCCGGAGGGACGAATTGGGCCGCTTGGGAAATGAACTGAACCGCATGGCCCGGGCGGTGGGGGAAAAGATAGATCGGCTGGCCAAAAACCTGGCCGAAACCGAAGCCCTTCTAGGGGGAATGGAAGAGGGGGTCCTCATCCTGGATCTCAACGGACGGATCAAGAATATCAACCGATCCATGGAGGTGATTTTGCCCCAAACCTACCCCACGGACGTAGGGAAGCATTATCTGGAAGTCTTCCGGGACCCGGAACTGAATGACCTCATCCAGGCTACCCTGGCCGACAAAAAGGGGTATCGAAGGAGTCTTACTCCCCTGGGCCAACCGGGCAGGACGTTTCAGGTTCAGAGTTCCCTGGTTCAATATGCGGAAAATGGAGCCGAGGGGATCATCGTAGTTTTTCACGACGTGACCGACCTGAAACGATTGGAACGCGTCCGCCAGGATTTTGTGGCCAACGTGTCCCACGAACTCCGCACCCCCCTGACGGCGATCAAAGGGTACGTGGAGGCGCTGCGGGACGGAGGATTGCAGGATCCCGTCCAGGCGGAACAATTTCTCCGGGTGATCCAGCGCCATGCCGAACGCATGGACAAGATCGTCTCCGACCTGCTGCTCCTGTCGGAAATGGAGTCAGGGGACCGGGTTGTGCAGAAAGAAAGCCTGATCTTACCGGAAGTCATCCAGACTGCCGTGGAAGCGCTCGGCTCTATGGCTGAGGCGAAAAAGCAGAAAATTCAGGTCCAGACCGCGGAGGGGCTGAACCTGATTCGAGCCGACAGCCAGAAGATCCACCAGGTGATGATCAACCTCCTGCATAACGCGATTTCTTACACGTCGGAAGAAGGGTCCATAAAGGTGGAAGCCACCCCGGTGTCCGACGGCGTGGAGGTCTCGGTAACCGACAACGGGATCGGAATCCCGCCCGATGACCTGCCGCGGATTTTCGAGAGGTTTTACCGCGTGGACAAAGGGCGATCCCGCGAGCTCGGGGGAACGGGCCTTGGGCTTTCCATCGTCAAACACATCGTCGAAGCCCACGGAGGCCACGTCCGGGTGGAGAGCAAACCCGGCAAGGGATCCCGGTTCACCATCTTTCTTCCCCGCTGAAAACTTTCGCGCCCTCTTGCCTCTTTACGCAAAACCCCCATCCTTATTTTGCAGGCTTTTTTCAGGCAAGACCCTTTCCAACGACTGGTTGAATTTACAAAGATTTAACCCAGCCTTTATCCTGCCTTAATCGCTGCGCAGTACATTTTCCTCAAAAAGCCCAAGGGGCTCAAAACAGCCGGTTGAAAGATTTTACAATTCCTTAACCCACCGGTAATCTTCG
The DNA here is from genome assembly GCA_001304105.1 of Deltaproteobacteria bacterium SM23_61. Taxonomy (GTDB): domain Bacteria; phylum Desulfobacterota; class SM23-61; order SM23-61; family SM23-61; genus SM23-61. The sequence goes on from LJUR01000244.1 coordinate 3,631, forward strand.
ATTTACAGCTGGGGATTATGATGAAAAAAAATCAAAGGAGGATAGGGAAATGAAGAGAATGAAGTCGATGCTTGTTGTTTCGCTGGCCGTTTTGTTTCTGGCCGGATTCTGCCTGTGGGCGCCGTGCCTGATGGCCGCGGACATGATCCAGATCAAGGGTTCGGATTCGGAGGTGAACCTGGTGCAGCGTCTGGCCGAAGTGTTCATGCAGAAGAACCCGGGGGTGAATATTGCCGTCACCGGGGGAGGGTCGGGAACGGGAATCGCCGCGCTGATCAACAAGAAAACCGATATCGCCAATTCTTCCAGGGACATGAAATCGAAGGAAATCGAGGCCGCTAAGAAGGCCGGGGTCAACCCGATTGGCATCGCCTTCGCCACGGACGGCATTTCGGTGATCACCCATCCCGATAACCCGGTCAAGAAGCTTACCCTGGATCAACTGGGAAAGCTGTTCAGCGGGAAGATCACGAACTGGAAAGAAGTAGGAGGGGCCGATCTGCCCGTTTCCCTGTACGGCCGTCAGAGCAACTCCGGCACCTATGTCTTTTTCCGCGGGCTGGTGGTCCGTGGGGATTATTCTCCGAAGATGAAATCCATGAACGGAAACGCCCAGATCGTAGAGGGAGTGAAGCGGGATAAAGCAGGGATCGGGTATGCCGCGGTCGGCTATGTGGTGGACTTGAAGGGCAATGTGAAGCCGGGGTTGCAGCTCATCGCCGTGGCCAAGGATGCCCAATCCAAGGCCTACACGCCGGACAAGATGGAGAACGTCATGTCCGGAAAATATCCCATCAGCCGCCCGCTCTACCAGTTCATGAACGGGAAACCCAGCGGAGAGCTGGCCAGATTCATAAAGTTCGAACTCAGCCCTGAAGGGCAGAAGATCGTCCGCGAGAAGGGATTCTTCCCCGTTCAGGAAAAGTGGATGGAATTCAACAAGAAGCAGGGTGTGATCTAACGCCCATCCAAACCCGGTCAAGGGAATGGTTTGCGGCGATTCCCAGCGCAAAACTTTCCCTTGATTTACTTCTTTGGCTTCCTTGATCAGAAGGTACCTAATCTTGAATGAGAGCCTCCCAGTGGCAAAATCGGTCCAAAACCTGGATCAACAGGTCAGTCTCCAGCTGGTCCGTTCCCGCAAACTGAAGGAAGTCCTGATCGAAAAGTTTTTCCTTCTGAACGGGATGATGGCCATTCTGATCCTGGGGGGGATCTTTGCCCTCCTTTTTGTCCAGGCCTATCCTGCCTTCCGGGAGCTCGGATTTGGAGAATTTTTCGGCGGAGTGATCTGGAACCCGACATCCTACGAAAAGGCCCGCTACGGGATCCTCGCCCAGATCGTCAGCACCCTGATGGTCACCTTCGGGGCCTTAATCATCGCCGTTCCCCTGGGGGTGGCCACCGCCGCCTATCTTTCGGAGCTGGCCTCGCCCCGGGTGAGGGAAATCCTCAAACCCACCATTGAGGTCCTGGCGGCCATCCCCTCGGTGGTGGTGGGTTTCCTGGGAATCGTCCTGGTCAACCCCATCATCTCCCGGGTTTTCGGGGTTTCCCACGGGCTGAACGCCCTGAACGGGGCAGTTCTTTTGGCGATCATGTCTTTGCCCACCATCGTGAGCCTTTCCGAAGACGCCCTCAAGGCGGTCCCCCGGTCCTACAAAGAAGCTTCCCTGGCCCTGGGCGCCACCCGCTGGCAAACCCTGGTGAGGGTTTCGCTTCCTTCGGCTTTATCGGGGGTCATCGCCTCGATCATGCTGGGTATGGGCCGGGCCATCGGCGAAACGATGACCGTGCTCATGGCCACGGGCAATGCCCCCGCTTTGACTTTTAATTTCCTGGAGGCCATCCAGACCATGACCGCCACCATTGCCATCGAACTGGGGGAGGTTCCCTATAATAGCACGCATTACTTTTCTCTCTTCGTGATCGGGCTGGTTCTCTTCGCCATGACCTTCGTGGTCAACCTGATCTCCGACCTCTTT
>LJUR01000027.1 GCA_001304105.1 Deltaproteobacteria bacterium SM23_61
GAAAACGCATAGATCATCCCGATCCCCATGACCAGCGCCAGGGGCCACCCGATGGACCACCCGAATAAGAAGGAGCAGGTCATACTGGTAGCCGCCAGAAAAAGCATGACCCGGCCCCGGCCCAGCCGGTCCGATAAGGATCCCATGGATAAAGAGGCCAGAAGACCCATCAAGTGAAAGGATGCCGCTATGTACGCCCCTGATCCGGCAGCCTTCGACCCCACCGTCCCCGCTAAGCTGAGACACGTGGCCATGAACGCCGGGGTCCAAGACCACATGCCCGAGATCTCCCAGCTGTGGCCGGTGTATCCCGAGATCAAAAGCATGGCCGGGCGGTTTCCCAAGACCTCCCGGGTGAACCGCTGTCCCTTCTGGCGCACGGCCACAGGGATCACGGTGCCGCGAAGAGTCATCCAAGCCAGGATCCAGCCCACCATCGGACCCAGGCAGGTGAGGAGAAACGAGAGCCGGTAGCCTCCCAACGGGAGGGCCACTCCACTGATGGCTAAAGAGCAGGCATAGCCGCAGGAGGTGCTGGCGATAAAATACCCAACGGCCATCCCCCGACTCCGGGTTGCATACTGATCGGCAATGATCATGACCCCGGTCGTATAGGTTCCCCCCAGCGTGATTCCGACAAGGGTGTAAAGGATCAGGGCGGAGATGAAATCCCGGGCGAGGAGGGCAAACCCAAGGGAGGAGACTCCCGCGGCGAACATGGACCCGAGGTACACCCTTTTGGGACTGATCCGGTCCGCCATGCTGGAGAAGATTACCAGGGAGACTGCATAGCCGATCTGGAACCCGCTGGCCACGGCACCGGCCTGAGCGGCCGACATTCCCCAGTCCCGCCGGAGCTCAAAGAGAGCCCCCGCATAGGTCATGAATACCAGGCCGTTGAACACCCTCGACGCGCAAAGCCCAGCAAGCCAACCGTCGAATCGGGTCCGTTTCTCCGAATCAGAAACCACGGGCTTTCCAAGAAATCCAGAAAGGCGAAGTCAGGGGGAAATGCCATTCTCCACATTCTTTCCCAACTTCTTCCAAAGCTCCAGTATGGAAGAAAACCATCGTATCCAGGTGTATCCATTCATTACCCATAGAACCTTACACCCTGCGGGTAAAAACTTCAACGGATCCTCTCATTTCCTGTTCTTTGATATCATGATTCACCGCAGGAGGAAGTACCGCATTCAAGCGATCCTGCCACCCTACGCACCTAACCAAGTTTCCAGAAATTCCCGGGGACAATAAGAATATACCATCAAACCTTGGCAATTTTCCCTCCATCGATGGGGACGGCGGCTCCGGTTATGAAGGAGGATTCGTCGGAGGCCAGGAAAAGAGCCAGATGAGCGATCTCCTCGGGCTTGGCCATACGGTTCATGGGCGCTTTCTTGGCATTTTCTCGAACCGCATTTTCGAGGGCTTCTCCCTTTAGACTCCCGCTTCGATCGACGAAGACCCGGATCATGGGAGAGTCGATGCTTCCGGGGCAGATGCAGTTCACCCGGATATGATGCGCGGCAAGATATACGGCCAGCGACATGGTGAGGGTGACCAGCCCCCCCTTGGCCAGCGAATAAGAGGGGCTCCAGGGGGATGCGCGCAATCCGGAGACCGATGAGGTGAAGAGGATCGCTCCCCCTCCTGATTGTTTCATGTGGGGAACCGCGAATTTGCTGGCGAAGAAGCTGCCTTTGACGTTGATCGCCATGGCCCGGTCAAAAGCTTCCTCCTCGGTGGTTTCCAAGGTTCCCGGGCCCGGTATACCGGCGTGATTCCATAAAATGTTCAGTCGTTTATAAGTCTGTATGGTGGTATCGATCAGCCTGCGCATATCGGCCACCTTGCCGCAATCGACAGGGACAAAAACCGCCTCGCCGCCGGCTTCCTTCACCATTTTGACAGTCTCCTGGCCGCCTTTGGGATCGATGTCCCCCATCACCACCTTGGCCCCCTCCCGGGCAAACAACACCGCCCCGGCACGACCCGAGCCTGATCCTGCCGCCGTTATAATGGCTACTTTGTCCTTCAGTCTCATTTTTCTCCTTCTCTTCCATCGTCTTCCGGGGCGATTATTGGCCCCCATGCAAATACTGGGCGGCCCATTCGATATTCAATTCCACGAGCCTTGCGGAGGTGGGGACACCCGACTCGTCCCACCCGAGCATCTGATAATAGACCTTCTGGGCTGAAGCGAGTTTTTCCGGGTCCACTCCGACCCCCTTCAAAGTGCTGTCCGTCGGGGAGGAAGCAAACCTCCGGGGCAATGTATCGTCCCTCCGGGAAAACCCCTCCCGCAGGTTGAAGATCCGGGCCAGGGTCATGGCCCGTTCCACGGTCTTCATGAGTTTGTGGGAACTCATGGGCCAGCCGGTAATCGCTTCCAGGGCCTGGGTAACCTGCTCGTTGCTCCAGGGCACAAAGAGGCAAAGACCGATAGAATTGGCCAAATGGCGCCACAGACCGACCTCGTAGAGCATCCGGGCCTTCCGCCCGCTCATTTCATAAACCGGTACGGATTCCGCCAGGCCGATCCAGTCCCATTCCGCCAGCTTCTTATTCACCACATCATCATGAATTCCCGAGCAGTGGTCGGCCCCGGTGGCATGGACGCTGTAGTGCAGTCCCATCCCCTGCTTATAGCGAGGCTCATGCATGGGAATCTCCTCCCCCTTGACGTGCATGGCCCATTCCGCTGACCCTTTGCCGATGACCTCAGCGGCCCTCTTCGTCCCTTCCGCCAGGATATTTCCCAGGCCTTTCCGCAAAGCGATCCGCTCCACCATTTCAACCATGGCGGGGCCATTCCCGAAGGTGAGCTCCAGACCATCCGTTTCTTTCAGGGTTAAAACCCCTTTCTCGAAGCACTCCATGGCGAAGGAAATCGTGACTCCCGCCGAGATCGTGTCCATTCCATTACGGCAGCAAAGCTCATTCGCCTTCATAATGGCCTCGACCTGGCCGACGCCGCAGCAGGACCCAAAGGCCCCCAGGGTCTCATATTCCGGCCCTCCATAGATAGGGTCCACCTTCCACGGCTGATTCAGCTTTACCATTTTCTTGCACCGCACCGGACATCCGAAACAACTCTCCATCTTCTCCACGTAGCCCTTCTTAAACATACTCTGGGAGGTGATCCCTTCCACCTCGGGGAAGCGGCCCGCGGCAAAATTCCGGATGGGCAGATTTCCGGAAGCTTCGTAATAATCCATCGCCTGTCCGGTTCCGTACTGCCAGAAATTCGTCTTGGTCTTGAAGTTCTGCCCCATCCAGCGCGAAAGTTCCAGCACTTTCTCGCGGTTTCCCATCTCCGGGGGGGCGTTCCCCCGGACGGCAACCGCCTTCAACTTTTTTGAGCCCATCACCGCCCCCATCCCCGTCCTGCCGGCTGCATGGGTGATGTCGTTGCAAATGGAGGCATACCGCACCAGTTTTTCTCCCGCGGGTCCGATGGCCGCCGTCCGGACCCTCGCGTCTTGAAGTTCCTTCCGAATTTCCTTCTCCGTCTCGGCCACATCCAATCCCCAGAGGTTACGGGCATCCCGTATCTCCGGCCGTCCATTCTGGATCCAAAGGTAAACCGGCTCGTCCGACTTTCCTTCAACGATGATGGCGTCGTATCCGGACCTTTTCAGCTCTGCGCCCCAAAACCCTCCGGCCTCGCTCTCCCCGTACCCTCCGCTGAGGGGCGATTTGGCTCCCACGCTGTTCCGGCCGCTCCCCGGAAAAGGATGGCCCGTAATGGGGCCGAGGGCAAAAACAAGTTTGTTCTCCGGCCCCAGGGGATCCGCCCCCCGGGGAACTTCTTTCAAAAGGGTATGAACGATGAACCCCCGTCCCCCCAGGTAGGTCTTGTAGTACTCCTCAGTCGGCTCCTCCGATGAAACCTGGCGGGTGCTGAGATTCACCCGCAGGATCTTTCCGTTATACCCTTTCATGAAATCCCCCTTTTTTTGGAATCAAGAACGGCCCGCATGAAATTTATAAAGGCCGTCCCGGCGTGACCCGTTTACTTCCCGGCGCGGATTTTCTCCAACACCGGCAGGAGGTAGCGACGGAAAGCGATGGGGTTCTCCGACATGGGGAAATGGCCCATCTCTTTCATGATGGTCACCTCGGCTCCTGCAATTTTAGCCCCGGTTTGCTGGGTATCCTCCGGGGTGCATGAATAGTCGTACTCGCCGGTCAGCAAAAACACCGGGCAGACCCTGGTGTCGATGCGGGCCAGATAATTTAGGAATTCGGATTCGGCCTGCTGGAAATAGAAGTAAAGATCGCCCTTGAAAACGCCCGGCCCGCTTTGCATGTACCCCCAGAGCGTATCCCAGCGGGTTTCCTCCGGGCTCTGGGGGGCCATTAATCCAGAGACGCGGGCAGCACTGACTTCTCCCCCATGCACATCCGGATGGTGTAACCAGGTGTTGTCAAACCAGGGCTGCACCTGATAAGCCGATTCAAGGCCGATGACCGCCCGTAATTCTTTCCCATGCCGCGCCGCGAGGGGGAGGACAATGCGGCCACCCATGGAGCATCCTATCACCACCGGTCTTTCCAGCTCCAAGGCCCGGCAAAAACCCATGATCGCCTCGATATAGGCTTCGGTGGTCAGGCGGTATTCTTCCTCATGCCAGCCGGATGGCGGGGTGGACTTGCCATGCCACGGCAAATCGAAGGCCAGCACCCGGTAATGGTCGGTCACCGCCGCGTCCACCATCAGGTGCCGGTACTGCCGGGTGTCGGACCCGGCGGTGTGCAGGCAAACCAGGGGAATTCCCTTGCCCGCCTCCTCAAAATAGACCCGACAGGGGCGCTCGCCCAGCCGGAGGTGCATATAACGTCCGACGATGGATTCAATCTCTGCGCCCATGTCAGTGACCTCCCTTCAGTCTTCGCGGGGTGGCCAGAATCTCTTTCATGTAGCGGAGATTGGCGATGAGCGGCTGCAGATCCCCTTCGATGCGAGCCTCGCCCCGTTTCATGACCCCTAGAATATCCGTGTACCCGGGCCGGGGTACCGGGTCCCATAGTTTCTCCCAAGCTTCCGCCGGAGCCCGGACGGAAAATTTCCATGACCGCATATAAAAGGGACCCCGCTCCACGGACACGATACGCCCCGACTGGATGGAAACGAGATAGGAATCGTCTCCGACCTGAATCAGGAAATCCACCGTGAGAAACCGGCCCCGCCATACGAGCCTTTCATCCCCGTTGACCAGTTCCGGAAGCTTTTCGATCATGGTCACACCCGCCTTTCCGGATCGGAATAGCAGAGGGGCGATTGACCCATCGCCCTTCTACCGAACCTTCGGATTTATTTCGCTCCTAAAATGCCCGGTGATTTCCGGGTCCTCTGTGGCTCTGTGGTGAAAATGTCTCTATCCCAGCAGTTTCACCGCCGAGAGGGCATATACCTTCGCCGCCTGTACCACTTTCTCCAGCGCCACCCTTTCATTGGCCTTGTGGGCCAGATCTTCCAACCCCGGTCCAAAGCAAACCGAGGGAATCTTGCCGTAGTGGTAAAGATGGGAGGCGTCCGTGCACCCCGCTTTCCCCTTAATCTGCGGGAACTTCCCCGTCACTTCCTCGACCGTCTCGCACAGCCCTTTCACCCACGGCGATCCTGGATCTATGGCGTAGGGGTCCCATCCCTCGTGGGTGACCCGGACTCCGCTCGAAATTCCGTCGGAAGAACATTTCCGCAGGATTTCTTCAATTTCTCCAAGGACGGATTGGGAAGTCTCTCCGGGCATCATCCGCCGGTCGATGGAAAAGGAGCACCGCTCGGGAATGATGTTCGCCTTGGATCCCGCCTGGATCATGGTGACCGACAGGCTGGGATGGGGAATTTCGAAAAGAGGATGGCGGGCCTTGAAGGTCAGGCGCTCCAGCTCGCCGATGATCCGGGCCGCGGCATGGATGGCGTTGGCTCCCACATGGGGCCTGCCGGCATGGCTGGCCCGCCCCTTCACTGAAACCTCCAGCCAGCGCAGGCCCCGGTTGCCGATGGTCACATTCAGGTTGGTGGGCTCGGAAACCATGGCGAAATCCGCCCCTGCACCGATTCCTCTCCGGATCATGCACCGGGTCCCTGCATCGCTCCCGGTTTCTTCATCCCCCACCGCCTGGAAGACGATGCGGCCCTTGAAGGGCGAGCCGGCTTTCTTCAGGGCCCCCAGGGCGATGATCATGGCCGCCACCCCGGATTTCATGTCGCTCGTCCCGCGGCCGTAAATGAAACCATCCCTGTACTCCCCGGCGAAGGGGTCCATCTCCCAGTCCTCTCCCGGCGTGACCACGTCAAAGTGGCCATTCCAGATCAGAGTCTTGCCTTTTTCCTTCCCGTCAAGTTGGGAAACCACGTTGGCCACGCCGGGCTTATCCTCGATCATCTCCGCATGCAGCCCCCGGTCCTTGATCTCCCCGGCAATGATCCCCGCGCACTCCCTAACATCCCCCGGGTGGTTCACGCTCTTGGAACGGATCATCCGGGTGAGCAGAGCACGCGTCTCGTCCGGATGGATAAATTTCATCAAGTCGCCCATTTTCCCCCCCAAGAAGGGGAGTTGCGAGGTGAGAGGTGGGAGTTGTATTTCTTTTCAACTCTCAACTCTCAACTCCCAACTCACAGCGCTCAACTCCCAACTCTCAACTTACTTTTTACAGCAACCCCTTTACCGCACCCAGTGCCCGATCGTAGTCCGGCTCCTTGGTGATCTCGGGTACCATCTCGATGTAACGGACGATGTCCCGATCGTCGACGATGAAGACCGCCCGGGCCAGAAGCTGCAGTTCTTTTACGAGCACCCCGTAAGCCAGGCCAAAGGAGCGGTCCTGGTAGTCGGAAAGCGTTTTCACCTTCTCCACTCCCGCCGCCGCGCACCACCTTTTCTGGGCAAAGGGGAGGTCCATGCTTACGGCCAGGACCACGACGTTGTCCGGCATCTTGCCCGCCTCCTCGTTGAACCGTCGGGTCTCCATGTCGCAGACCGGCGTATCCAGGGAGGGAACCGAGGTGATGATCTTGATCTTTCCCCGGAAAGAGTCCAGGGTGGCCGCCTGCAGGCTATTGTCCGCCACCTTGAAGTCCGGGGCTTTGTCTCCTACCTTGATCTCCGGCCCCACGAGGGTCATGGGCCCGCCCTTGAAGGTGACCAGGCCTCGCCTTTCTTCCGGCCCTGTAACCGCCCTGGTCACATATTCTTTTGCCTTGGCCTGCAGGTCGGCGATCTTCTTTTCGGCTATCCTCTTGTACTCCTCGAGATCCTTTACCTTGTCCCCCCACTGCTGGCCTTTCTTCTCCAGTTCTTCCTTCAGCCGTTTATATTCAGCCTCCGCCTTCTCTTTCCATTCCATCAGGGTCTGGTTGGTCTTTTCCCTGATGGCGGAGATCTCTTCCTGTGCTTTTCCCATCGCCTCTCTTACCGTCTTCTCTCCCTCCTGGAGGACCCCCTTTTTGTCCATCAGCTGTCCTTTGAGTTTCTTGATCAGTTCATCTTTCTGGGCGATAAATTTCTTCCATTTGCTCTCGATCTTTCCCGATCCTTTGGCCGCCTTTTTTGCCGGTTTGGCGGCCTTCTTGATCGCTTTTCCCGCGGTTTTCTTCACCGTCTTCTTCACCGTTCTTTTCGCCTTTCTGATCGCCATCATGTCCGAACCCTCCTCTCCTTTGGAAAACGTAAGCAGTGAATAGTGAGGAGTAAGTGGAAAATACGGGAAGTTTTGCTGTTTTTTCCCACTAACCACTCACCTCTTACCTCTTACCATTATCTGACCTTGCCACAATTTCAGCCCAAATTCAACCCTCTTTCCAGAGCGCCCAAAGGGCAACCAGATAGCAGAGGCCGGACAGGAAAAATACAACCTGGAAACCCCAGGTCAGCGCCAGGAGGACCGGTAAAATGGCTCCCAAGACAGAGGCGCAACCGTTGGCGCACCATCCCCAGGAGACGTAGACCTGCCCCCTCAGGGCTGCCCGCCGAATGCCCATGGGGAAAGGCATTCCCAGGAAAAATCCCAGGGCGCCAATCAGGACAAAGGTGAGGAGCCAGCGGAAAAATGCCGGGCTCCCCTGGAAAAAAGAGAGGATCAGCGGGTAAAAAAAGGCGGCTCCAACCAGGAGAATGCACAGAAAAGGGAGAAGGAGTTTCAACCGGCGGGAAGACCGGACGTCGAGCCGGATGGAGAAACGGCTTCCCAGCCCCGCGGACACGAGCAAGGAAAAAATCACCATGGAGACCGAATAAAGGGGATGGCCGAGAAAGAGGATGAACTTCTGAATCAATGAAATCTCCAGGAACATGAAACCCAGGCCCAGGACGGTGAAGTACAGGAGCCAGGCAAACCGGCGCCTTCCCCCGGGGTTCTCGCCTTCTCCCCGCCCCCGGAAACACAGGGGAAGAAGAATGAACAGGATGCTGAGAACCAGGGCCAGAAAGAATACCACCGGCACCAGGAATCCGCTCTCCAGCAGGATCTGCCATTTCCCGCCCGCCAGGCGGTAGATCTCTTCCCAGTATTTCCACCGGAAAAAGGAATGAAAAAACGGGCGGTTGTCGGTTGCCGGGCTCAGGTCGAAGGGGTAGCGCCGGTAAAACCTCTCCCCTTCCCGTAGCAGATCCCGCATGCTCTCAAAATAAATAGGGCGGGGGAACCGGTTGTAGCGGTTCACCTCCCCCGGGGAGATGCCGGGGTAATGAACCAGGTCAAACCGCATCTGCCGGCAGAAATCCTTGAGGTCTTCGACCTCCCGCGGCCCCACGGGATCTTTTTTCACCAGGAGCGAAAAAGTCCCCCACGTGCGGAAGGCCAGGAGATGGTCTGCGGGGCGTTTCCCTTCCAGCTCCAAAGCCCTCCGGACGGTGGAAACCAGGCGCAGCTCCCCCCTCGGAGGGGGAAGGAGGTAGAGATGGAGAGATAGAAATCCGCCCGGTTGGAGGGTTCCTAAGTATCCCCGGAAAGCTTCAGCCGTCAGCCGGTAGTCCTCCCGCAGGCCGCTGAACCCGGTGGCCGAAGCGCCCAAGCTCTCCGCGAGGGGAAAGACAATGAAATCAAAAGAGGCCGAGGACCTGCGCACATAACTCCTTCCGTCTTCCACTTCAACCCGCACTTCCGGACGGTCATAGATTCCCCCTGAAAACTCCCGGTACCGAGTCTTCAGGAGATCCACAATGAGCGGATTGGTTTCCACCGCGACGACTTCGCCGGCCCCGTGGTACAGGGCGTTGAGGACTTCCAGCCCTCCCCTGGGCTCGAGAATCAGGACCCGCCTCGGACGGAGGTTCCGATAGGGAAAGGAAGAGGGAAGAAAATCCAGGAATTTCAATTCCCCAGCCCCCGCCGGTTCCCCCCGAAAGCGGGTGATGGCGTTGAGCTGATCCCCATCCACGGCGAGGCCCAATTGATCCGGAAGGGCGGTGAGATATTCCAGGCTCAAGCCGGGGGCGGTCCGGGCTGCCGGGCTCTCCAGGACGTCCACCCGGGAAAAAGCGTTCCAATGCGTCTCCAGCAACCGGGCCCCGGGAAAACGGAGAGCCACCCTCAGGCTTTTGTACGGAGAGAAGCGAAGTTCCATCCAGGAAGGCTGCCAGAAGAGGAGCAGGACGAGGAAACCGGTCCATATCCAGGGGAATACAACCCGCGGTCCTTTCATCCTCCCCCATACCGCCCAGGCCAGGCCACCCAGCAGGCAGGCAAACAAAAGCGTTCCCGGTCCCCCCAGGATCCCAAAGATCCCCAGCGTCAGCAGGCACCCCAGGGAAGCGCCGGCCAAATCGGAGAAGTAGAGTTTTCCGGCCATCGCATTCCAATGGGTCAGGGCGGAAGAGATGACCAGGCCGGAGAAAAAAAAGGGAACCGAAAAAACCAGGTAGAAAAGGAATAGATAAAGAATCTGCCAGCGATCGAAGGAGACCCGGGCCAGGTCGAAGGGAATCCAATTGCCGGCGATATACGCCAGGAGTGCGCTCACCGAGAAGAGAGCGCCGGCCCGGGGTAAGAGGCCGAAGGGACCTCTCCTCAGCAGGGAAGGAAAAGAGGATAAAAAGGACCCGCTCGCTCCATACCCCAGGAGCGCCATGCTGACCACCAGGAAAGCAAAGTGGTGCCACTGAGCCACGGAGAGGAGGCGGATGATGGAAAGTTCAAGGGTCAGCGTTGCGGCGGAGGTCAAGAAAATTCCCAGGAAGAGAGAGTTCGGAGTTCGGAGTTCAGAGTTCGGAGGATCAGACAGCGGCATCTTTCAGGCGTCTCCCGATCAACCCCAGGTGGAGAAGCGTTTTCCCGGCAATGATTTAGGACCTTAAACTTGAAACCTGAAACTTGAAACTTTTTTTCCCCTCGGGCCGGATAGGATTATAATAATAGTATAGTTATGGCGTCGGTCCAATCGATAAATTTTCCCCGAGGGCCATGAAAAAATACGAAATCTTCGATCATACGGCGGATATGGGTGTCCGCGTCTTCGGACGGACCGTGGAGGAGGTCTTTGTCAACGCCGCCTACGCCCTTTTTGATCAATGGACTGACCTGAGAAAGGTCCGCAAGCAAATCTCACAGGAGATCTCTATTCGGGGGTCGGACCGGGAAGATCTCCTGATCCGCTGGCTGGGAGAGCTCCTTTTTCTCGGTGAAAGCCGGGGGTTTCTTTTCAAGGAGTTCACGATCCGGCGCCTGGATTCAACCTCCTTGAGAGCCATCGCCCGGGGGGAAATCTTTGACCCTTCCCGGCATTCTTTTAAGACCGAGATCAAAGCCGTCACCTACCATCAGGTCGAAGTCAAGGAGGTGGATGGAAAATGGGAAGGCCGAGTCATTTTCGACATTTAAAAAGAAATGGAATAATGGGTAAAACAGGGGACTCCTTACCTGCCCAACATTCCATTATTCCAATATTCCATCATTCCAGTCTTTCTTGCTGTGGAGGGTTTTCATGAACGGCCAGGACAGGATTCACCTGGAAAAGATTGATGACTTCCGCTGGCGCATTCCCCGCACCGGAAGGATGCGGGTGGAGGGGGTCATCTACACTTCTGAAGAAATGTTAAGGGACCTGAGCCACGACGAAAGCCCCAAGCAGGTGGCCAATGTGGCTCACCTTCCGGGGATTCAGAAATATTCCCTGGCCATGCCGGACATCCACTGGGGGTACGGGTTTCCCATCGGGGGGGTGGCCGCTTTCGACTGGAAGGAAGGGGTGGTCTCCCCCGGGGGGGTGGGATATGACATCAACTGCGGAACCCGCCTGCTCCGTTCGAACCTTTCCCGGCAGGACTTGCGGGACCGGATCAGGGATCTGGCCGATGCCCTGTTCAAATCGATTCCCTCGGGCGTGGGTTCCAAGGGAACCTTGCGGTTAAACTCCCAGGAATTACGCCAGGTCTTGAAGAAGGGATCGGCCTGGGCCGTGGACAACGGGTACGGATCCCCCGAAGACCTGGAGCGGACCGAAGATCATGGGTGCATGGATGGGGCTGACCCGGAGGTGGTGGGCGAACGGGCCATGGAGAGGGGACGGCCCCAGTTGGGCACCCTGGGATCGGGAAACCACTTCCTGGAAGTGGGGTACGTGGAGGAAATCTATGACCCGGGGGTGGCCCGGGTCTTCGGCCTGGAGAAAGATGGGGTAACGGTTTTCATTCACTCTGGGTCTCGGGGATTCGGCTACCAGGTATGCGATGATTTTCTGAAGAAGATGGGCGAGCGGGTCCGGGCGCTCGGGCTGGAACTCCCCGACCGGCAGCTGGCCTGCGACTTCATTCATGACCGGACCGGACAGGAATACCTCGCCGGCATGGCCTGTGCCGCCAACTACGCCTGGGCCAACCGGCAGATGATCATGCACTGGACCCGGGGGGTCTTCGAGCGGTTTCTCCGGATGAGTCCCCGCGACTTGGGGATGCACCTGATCTACGATGTCTGCCACAACATTGCCAAACGGGAGATTCACGTGGTGGATGGAAAGAACCGGGAAGTCTGCATTCACCGCAAAGGCGCCACCCGGGCCTTCCCTCCCGGCCATCCCGCCGTCCCTCATATTTACCGCCAGGTGGGCCAGCCGGTTCTCATCCCGGGAGACATGGGCAGGTATTCCTACGTGCTGGTGGGAACGGAAAAGGCCATGGAGGAGACCTTCGGCAGCACCTGCCATGGAGCCGGGCGGCTGCAAAGCCGGACGCAGGCCAAAAAGGCCAGTAAAGGAAGGCCCCTCCATCGGGAGCTGGAAGATCAGGGCATCCTTGTCCGGGCCGCTAGCCGGGCAACGCTGGTGGAGGAGGCGCCCGAAGCTTACAAGGACGTCAGCCAGGTCGTGGAAGTGGTCCACCGAGCAGGCCTATCCAGGAAGGTGGCAAAGCTGAAGCCGTGGGCCGTGGTAAAGGGATGACGCGGGAAGGGGGGGACGCGGAGAAAAGAAAATTGTTTTCTTCTCCGTGTCTCCGTGTCATCGCCTCTCCGCGTCAGGTTATCTTATTTTCGAGGGGTCCTCGTCGGGCAGACGTTTCGCCGCGGAGGGAGGGTTTGATCCATCGGGGGAAGGCTCCGTTCCCTCCTTGAAACACTCGAAGAGCACCTTGCCCGATTTCACCCAGCGCATGCTCTGCATGGGCTCGCCGCTTTCCTTGTCCACTTTCACAAAAACGATCCCGTCCGGAACCGGAAAGTCATCCACGGGCACGTCCTTTACCGCTTCCTTCATAAACTCCAGCCAGAGCGGAAGGGCGGCCACGGCCCCGGTCTCGTGGTTTCCCAGCGGCTTTTCGATATCATAACCAACCCATGCCCCGGCCACCATCCTCTGGGGCAGGTAGCCGATAAACCAGGCGTCGCGCGTGTCGTTGGTCGTCCCGGTCTTCCCGGCTGCCGGCCGCCCCAGGGCTCGGGCCTTCTGTCCGGTCCCCTCCTGAATCACGTTCTGCAATAGGCTGGTGATGAGATAGCAGGTCTGCGGGCTAACCACTTCGACCGAAGAAGGTTCGGTCTCTTCAACTACATTCCCGTCCCTGTCCTGGATCTGGGAGATCAGTACCGGGTCGGCCCGGTATCCCCCGGCGGCAAAAACCCCAAAAGCCCGGGTCAACTCCAAAAGGGAGACGTTCGCCGACCCCAGGGCCAGAGAGAGATTGGGCTCGAGTTTGCTCCTGATCCCCAGGTTCCTGGCATAGCTGATCAGGTAGTCCAAGCCGATGGACTGGGCAATTCGCACCGTGGGAACGTTCCGGGAAAAAGTCAGGGCCTTGCGCACGGTGATCGGCCCCCAGAATTCACGGTCGAAGTTCTGCGGTTGCCAGGGATCTTTCCCGGGAACATCTTGGTAGGAGAAGGGCTCATCCACGATCAGCGTGGCCGGGGTGAAGCCCTTATCCAGGGCGGCGGCGTACACGATGGGCTTGAAGGCCGAACCCGCCTGTCTTTTGGCCTGAATGGCCCGGTTGAACTGGCTGGCCGAATAGTCCCGCCCTCCCACCATGGCCAGAATGTATCCCGACTGGGGTTCGAGGGCAATCAATGACCCTTCGATCCCTTCCCTCCCTTCCCTCCCTTCCTCTTTCTTTCCCCGGGATTCGAACCCCTCCAGTCCTTTCTCCACCGCTTTCTGGGCCGCTTTCTGTAATCGGGAATTGATGGTGGTGTAGATCTTCAGGCCCCCCTTGTAAAGCAAGTCCTTCCCGTACTTCTGTTCCACGTGCAGGCGGACCTGCTCCACCACGAAGGGCGCATCGAGGTATTCCTTGGGCCCCCGGGGCCTGAGCCTGATCTCCTCGGCCTGGGCCTTTTTCGCCTGCTCCGGGGTGATCATTTTTCGCTCCACCATGCGGTTGAGGACGTAAAGCTGGCGCTCCCGGGCCTTTTGGGGATTGCGCAGGGGGGAGAGGTTGTTGGGCGAGGGTGGAAGCCCGGCCAGGATGGCGCACTCCGCCAGGGTCAGGTTCTGCACGGGTTTGCCGAAATATGTAGCGGCCGCCGCCCCCACCCCGTAGGCGCCTTCCCCCAGATAGATCTGGTTCAGGTAGAGGAAGAGGATTTCATTCTTGGTCAGGTAGTGTTCAATCCGCTGGGCCAGGATGGCTTCTTTGATCTTGCGGAGGTAACTCCTCTCGGGGGTGAGGAAGAATGATTTGGCGATCTGCTGGGTAATGGTACTGCCGCCCTGAACCACATCCAGGGCCTCGATGTTGCGGAAAGCCGCCCCCAGAATTCTCCAGTAATCGATCCCCCCGTGCTCGAAAAACCGGGCATCCTCCGCGGCAATGAAGGCTTTGGGAAGGAAGCGGGACATCTGGGAGAGGGGGACGACGGTTCTCTTTTCGATATAAAACTCCCCGATCAATACTTCATCGTCCGAGTACACCTCGGAGGTGATGTATGGCTGATAATCCTTTAGGGTCGTCAGCCGGGGAAGGTCGAAGACGATGGTAAAGTAAAAGGCCAGGCCCGCTCCCACCAGAACCACGATCGACACGAGCACCGCCAGAAGCAAGGTGCTCCATTCTCTTTTTTTCTTGTTTGGCCGCCGCCCCTTTTTCACTTCAGCCGCCTGATTTTTCTCATCCGACATCCAGCTTCCGATTTCTTTCATCTCTTGCCCGTCCTCGGCCGTCGGTCATCGGTCATCTGAAATCCGCTAGCCAGCCTATGGGTTTCTCTTGAATACCCCGATGCCGTTGGGCACCCCCCAGCGCCCGGGGATGTCGATCTTCAAATGCTTATACTCGGCGTACATCTGCGCCGAAGGCCCTCCGTCCAGGACCAGCGCATCCCGGCATCCCAGCCCGCCCTGGGATTCGGGCAGGTGGAAGATCCGGGCCAGGTCCTGGGCATAGACATCGGTGTCATCGGTGTTGAGGAGGATGAGCTGGTAATTCATCGTTACCCCCAGGGCGGAGCGCCTGGCAATCTGCCTTTTCATCTGCAGCTCCCGGCCGTTTACGACCAGGCGAGGGCCCACCTGCATGGCCTGGGATATGTTCCGGTCATTCTGAAATTCATTGGTGTGAATGATTCGGGGCCGGTTTTCCTGAATCAGGAAAACCCCCCAGTCCGCCCTCCGCAGGGGGTTGACCTCTTTTCCGTCCACGATCAGCAACCCGAGGGGGCGGTATTCAGGGGTGAAAAATCCTCCGTTGATCGCCGCCAGGGCCTGAGCCTTCTTGGCCAAAGTTCGGATCTCCATCCGATCGGCCCCGTAAACGCGGGTGTCCAGCACCCGGACCTGGAATTTTTCCAGGCTGACCCGCAAGACCTTCAATTTGATGGGCGATTGATAGGGATGCCCATCAATCCTGGCGGCTTTGAATTCAAACCCCTCCTCGATCTTCTGCCAGGGGAACCCGTCCGAAGAATGCCCTCCGGGGGGCGCCAGAAGGGTAAAGACGATGAAAAAGCAATATAACGGAGCTGGTTTCATCTCCCAAAGCCTTTCTTATTATTATATTTCCAAACCGAGCGGCAAAGCAATCTTTTCCCTCTGCCCGATCCGCTTCCCAAGGGTTCCCAAAGCCCCTTTTTTCTGGTAAATTGGTTAATATGGCACGGGTCAACGGAAATAAGAATTACTATGAAATTTTGGGGGTTGCCCCAGAGGCCGCGCCCGAAGAGATTAAAAAGGCTTACCGCCAGCTGGCCTTGAAGTTCCACCCGGACCGGAACCCGGGAAACCGGCAGGCCGAGGAGCGCTTCAAGGAGATCAGCGAGGCCTACGGGGTCCTCATGGACCCGGAGAAGAGGAAACAGTACGACCTCCTCTCCCGGACCCCCTTCGGGGCTGGCCGGCGGCCTGATTTCGCCTACACTCAGGAAGAGATCTTCCGGGACATTTTCAACAACCCCCAGGCAAATGATGTCTTTTCCGAACTCGGGCGGGAATTCGCCCGCATGGGGTTTCGTTTCGACGAGCGATTTTTCGACCACCTCTTTTTCGGGGGGCGGGGGTTTTTCTTTGTTTTCGGAGGACCGGGAGGTTTTCGCTACTCCGCGTCCGGAGGGTCTGAGGATTCCGCCAGGAATCCCGCCGAGATCTTCTCCCCCCTCCTCGACAATATCATCGTTCCCCGAGGGCGCACTCTGAAGGGAAGAGTTGCTTCCTGGCTTTTCCGGAAAGGGCTTGGTTTCTTCCTCCGCAGGCTCCAGCCCGATGCCTTCCCATCCAGCCCCGGCGCAAGCAACAGCCTGGACCTTGTTTACACCTTTCCCCTCTCTCCTGAAGACGCATCTTCTGCGACCACCAAGGAAGTTTCATTGCCGCGGGATGGAAAACTCGAACGGCTGACGGTGAAGATCCCCCCCGGAGTCCGGAATGGGATGATGCTCCGCCTGAAGGGAAAGGGGAAAAACGAGGGGGGAAAAGCAGGAGATCTCTACTTGAAAATTCGCCTCACCTAGAAGTCTGTGCTGGCCATTTTCCGGGGAAAGCGGAAAACCGGCCTTAGAATTCAATTGTTCAGGCTCGTGAGCGGGGCGGGGATCCGTCCGCCGAAGCGGATGAAACCGGAGGAACGGTTGACGTTTCTCACTTCGATGACCTGAGCCTCCCCGAATAGCCCGCCGAAGACCGCCTTATCGCCCACATCCTTCCCGGGCACCGGAATCAAGCGGACCGCCGTAGTCTTGTGATTGACCACCCCGATGGCCATTTCATCGGCCAGAAGAGCGGCAATTGTATCCGCGTCCACCTTTCCCGGAAGGGCGATCATGTCCAGGCCCACGGAGCAGACTGCAGTCATGGCCTCCAACTTTTCCAGAGAAAGGTAGCCTGCCTGGACGGCTCGGGAAATGTTCAGGTCCTCGCTTACCGGGATGAAAGCACCGGACAATCCGCCCACCGAAGAAGAAGCGAAGGCCCCTCCCTTCTTCACCGCATCGGTCAGCAAGGCCAGAGCTGCTGTGGAACCAGGAACGCCGATGGATTCGAGGCCCAGGCATTGAAGAATTTCCCCTACGCTGTCCCCTACCGTCGGGGTGGGAGCCAGGGATAGATCCACGATGCCGAAGCTGACCTCCATCTCCCGGGCTACTTCCCGAGCGATGAGCTCTCCCACCCGGGTTACTCGAAAGCTGGTCTTCTTGATAATTTCCGAAAGATCTCCCAGGGTAAGCTTCCTTCCCGAATGGACGGCCCGCTCCAGCTCCTTCTTCACCACCCCCGGCCCGCTGACCCCTACGTTGATCACGCACTCTGGTTCCCCGAACCCCAGGTAGGCACCGGCCATGAACGGGTTGTCCTCGGGCATATTGGCGAAGACCACCAGCTTGGCGCAGCCAAAGCCGTCCCGGTCGAGGGTACGCAGGGAAGTCTCCTTGATCGCCCGGCCCATGAGCGACACGGCATCCATGTTGATTCCGGCCCGGCTGGAGGCCACATTCACCGAGGCGCATACCCTTTCCGTTCCGGAGAGGACCTCGGGGATGGTATCGATGAGGTGAAGATCCCCTGCAGTGAATCCTTTCTGTACCAGGGCCGAGTATCCCCCCACGAAGTGAACCCCCACTTCTTGCGCCGCCTGATCCAGCGCCCGGGCGACGGACACATAATCTTCTCGTTTCAGGCTCTCCGCCACTGCGGCGATGGGGGTCACGGCCAACCGTTTGTTGACGATGGGAATTCCATACTTGTCGGCCACCCGGTCGCAGGTGGAAACCAGGTTTCGGGCGTGCTTTAGGATCTTCTGACGGACGCGGCCGCAGAGGTCTTCAGCAGACGGGCCGGCGCAGTCCCTTAGGCTGATCCCCAGGGTCACGGTGCGGACATCCAAGTTTTCGTTCTTCAGCATCTCCACGGTACGGATGATTTCTTCAGAGCTGAGCATGATTTTTGTCCCTCTCGATCATCGGAACTGTTTCGGAAGAGTTTGTGGGTTTTGCGGATGGTCCCCTGGATGACCATGTTCCCAGTTGCCAGTTCCCAGTTCCGGGTTGGAAACGAAACGCGCTACCGGCAACGGGCAACCGGCATCAGGTCGTCTAGATTTGATTGATGGCCCGGAAGATATCCTTGTGCTGCAGGTCTACGGAGAGGCCCATCTCCTTTCCCCGCCGGCGGAGTTTCTCCTTCAGGAGGCCGTAGTCCAGGTTCTTGGGAACGTCAACTTCAAACAGCTGGATGTATTCGGACCTCTGACCCAGAAGGGCCACCCGGGCCCCCAGGTTGGTGATGTTGATCCCGCGCTCGGCCAGCACCTCGGTGATCCCAAACACCAGTCCCGGCCGGTCCTCCCCCCGCACGGTGATGATGAAGGGCTCGCTTTCTCCCGCCTGATAAGGGACCAGGTCCTCGGATTCGAGCTCCCGCAGATTGATCTCCAAACCCGTGTTTCTCGATAGCCCGGAAAATTCATCCCTCAGGACACGAATCGGTGTTCCTTCCCCCAGCGAGGCGATCAGGATCATGGCAAACTGTCCCCGCAAGACGGTCTGGGCAAGCTCCTCAATGCTGCAACGATGGTGATAGAGGACCCTCGAGACATGAGCCACAATCCCCGGCCGGTCGCGGCCGATGACTGTAACCGCGACCCATGCATTCTGTCCTTTCGGCCTCATCTTCCCTCCTGCTCCTGAAAAGAGCAACCCGCACTAACTCTTTTCCAGGGCCGCGGTGAGACGCTTCAGGTGGTTCCTCTCCTGGTTGGAAAGAGCCTGAAAAACCTCCTTCGTTTCCTTGCCCTCCACCCTGCGCTCCATCTTGATGTAGAGGTCGATGCTATTGACCTCCAGGGAAAGGGAAAACTCCAGGATGTCTTTCGGCCCCTTCCCCTGAGCCCATTCCAGGGCTTTCTCCAAAACAATCCCGCCTTCCAGATAATCGACCCCGGGTTCCAGGGAGAGGAGCGACTGGGGAAATCCCGGGTCTGAATCTTTTCCGGAGCGTTTCTGGTAGATTTTGAAAAGCGAGGACTGGTGTTTCTTTTCGTCATCCGCCAGGTCCCGGAGAAGGGCGGCCGTTTCCGGACTCCTCTCTTCTTTGCCCATTTCGGTGTAGAATTTGCGTGACCCTTCCTCCAGCATCCAGGCCAGAGCGATCAATTCCTCCGGGCTCTTACCCGGCTCAAAGTAGGCCATGCCGGCTTCCGGAGCGCCGGTGGCCCGCAGGCCTTTCCAGGCATGGATTCCCCCTTCCATGCTGTAGGCTTTCTGGAAACCCTCCCGTGCGAGAACGGCGGCAGCGGCCCGGCTGCGCACCCCGGCCGCTCAGTAGGTGATCGTGGGTTTGTTCC
>LJUR01000028.1 GCA_001304105.1 Deltaproteobacteria bacterium SM23_61
CTCACTTTGGTGTTGGGATTGGCCGTGAGCCACTGGCTGTTTTTCATCATGATCTCTTTTTGATCCTCCCGGATGGACCACTGATCGAACTCAAAATAGATCGGTTCCAGCTTGGCCGCTTTCAGGGCAGCTTCTTTCCGGGCCGCTTCTTCCTGCAAGGCTTTGTCCCGCAGGGCCTTTTCCCGCAAGGCCTGTTCCCGCAGGGCTTCCTCACGGAGGTTCTCTTCCGATAGTTTTTTCTCCCTCTCCAGGGCCGCGGTCTTGTCCGCTGATTCGGCCTCCGGTTTGGCCTCTGCGGGCCTGGGTTCAACCCGGGAAGGCGTATATGCCAGGGCATCGGAGCGGATCGTCTTCTTGGCACAGCCGAAAACGGTCCCGATCGCCAGAATCATGAGAACGGCCGTTAAAAATCTGAGGCTTTTCACTTTTCATCTCCTGTTGCAGGCTTTTATAAAAAGCGTATCGACAGTCAATCGGGCTGTCAAGAATAAAATGAAAAGGTCAGAGCTAAGGGGTAAGAGGTTAGAGGTCATAGGTCATGGAAAAGAATCGATTCGGGCTTTTACCCATGACCTATAACCGCTGACCCCGCACCGCCCCCCAAATATCCCGGCTAGGTCCTATCAATCAGCTCCAAGTACACATTGTCCGGCCCCAGACAGAAGGCGATCTTGGCCCCGGAAACCGATCGGGTCAAATCCACGGGGAAGCGGTATCCTTCCTCCTTCAGCCGGCGGACTAGGTCTTCGATGTTCTCCACGGCGATACCGATATGATCGATACTGGCATTTTCCGGTGCGGGATTTTCCACCGCCGGAGGGATGTGCAGGATGGAAAGGTTGGACTTGTCCCCGATAGACAGGATCGTGATCTTCCTTCCCAGATTCTCTAATTCCTTGATCACCCTGGCTCCGAAGAAGGCCTTGAAGAAATCAATGGTTTTTCCCGGGTTGCTGGCGTGGATATGCACGTGTTCAATAAAGGCCATTCCTTTTCCCCCTTCACGGAAAATTCTGGACGGATGAATACAGGATATTCGCTTTTTCTTTCCCGGTAAAGAGATATTGTCAAACAATGCGGCGAGGGTGGTTTACGCTAACAATGGATAAGCTCATTGGATTTCAGGTGTTGCCCGGGCCACAAGTCTGCTTTTTCGCAGAAAAGGAAATTGCAGAGGGGAGGGAGGACGAGGAGATTTTATCCCTTGGCAGAGGAAGGGGAAGTCTGCTAATTTGTAAGAAATTCAAGGAAAAAGGGGGATGGGGGAGCATGAAAGTCCTGGGGATTTACGGGAGCCCCCGCAGGGGAGGGAATTCGGAGCTGCTGCTCAAGGAATTCCTCCGCGGATGCACGGAGGCCGGGGCCGAGGTAGAGGAGGTCTTTCTCCGGGAGCTCAAGATTTCTCCCTGCCTGGAAATCTACGCCTGCAAGGAAAAAGGAGAATGCCCCATCCAGGACGACATGAAACCACTGTACCCAAAACTGGTGGATGCCGATCTGGTGGTGGTCGCCTCCCCCATTTTTTTCTTTGCGGTCAGCGCCCACCTGAAGGCGATGATCGACCGATGCCAGGCGCTCTGGGCCAGAAAGTATCTCCTCGGGCAGCGGGTGGCTCCCGGGCGGACGGAGAGGAAAGGGATTTTTCTCGCGGTGGGCGGGGCGACGCTGGGAAAAATTTTCGACGGCCCCCTGCTCACCATGAAATATTTCTTCGATGCCCTGGACAGGACCTTTGACCGGGCCCTTCTTTACAAGGGGGTGGACGAGAAGGGGAAGATCCGGCAGCACCCCACGGCAATGGCGGAGGCCTATGCCTTGGGAAAGAAGATGGTGGGGGGAAATTCGGAATGCGGGATGAAAAATTTAACCACAGAGATCGCAGAGCACGCGGAGATAAAAAAGGTTAAAGACCCAGGGGCGTAGGAAAGAAGTGAATCATTTTCGAAGCCTCCGCAGAAGGGAAAAAAGCCCAGAGGCTTTCACGGAATGATCTCTGCGCTCTCTGCTTTCTCCGCGGTCATTTTGTTGTTTTCTTCTGCGCCAAGTCAGAGAAAGAAGGCTTTTTATTCCCAAAATGATAAAGCAATCAATAACCGCGGAGACCCGGGAGGACGCAGAGAATCGAAAGAAAGGAAACATGAAATATTGAATGATGGGTAAAGAAATGGCACGCCTATACCCATTTTTTTGCTCTGCGGTCTCTGCGTACTCAGCGGTGCAATCCGTTTCTTGGTCGCCGGGTAAAAATTTCTTATCATTTCCTGAGCAATGAAAAAGAGAAAGCGAATTGGGCTGACGGAAAAGCCCCATCCCTCCTCACGTCACATCGACACCGCTGCACCCTTGGAAATCGCCCGGATGATGAACCGGGAGGATGAAAAGATGGCCCGGGCTGTCCGCACCCAGCTTAGACCGATTGCCAGGGCGATTGAATTCGGGGCCCAGGCTCTTTCCCGGGGAGGAAGGCTCTTGTACGTGGGGGCCGGCACCAGCGGAAGGCTCGGGGTTCTGGATGCCGCGGAGTGCCCTCCCACGTTCGGCGTCTCACCGAAAATGGTTCAGGGAATGATCGCCGGGGGGAAGAAAGCTTTGTGGAGATCCGCGGAAGCGGCCGAAGACAGTCTTTCCGCCGGGGCCCGAGTGATCCGCCGGGCGAGAGTAAATGGCGCCGATGTCGTCTGCGGCATCAGCGCATCCGGCAGAACTCCCTTTGTCCGGGGCGCGCTGGGCGAGGCGAAAAAACGGGGAGCCTTTCGGCTGCTGGTGGCTTGCAGCCCCTCGCCGGAAATCGGCCCCCTGGCGGACGTGGTCATCCAGCTTCCGGTGGGGCCGGAAATGATCGCCGGATCGACCCGGTTAAAGGCCGGAACCGCCACCAAGATGGTCCTGAATATGCTCTCCACCGGGATCATGATCCGCCTGGGCAAAGTATACCGCAACCTGATGGTGGGGGTAACCCCGTCATCCCGGAAGTTGAAGGACCGGGCGGAGAGGATCCTCATGGCCCTCCTGCATTGCCCCCGTGACCGCGCCAGGGTCCTTCTCCGACGGTCGAAAAATTACCCCAAGGCGGCCATCGTCATGGGAACAAAGGGTTGCTCGAGGAAAGAAGCCGTGCGATTGCTGGAAGAAAAAAATGGTTTTCTGGGAGAGATTCTTTGAACCGCCTGGAACAGATCCGGAAGAAAATATCCCGGGTTGGCCTGGGACTTATGTCCGGAACCTCGGTGGACGGAATCGATGCGGTGTTGGCGGAAATTTCAGGAAGCGGCCTGAGATGCGGAGCGAGGATCCTGGCCTTCGAAACGTACCCTTTTGAGCCTTCCATGAAGAGGCGCATTCTGAAACTCTTTTCCGCCAGGACCGAAGAGATCTGCGAGATGAATTTCATCATCGGTGAACTGCTGGCCGATGCCGCCCTGAAGTTGATGTGCCGGACGGGATTCCCTCCCGGAAAGGTGGACTTCATCGGTTCCCATGGCCAGACCCTTTGCCATCTCAGCGGACAGCCGGGGCGCAAGGATTCGACGCTGCAAATCGGGGAGGGGTCGGTTATTGCCGCCCGAACGGGGGTGATAACCGTCTGCGACTTTCGCCCTGCCGATATTTCCGCGGGAGGGACCGGAGCCCCTTTGGTCCCCTACGCGGATTATCTCCTCTTCCGGAAGAAGGGGAAAACGCGGGCCCTGCTGAACCTGGGCGGGATTGGAAACGTCACCGTCCTTCCCGGGAGACTGGAAGAAGTTATGGCCTTCGACACCGGGCCGGCGAACATGGTGATGGATTCCCTGGTCCGTCTCCAGAGCCGGGGCAGGATGAAATGGGACCCCAGGGGGCGGATCGCCGGGCGGGGAAGAAGGAATGAGGAATTGCTGGGCGATCTGATGCGGCACCCCTATTTTCAGCTGCCCCCGCCCAAATCGACGGGG
Organism: Deltaproteobacteria bacterium SM23_61; assembly: GCA_001304105.1. GTDB lineage: Bacteria > Desulfobacterota > SM23-61 > SM23-61 > SM23-61 > SM23-61. The sequence goes on from LJUR01000028.1 coordinate 3,930, forward strand.
AGAGAGATGTTCGGAGAGCAGTTCGCAAGGGATCTTCGGGAAAAACACCGGAAGCTGCCCTTCGAAGATCTTTTGGCAACGGTCACCTTCTTTACCGCTGCTTCCGTCTACCGCGGCTTTCATGATTTCATCTTACCCCGTTTCCAGGTGGACGAAATTTTCGTTTCCGGGGGTGGACTGCACAACGAAACTCTCATGGGGTTTTTGCGCGGGATATTTGACCCGATTCCCGTCGCTCCTTTGAATGACCTGGGAATCCATGGAGACGCCAAAGAGGCACTGGCCTTCGCCTTGCTGGCGGATGCCACCCTCCGGGGATTGCCCTCGAACATTCCCGGAGCCACGGGGGCGAAGAAGCCCGCGGTGCTGGGGAAGATCATTTTATGATTGCGGATTGCGGATTTCAGATTGCGGATTGAAGTGAAAGACAAAATGGCCAATGATCAATGCTCAATGGTCAATGATCAATGATGAATGCCCAATGCCCAATGATCAATGATCAATGGAAAGAGATATAAGGATAAATGGCTATGGAGACCCGGTAAAGAAGAACCGGCAACGGGCAACGGGGAACCGGAAACTGGAGACGGACAAAGGATTCTCAAATGAAAAAGAATTCCTGGCAGGATAAATACGTTGCCCTTCAAGAAGGGAAATCTCTGGGCGATTTTCAAGGTCGAAAGGACAATCTAGTGGTTATCTCCCCCCATCCCGATGATGACGTTCTGGGCGCGGGAGGGGTCATGATCGAGGCGGCGGAGAAAGGGCGGGCGGTATTTTCGGTGACTGTTACGGACGGGCGGAGCAGCCCCCGCCAGGGTCCGCCCATTTCCGATGAGGACCTGGTCGTTCTCCGGCAGAAGGAGTCCATGGCCGCCTTAAAGGTCACGGGGGCGGCGGGCGGGTTTTATTTCCTGAAGCGTAGTTCTGAGCTGGAGGGGGAGGGAGGAAGCGGAGTGGCGGGAGATTTAAGGGACCTCTATGAATCTTTGCTCCCCAGCGAGGTTTTTCTCCCGGCGCCCTATGAGCGGCACAGGACCCACATCCGCTGTACCCGCCTGGCCGTGGAAGCCCTCCGTTCTTGCGCAGGGCCGAGGCCATCGCTCTTGGGCTACAGCCTCTGGGGGAACTTTTTTGGGGGGAAAAAACGGGTCGCCCGGGATATCACTCCCTTTATAAGAAAAAAAGTGGAAGCCGTCCTGGCCCATACCACCCAGATCGCCTACAAGAATTATCAACAGGGGATCCTGGGAAAAAATAATTCCGAGGCCATCTTCTGGGAAAGCCAGGAAGCCCAGAAGGCTACCTTTGTCGAGACATTCCTGGATATGAGCGAACTTCTGGAGCAAAAGGATTTGTCGTTGGAAGAGTTCATCCGCCAGGATGTGGAAGCCTTCATCCGCCTTTTCCTCGGAACCTGAACTTTGAAAAGGAGAGAGGGAGACCATGGAACGACCCTGGTTGAAGTTTTATGAGGAAGGCGTGCCCCACCATATCGATTATCCCCGCATCCCCCTCTATCAGGTCCTGGAGGACACGGCAAAAGATTTTCCCGATCTGGACGGGGTGATTTTTCAGGGGAAAAGGATTCCCTATGGAGATCTGGCCGGATGGGCCCGGAACCTGGCTTCCGGGCTCCATCAGATGGGAATAAAGAAAGGCCAGCGCGTGGCGATCATGCTCCCCAACTGTCCCCAGTATATCGTCGCCTATTACGCCATTCTCCGGCTGGGGGGAGTGGTGGTCAACGTGAACCCCATGTACGTGGAGCGGGAACTGGAATTTCAGCTCGGCGATGCCGGGGCTGGAACGATCGTTGCCGCTCGGGACCTTTTCCCCAGGCTGGAGGCGGTGAAGGGAAAGACCCCCCTGAAGAACATTATTCTCACGGACCTGGATGAACACGTCCGGGGGGAAGGGGGCAGAGAGCAGGGGGCGAAGGGCAGACAGGGGGTCCTTGAGTATGCTGAGCTTCTGAACAAAGGAAGATCCCAGGATCCCCCCGTGGTTTCCGTTGATCCGGACGAAGTGGCCCTCCTGCAGTACACCGGGGGCACGACCGGGTTCAGCAAAGGAGCCATGTTGACTCATTACAACCTGATTTCCAACGTGGTCCAATGTGTGAGCTGGAACGTGGGCGCGGAAAGGGGAAAGGAGCGAATGCTGGCGGTTCTGCCCTTTTTCCACGTGTACGGCATGACCGTGACCATGAACGAAGCCATCTACCTGGCGGCCACGATCATCCTCCTGCCCCGTTTCCAGGTGGACGACTGCCTGGAAGCGATCAATCTTTACCAGCCCACACGCTTTCCGGGCGTCCCGACCATGTACATCGCCATCATCAATCACCCGAAGGTCAAGGAGTACAACATCTCTTCCATCAAAGTGTGCAGCTCCGGTTCGGCGCCCATGCCGGTGGAGGCCCTAAAGAAGTTCGAAGAATTGACCGGGGGGAAAATCAGCGAGGGATACGGGTTGACCGAGGCTTCCCCGGTGACCCATGCCAATCCCTTCTCCGGGAAGAGGAAGATCGGCAGCATCGGTCTTCCCCGCCCGGACACGGACGCCAAGATCGTGGACCTGGAAACCGGGGAAAGGGACCTTCCCCCCGGAGAAGAGGGCGAACTGTGCATCCGCGGGCCCCAGGTGATGAGGGGGTACTGGAACCGACCGGAAGATACGGCCAAGAGTCTTCGCGACGGGTGGCTCCATACCGGCGACATTGCCCGGATGGATGAAGAAGGGTATTTTTCCATCGTGGACCGGAAGAAGGACATGATCATCTGCGGAGGGTACAACGTCTACCCTCGCGAAGTCGAAGAAGTGCTCTACCTGAACCCTAAAATTCTGGAAGCCAGTGTTCTGGGGGTCCCGGATCCCTACCGGGGAGAGACGGTGAAAGCCTTTGTAGTCCTGAAACCCGGGCAGAAGGCTACTGCCGAGGAGATCATCGAATTCTGCCGCCAGAACCTGGCCCGCTTCAAGGTTCCCACCCTGGTTGAATTCCGGGATGAACTTCCCAAGTCCCACGTGGGAAAGGTCCTGAAAAAGATTCTCCGGGAGGAAGAGGGGAGTAAACGTTCCCCTTGACCCATGCTGAAAAATCGTGCCGCCGGGGGGGGAACCTCGCCGGCATTTTCCTGGTTGAGGCCGCCGCCAGATATTGCCGGTTTACAAAAGATCCGGCGAGCGGTAAAATAAATACTCGAGGGAGAAAATCTCCTTCTTTGGGGCACAAGGATTCCATCGGGATGAAAATCATAAGAGAAGTTATCTGCAGCAGGTGCGGGAAAAAGCAGGTCACCGAAGTGAAGGAGCTCCTGGAGAGCGACCTCTTCTGGCGGGTCTGCGAGTTCTGCAAGTGCTACGGATTGAAGGTCACAGTCCGAAAAAAGGCCACCGTCCGGGAATATATGGAAGCTTTTTACAATACCCTGGGCTTCAGGGTTGCCCTGACGGAGGCTTTCATCAAGGATCTTCTGAAGGACAAGAATTCTCCTTGATTCCCTCCTTTTTTCCGTCCTCTTCCGACTGCAAATTTCGATTGACCCAAATTTTTCCGGCTGCTAGGGTAAGAGAAAAGCATATCCCGGGAGGAGAAAAAATGGAAAGGGCCTTCATCCTTCTCCGGACGAAGCTCGGGTGGATGGGCTTGGTGGGGAGTGAAAAGGGGGTGCAGCGGATTTATCTTCCTGAAGATTCCCGGGAGGAGTTACGCCAAAGGATCGGTAAGGAATTTCCCGATAGCCGGGAAGGAGCCCCCTTCCTTGAGCGGGCGAGAGAGGAAATCCTCGAATATTTCGAAGGCCGCAGGACCCGGTTTGGCATGCGGCTAGACCTTTCCTCCGCGACTCCTTTCCAGCGAAAAGCCTACCGGATAATGCTCGCCATTCCTTTCGGAAAAGTCCACACCTACCGCTGGCTGGCCGAGAAGGTCGGAAATGCAAGGGCCCTTCGGGCAGTGGGCAACGCCAACGGAAAAAACCGATGGCCCCTGGTGGTCCCCTGCCACCGGATCGTGGGCAGCGATGGCCGATTGACCGGCTTTTCCGCCCCCGGGGGCCTAAATTTGAAAGCGGAGCTTTTGAAGCTGGAAGGGATCGGCGTGGAAAAAGGCAAGGTCAAGCTCGATGCTCCCTGAACCAGGTAAGGTTCGGGGCAGCGCTGTACTATGCGCAGTGCAGGGCGGAACTCATGATGGGCAACATCCTGCGGGCGCGCACCGCGCGCCCCTACAATCTGCAATCCGAAATCCGCAATCCGAAATTATTTCTTCCCCACCATGGCCAGGTAGATAGCCGTCTCCTCTTGCCCATCCACTCCCACCAGATCATTGACCTCGTCGTCAAAAATGGCCGCCACGCCGCAGCAGCCCAGGTTCAGGGCCGTGGCCGCCAGGTAGAGGTTCTGGGCGATGTGGCCGCAGTCCAGGTAAATGTAGCGGTAGGCTCGCTGGCGGTACTTCTGGCGAGAACGCTGGATGACCGCGACCCAGACGAAAACCACCGCGGCGGTCCGGGCCATATCCTGGTTCAGGGCGGCCTGGGCGAGAGGGTCGGCGAAATCCCCCGCTCTCCTTAAAACCAGGGAAAATTCTACTACCTCGAAGAAATAAATTCCGGGCTCCAGCCCTTCCACCCGATTCACAACCAGGTAGGTGTCGATCGGATGCAGGGCCCCTGCGGAAGGAGCGGTGCGGTACCAAGGTCCGAATGCTTTTTCGGTAATCCCCTGAGTGGCCCACAGGAGGTTGGAGAGCTCCTCCAGGGAAAGAGGGGCCGGGCGGTAATCGCGGATGGACCGTCTCTTCTCCAGGGCCTCCCAAAGGGTCGGGCCGCGGGTGAGCGAAGGGGAAGGCAATGGAATGGTCCTGGGGGCGGCCGGGCCCGGGGCTTTTTCCCGGCCTCTGGCAACGTAGGACGGGCGGTAGTATTTGGTATCCTGCTGGAAACGTTGTCCGATCTTCGGTTCGGAGGAATCCATGGTCAACCTCTCAGTGTTAGGGATAAGAAGAGTGTAATTGGGCCGGGAAAAGCTGTCAACTGGGACTCGAATTCAATCGATCTCTTTTCATTTTTTCCCGGTTCGGTTGTTGGGGTTCAGGCGGGGGGGATTTGGGTCATCAGGCTCGGCGGGATACTGCATTACCATAAACCTCCCGCCTGTCCTCCGCGAAGAGGGGCCAGAGGCGAAAATAGGTTCGAATAGAAGACTGCCCAATCCAAACCGTATCCCCATCCGAATTTCCCCGGACAGGCCCGATCCAATGAAAGAACAGACGCCTCAGGATGATGATCCAAATTCCCCCCCGCCTGAACCCCACTCGCAGGATTCTATTCCCAGAATGTAGACCCGGGCAAGAAAGGAAAAGTTGTTCACGGCAGCCGATTGGTGTATTATGCAAGGGCAATGAAGGCGCGTGACGGGGATTTCCGCAGCATTTTCGTGTATTCGGAAGAGATGTCCAAGTTCGAGTACAGCCCCACCCATCCGTTCAAACCCGTACGCGCCAGGCTGACCCTGGACCTCTGCCGCCGCTACGGCCTGATCGAACATCCCTGGATCCGGATCCTCAGGCCGCAACCCCTGGGGTATGAGATCCTGGCCGATTTTCACGACCCCGCCTACCTGAAAATGCTGAAGGATCTGGATTCCGCCACCGTAGCCAGCGAGCTCTGGCCGGACATGATCCACAGCGGGGGCAGCGACTATCTGACCGTGGACCCGAAAATCCTGCGTTTCGGCCTGGGAACCGAGGATAATCCCATCTTTTCCGGAATGTATGATTATTCCGCCCTGGCGGCGGGGGCCACTTTTCTCGGAGCCAGAATGCTGACCGGGGGAGAAGCCCAGGCGGTCTTCAATCCCCTGGGGGGATTCCATCACGCCGGCCGGGACCATGCGGAAGGTTTCTGCTACCTGAACGACGTGGCCATCGCCATCAACCATCTCCTCAAACAGGGATACCGGATCGCCTTTGTGGATATCGACGCCCACCACGCCAACGGCGTCCAGGACGCCTACTACCGCGAACCGCGGGTCTTGGTGATCTCCTTGCATGAAAGCGGCAAGGACCTTTATCCCTGGTCGGGCTTCGAAAATGAGATCGGCGAAGGGGAGGGAAAGGGATACAACGTCAATGTCCCCCTGCCGCAGAATACCGATGATGATGCTTTTATCCGGGCTTTTTCGGAAGTGGTCCCCCCGCTGTTGAACGTTTTCGCCCCGGATTTGGTGATTGCCGAACTGGGGGCCGATACCCACATCTCCGACCCGCTGACGCATCTGGGCTTGACCAATGCCGGCTATTGCCATGCGGTCAAGAGACTGAGGGATCTATCGCCCCGCATCCTTGCTTTGGGGGGAGGGGGGTATGACGTCTTCAAGACCGCCCGGAGCTGGACCCTGGCCTGGGGGATCTTAAATGACCTGGAACCGCGGGACGAATACGTGGGCCTCGTGGGCGGGATGATGTTCGGGCCCGAAATGGAGGTCGGAAGCCTGGAGGACAAGACCATCTACCTCAAAGGCACCACGAGAGAACAGGTCAATCGGGAGGTTGACCGGGTGCTATCCTTCATCAGGGAGAATGTTTTTCCCATCCATAAGATCAGGGGATCAGGGGATAGGGTGCAGGGCGCAGGGTGCAGGGGGGGAAATTAAGCAGTCAGGATTCAAGACTCAGGATTCAGGACACAGGATTCAGGACTCAGGACTCAGGACTCAGGACTCAGGACTCAGGACTGATCAGCCTAGGTGACCATATGAATGTCCTGCCTAAAGACGATCCGGGTCCGCGATTATACGATTATTTGACAGCCTCAGAACTTTCCTCTCGTACCGTTAGCCAAAGGAGGATGGCGGCGAAAAGAGCCAGGATCGCCCCGAAGCTGAACGCCGCCTGAGAGCCGGCAGCTTGCCACAGCAAGCCCATCAGGAGACTCGCCGGCAGGGTGCTCAGCCCGATGGAAAAATGGTAAAGGCCGTAAGCGGTTCCCCTCAAGTGGGGGGCGACCAGGTTCGCCACCAGAGCCCTTTCGCCCCCTTCGGTCAAACCATAGAAGAAACCATATACAGTGAACAGAAGCCAGACCATCTCCGAGCTCTGAGCCGAGGCAAATCCGAAGTAGACTCCGCAGTAAAGAATCCACCCGGCGATGATCACCTTTCTTCTCCCGTAACGATCGGAGAGAATGCCCCCTGGCGTGGCGGAGAGAGATTTGGAGATATGAAGAACCATCCAGAGAAGGGGCACCAGGGAAACCGAAACCCCAGCTTCTTTCGCCTTGAGGATCAGGAAAGCGTCGCTGGAATTTCCCAGGCTGAAGAGAATGATGATCAGCAGAAAGATCTTGAAGCGGTGGTCAAAGGGGCGGAGGGTCAGCTGAACCGGCTGGGAGGAAGGCCCGGCTTGGGCGGCGGTTTTCTCCTTCACCCCAAGAATCAACAGGGTGAGGGCAACGATTCCCGGAACGTACGCCAAAAGAAACAGGGCCCGGTATTGCTGGGTGACAAAAGTCAGAAGGAAAAAGGCGATCAGGGGGCCGATGACTGCGCCCGTGTGGTCCAGGGCCCGCTGAAAGCCGAAGGCTTTTCCGTGTTCCGATCCCGGGCTGGAGTCGGCAATCAGGGCGTCCCGGGGCGAGGTACGGATCCCTTTCCCCACCCGATCGAGAAAACGGATGATAAGAACATGCCATCCAGCCGTGGCCACGGCCACCAGGGGGCGGGTCAGGGTGGACAAGGTGTATCCCGAAACGACCAGGAATTTTCGCTTCTGTTGGCGATCCGATATCCAGCCTGAAAAGAGTTTGAGAAAAGACGCCGTTGCCTCGGCCACCCCCTCCACCAGGCCTACAAAGGCGGGCCCCACCCCCAGGACCGAGATGAGAAAGACCGGGAGAAGGGGGTAGATCATTTCGCTGCTTATATCCGTGAAAAGACTGACCAATCCCAGGAAGAAAATGGTCCGATGAAAACCAAAAATCTTTCGGTCCTCTTTTTCCATTGCTTTGGAAGTTATAAGAATCTCTGCGTCCCCCGAGGAGGAATAAAAAACCAGCCGCAGAGTACGCAGAGATCGCTGAGCTTTTTCTTGGTAAAGGCAAAAAAACAAATCCTTCTATTGGTTTGGCCTCCTCTTTGTGTTTCGGTCCGTCGCGGATGAAAACAAGAGGATGAACGAAGAGGAGACAGAGAGCGCAGAGATTGTTCCTGGAAAATCCCTTGGCCATTTCTGTCTCTGCGTTCTCCGCGAGCTCTGCGGTTAAGTTTTTTTGCGCGGGTTTCTTTTCCCCTGCACTCCGAGAACCCGAAAATAGCAAAGAAACCATAAGAAAACAAGAAGATTTGGCGATTGGGGATTTAAGAAATTCCTTGATACATCCGATAAAACTTAAAAGGAAGGCCTGGAAGTGATTAAATTTAATTTTCTGGATCGAAAAGTTTTATTATATAATCAGAGAAAAAATCGCTTTCCGGTTTAAAAAGGGTAGAAATAAATACCGCTGCTATTTGCTGGAAACGGGGCAAAAAGAAGCATCCTGATCTTGTAATCCCCCTTCCCAGGTTCGTTTTGACCACCCGGTGGGGATCGTAGAAAATTAGAATAGGCGTGAGGGATTTTATGCTAAGTCCTCAATTTCTTGATTTTTTACTGGATCAAGGAATCATCCGGAAAGGCGCTTTCGAGGAGGCCTTCCCCACTGGAGCTCTGCCTGCTGATTTCTCCTTAGAGGAGCATTTCATCAAGCCCGGCCTCCTCACCCAGGAGACTTTCCGCATGGCGGCTGAGACCTTCTACGGGGCGAAAATGGCAACCGAGGATGACTTCCCGAAGGAGCCCACCCTCTACGAAAGCCTGTCCGTACAGTTCATGAAAGAATCCAAGTTCATACCCGGCCAGATGGAAGACAACACCCTCACCGTGATCATGGCTGACCCCTACGACTTTTACACCCTCGATGCCATCCGGCTGGCCACCAAGAAGAAAATTCGGGTGCTCGTCGGAGAGGAGTCGAAGATTCTTGAGGCCATCGAACGCTCCTACGGGGCGGGCGGGTCCTCCATGGAAAAGATCATCGAGGACATGGAGAGCATCCCGGACCTTCAGGCAGAGAGCGAGGAAAATGTAGACCAGCTGAGGGATATGGCTTCGGAGGGGCCGGTCATCCGGCTGGTCAACCTGATCATCACCCGGGCCATCGAAAGGAGGGCCTCCGACATCCACCTGGAGCCTTTCGAAGAAAATTTTCGCGTGCGCTACCGCATCGACGGAGTGCTCCATGACGTGGAGTCGCCCCCCAAGCGGTTGCAGGCGGCGATCATCTCCCGGGTCAAGATCATGGCCAAGCTGAACATCGCCGAGCGGCGTCTTCCCCAGGACGGCCGAATCATGCTCCGGGTGAAGGGAAAAGAGATTGACTTCCGGGTGTCCACCGTGCCCACGATTCACGGCGAATCCATCGTCCTCCGGATCCTGGACAAGAGCAGCATCGTCCTGGACATCATGAAACTGGGCTTTGCCCGGGATACGCTGAATGGTTTTCAAGAGCTCATCCAGCACCCGCACGGAATCATCCTGGTTACGGGCCCCACGGGAAGCGGCAAGACGACGACCCTGTACTGCGCCCTGGAGAAGATCAACTCGCCGGATAAAAAGATCATCACCGTGGAGGATCCGGTGGAGTATCAGCTGAAGGGGATCAACCAGATCCAGGTGAAGCCGGCCATCAACCTGACCTTTGCCAATGCCCTGCGGTCCATCGTCCGTCAGGACCCCGATGTGATCCTGATCGGAGAGATCCGGGATTCCGAAACGGCGGAAATCGCCATCCATTCGGCGCTCACCGGGCATCTGGTGCTCTCCACTCTCCATACCAACGATGCGCCCAGCGCCATCACCCGCCTCATCAACATGGGGATGGAAGACTATCTTCTCTCTTCGACGGTTATCGGGATCCTGGCGCAGAGGCTGGTGCGCACCGCATGCCCCTACTGCCGGGAACCCTCTTCCCCGGACCCGGCGGTCTTCCAGGAAATGAGAATGGACGGCGTCGATCCCGCGGAGGTCAGGGTTTTTAACGTTCGGGGATGCTCCCAGTGCGGCAATACGGGATACTGGGGGCGGGTGGGGATCTTCGAGCTTCTTCAGGTTACCGAAGACATTCAGAAGCTCATATTGGAGAAGAAAGACGCCAACCTCATCAAGGAAAGAGCCCGCAAGGCCGGGATGCGAACCCTCCGGCAGGACGGCTGGCTGAAAGTCAGGGAGGGGATCACCACGGTTTCGGAGGTCCTTCGGGTGACCCAGGAAGAACAGCTCTTGTAAGCAACCATGGCCGATTTCATTTACAAAGCAACCAACATGAGCGGACAGGTCGTGGAAGGCTCCATGGAAGGCCGCGACGAGAAGGCGGTGGTCCGCAGTCTCCACCAACTGGGATACATTCCGGTCCGGGTGGTGGCTGCCGGGGAAGGGGGAGGAGGTCCGCGGTTTTCCTTCCTGCCCCAGCGGGTGGGAATGAAGCAGCTGCTGGCTTTTTCCCAGGAACTCTCGACCCTGGTCTCCGCCGGCCTGCCCATCGACCGAAGCCTGCAGATCCTGGGTTCCCTGACGAAGGCCCCCCGGCTGAAAAAAGTGGTGCTGGATGTCCTGACAAGGATCCGGGAAGGAAGCTCGCTGGCCGAGGCGCTGGCAAGCCATCCCCGGATCTTTTCCAAGCTCTTCGTCAACATGGTCAAAGCCGGGGAATCGGGGGGGTTCCTGGAGGTGATTCTCTCCCGGCTGGTCAAATACCTTCAGAGTTCAAAGGAAATCCGGGATTTTTTGGTTTCGGTCATGATCTATCCTCTCATCCTGACGGCGGTGAGCGGGGCCTCCATCGTCATCCTGGTTACCTTTGTCATTCCCCGGTTCGCCAAGATCTTCTCCGACATGGGGCAGGCCATTCCCCTGCCGACGCAGATCATGCTCAATCTCTCCCGGTACGTTCGTGATTACTGGTGGGTAGGGGCGGGGATGCTGGCCCTCCTCTATTTTGGCCTGAGGGTGTATAACCAGGACGAGGAGCGAAGGTTCCGCTGGGATCGGTCTAAGCTCCAATGGCCGGCAGTGGGGAACATCATCAAGAAAATCGAAGTGGCCCGTTTCGCCCGGACCTTGGCCACCCTGCTGCAGAGCGGGGTCCCCATTCTTTCGGCGCTCAGCCTGGTGAGAGAGATTTCCCAGAACCTGGCCGTATCCCGGGCCATCGGAAACATCCATGACCGGCTGAGGGAAGGAAAGGCCGTGGCCCGGACGCTGGAGGAAACGGGGGTTTTCCCCCCCCTGGCCGTGCATATGATCAACGTGGGAGAAGAGACCGGGCGCATCGAAGAGATGCTGGCCAAAGTGGCGGATACGTACGAAGAGGATGTGCAAACCACGGTGAAGCGGTTCGTCTCCCTGCTGGAGCCGTTGATCATCCTGGTCATGGGAGCGGTGGTGGGTTTCATCGTGATTTCCATGCTCCTGGCGATCTTCAGCATCAACGAAATCCCGTTTTAAAAACTTGAACCGCAGAGACCGCAGAGGGCGCAGAGAAATTTTTTTATTAGAGCAGAAAAACCAAATAAGGGTACCAAGGCGGAAGGTTTTTCGCAGGGTTTACCCAGGATCAGAGAAACAGTTCATCCAGGGCGTATTTCATTTCGGCGGGCAAAATTCGGGACCCTTTCGCGATGGAAAAAAGCGGTTTAGAAATATTTTAAAAAATCTCTGCGTTCTCTGCGATCTCTGTGGTTAAAAAATTTGTTGTATTCTGATCTTTAGGGGAGGAGCGATGAGCATGCTCGCAAAGCGGAAAGAAAAAGGATTTACCCTGGTGGAAATCCTGGTGGTCATTATCATCATCGGTCTTCTGGCCGCTCTGGTGGGGCCCCGGCTCTTCGGCAAGGTGAGCACGGCCAAGCTCAAGACGGCCAAGGCGCAGATCGAGCTCTTCGGAACCGCCCTGGACGCCATGCGGCTGGACGTGGGGCGGTATCCCACCAGCGAAGAAGGGCTGAAGGCCCTGCGGGAAAAACCATCGGGCATGGAAAATTGGAAAGGCCCTTACCTTCCCAAAGAGATCCCGATGGACCCCTGGGGGAAACCTTACGTTTACAAGTCTCCGGGGGAGCATGGCGATTACGACCTCATCTCCTACGGCCTGGATGGGGCCCCCGGCGGCGAAGGGGAAAATGAGGATGTGGTCAACTGGAAGGACGTGAAAGGATGAGGGACAGGGGCTTCACCCTGATCGAGCTGGTCATCGTCCTGATTTTGCTCAGCCTCTCGGTGGCCCTGGTGACCCCCTCGCTGTCCCGATTTTACAAGCGGGTGGAGCTCAAGACCTCCGCGCAAAAAATATCGGGGATTCTGCGCTATTTTCGCTCCGAATCCATACAAAAGGGAAAAATCCACCAGGTCCTGTTTGATGCGGAGGCAAGGGAAGTAAGGGTTCGGGCCCTGGAGAGGGAAGAGAGAGAAGGGGAGGAGACGGAGGAGGAGAAGGGAAAACGGGAAAGGGAGGAGGCCATTCTTATGGAGAAGCGCTACGCCCTGCCCGAAGGAATCCGGATGAAAGAGGTGAGGATCCCTCCCCCCGAGGTTCCCTCGGATCTTCCGGCCATCGAATTCTATCCCACCGGCGGGTCCAACGGCGGCACCCTTCTTCTGGGAACGGAGGACAAGAAGGGTTTCCGGATCAAGGTGCATTTTCTGACTGGGATGGTAGAGATCGAGGAAGCATGAAGGGGAGGGTCAAAAACCAGGGATTTACCCTGCTCGAAGTGCTGGTGGCCATGGCCATCCTGGGCATCGGGCTCATTGTGATCATCGAGCTTTTCGGCGGCGGCCTGCGCCTCGGGCGGACCTCGGAAGAATATACCCGGGCGGTGGGGTACGCCCGGATGAAGCTGGAGGAAATCTCCCTGGCCAAGAGTCTGGAAGAAGGCATCGAGGAGGGCGAATTCGATCGGGAATACCGGTGGCAGGTGGAAGTGAAAAAAGTGGACCTCCTTCCCCCCGGCAGGGAGACGAGCTACCAGCCGCCGGTGGCCCTGTACTGGGTGCGGATCGAGGTCCTCTGGAAGTCGGGAATCCGGGAAAGGACGACCGCCCTGGAATCCTACCGGATTCTGAAAGCGGAAGAGAGTGGGCAGAGGACCTAAAAAAATTTCTTTCCGGGGGCAGGCCGCGGCTTTCACCCTGGTGGAGGTGATGGTCACCCTGACGATCATGGGGTTTGTCCTGCTCATGATTTTTGGGGTTTTCCGGCTCGGCATCGCCGCCTGGGAAAAGGGGGAAACGAGCAAGGAGGAATACCAGAGGATCCGCATCGCCTCCCAGCTGATTTCCCGGCAGCTGAAATCAGCCGTTCCCTACAAGGTCAAGACCCAGAAAGCCGAGGGAGACTTCCTGGCCTTTGAGGGGAAAGCCCGCTCCCTGAAATTCGTATCCGCCCTTTCCCTCAGGGCCAAAAAACCCTCCGGGTTGGTTTACGCCTTCTACGAATTCCGGCAAGGCGAAAAAGGGGGAGGCCGTCTCCTGCTGTACGAAGGGAGAGTCCTCAACAAGGATTTTCTGGGGGAAAATCCCCCGGAAGACGCGGTCGTCCCCATTTTTGAGGGACTGGAAGAGCTTCGCTTTGAATACTACCAGGAAGAGGACCCGGAAAAAAACCGGACCGGGGGCTGGGTGGAAGAGTGGAATGCCAAGGAGGAGAAAGCCCTCCCCACGGCCCTGCGGGTGACCCTGGCATTCGCAAAAGGGGAAGAGAAGGCTCAAGGGGTTTCCACGGTGATCCTGGCCTCCCTCCCTTCAAACCGCTACGAAGAGGTTAGGACGGGGCCGATTCGCAGGATGGTGCCGCCGGTAACCCGCCGTTAGGAATGAAAAAGTTGGTGGGTCGAAAAGCAAGGTTCGGCGGACAAGTTTGGAATCCGAATTTCGAATCCCGCGAAACGCGGGACGAAACAGACTGCAATGACCGAAATCCGAATCTTCAAAACAAGGAGTTTCGAATTTGCTTTTTTGAATTTCGGGTTTGTTTCGAATTTCGTGCTTCGGGTTTCGGATTTATAGAGGCAAGTTGAGAGCGTAAGAATGAATTCCGTGAAAAATTCAAGGGGAGTTGCCCTGGTCATGGTCCTGTGGGTCGTCACCATCCTCTCGGTGGTGGTCCTGGAGTTCTGCTACGCCATGCGGACCGAGGTCAACATCACCCGGAATTATCAGGAGGAACTCCGCCTTTACGCCGCCGCCCGGGGGAGCTCCCAGCGGGCCATTGCCGAGCTCATCCTCAAGCACGACCCCCGGATGCAGCAGCTGCGGAAGACGGCCAAGGAAGAAGAGATCCCGCCGGAAAACAGGGAATGGGTGACCGATGGAAGGGAATACCGTTTTCCCTTTGAGGGGGCTGAAGGAGCGGTGCGGGTTTTGGGGGAAGCGGGAAAGTTGAACATCAACCGCGTTTCCGACGCCACGCTCCGCAAAATCATGAACACCCTGGGCCTCGAGGGGGAGGCCCGGGATATAGCCGTGGATTCCATCCTGGACTGGAGGGACCCGGATGATTTTATCCGGGTTAACGGGGCGGAGAATGAATACTACCAGTCCCTGAAAGAGCCGTACGACTGCAAGAATGGAAACTTTGATTCGGTGGAAGAACTCCTGCTGGTTCGCGGGATCACCCCCGAGCTGTTCTACGGCAAGAAGATCAAGGGAAAGGAAGGGGAGGCCGGAGAAGAAGGTGCCGTGGCGCTTCGGGACCTTTTTTCCATCTATGCCGCCGGGGAGCAGATCGACATCAACAGCGCCAGTCTCCCCGCGCTGCGGGTAATCCTGGGGCTCCCCCTGGAGGTCTGTCGCCTGATCCTGAAGGCCCGGGAAGAGAGAGGTTTCCAAAATTTTCAAGATCTTGTGCAGAGGGTGCCGGAGATCGCCCCCTTCCTCACGGGGATTCAGCGACTGGTCCTGTTCGGGGTGGTGAACCCATATTACACCGTGGAAGCCCGGGGAAAAAGCAAAGAGGGGGGGATGGTGGTCAAGGTGGACTTCAGGGAAAAAGACGGATATAAGATCGTGCAATGGTTGGATTCTTTTCTGTAAATAAGGGAGGGGCGGGCCCATAAATTCATGAATCTGGCACACAAATTGCAGAAATTATTATTGTTATGCCTCTGTTTCCATCGAGCCTAGGAATCGACTTTAAAACCAACCACTTAATCCTCAGCCTTCTCCGGAAATCCTTCCGGAAGATGCGCCTGGTGGATTACCGGGTCTATCCCCTTTGGACGGAGGGCCAGCGGGAGGTCCAGGAAGCCCAGTGGATTAGCCTGATCAGCACCTTTATCTCCAAAAATGAGGTGCTTTCTCCGGTTGCCCATCGCCACCAAGGAGAATTTGCGTAAAGTCCTGGAATACGAAACCCCCAAGCTGACCCCTTTTGACAAAGAGGATTTTTGGTTCGATTTCCAGGTATTGAAAGAAGAGACCGACTGGCTCTATCTGGTCGCCGTCTTCGTGAAAAAAGAGGAACTGAGCCCCTACTTGGGCCTCCTGAAAAAGATGGGGATTCAGCCCATTTCCATTCAGATCCCGGCCGTGTCCGCCCTCAACCTTTTCCTCTACCATGAGGGGGAGAAGGAAAACGAAATCTCCGTCCTCCTGGATGTGAATGATCCTTTTTTTGAAATGAACGTCCTGGAAGGAAAGGAGTGGAAAGACAATTTCCACCTGCCCCTGCCGGCGCAGGAAAAAGAGGAGCAGATTCTCCATGCCTTCAAGCGGAGGGAGGGGAAGGATTCTTCCCTTTCCCGGGCCATGTTTTTTGTTTATGGGCTGGACGCCACGGAAAAGGCCCTCCCCAGCTTTCAAGAGACCGAGGGGATGAGAGGGGTGGCTTCTCCCCCCGTTCAAAAAATCGAGGTCGGGGCGGACGAGTCCCTTCCGGACTACATCTACCCCTCCATCGGTCTCCCCCTGACCGGGTTGACCGACACCCGGTTCAAGCTGAACCTCCTTCCTCCGGAGATGCGCAGGAAAGTCCGGGACTACGGCAAGCCCGTTTTCATGGTTCTTCTGTGCCTGGCGTTGATCCTGGGACTCATCTGGGGCGGGGGCGTATACAGCCGCTACCAGAGCGATCTTGAAAACCTCCGGTCCGAGGTCAAGAAGCGAAAGCCGGAGGTGGAGGCCGTGGAAAAAATTCAGAAACAGAGGACCGAGCTGGCCCTGGAAATGACCGAATTCGAAAGAATCAGCCGCGGGGCAGTGAGCGGGGTGCAAATTTTGAAAGAGCTGACCCTGGTTCTTCCCCCGTCGGTCTGGATCTGGCATTACAAGTTCGCCGGCCGCGAGGTCGAGATCAGCGGCTTTGCCGATTCCGCTTCCGAGCTGATCTCCCTCCTGGATAAATCGCCCCTCTTCGAAAAAGTGGAATTCCTGGCTCCGGTCACCAAGGAGCGGGAAAGAAGGATCGGGGCGCAAAAGGAAAGGGAGCGGTTTAAAATCAAGATGAAACTGGAAGGTACAGGAGGGGCGCCATGAACCGGCCCTTTCTGTCCAATCTGTCCAAAGTCAGCTTTTCGCAGAGGAAATTTCTCTGGGGCCTCATCGCGGTCGCTGTCGCCCTGGGCGTTTATACCCTGCTAATTGTTCCCCTGGTGGAGGCCAAGAAGAAAGCGGACCAGGAGATCGCCCTGACCCAGCGTCTGCTCCAAAGATACGCCGAGGTCCTGCAGAATCGGAAAACGGTGGAGGAAGGCCTGGAGCGGACCTTGAAACAGGGGGAAGAGATCCAGAAGCGCCTCCTTTCCGGGGAGACTCCCCAACTGGGGGCCGCCAACCTCCAGGACATGGTGAAACGCCTGGCGGAAAAAAACAACCTGGCCATCCGCAGTTTCCGGAGCCTGGACCCCAAGGAGGCGGGATCTTTCCGGCGGATTTCGGTGCAGATCGAGTTCAACCCCACGAGCAGCATGAGGAGTCTGGCTCAGTTCCTGTACGAACTGGAACTCCAGGAAAAAAAGATCACCATCAGCGAGATGGACCTTCTGGTCTTCAATCCCCGCATGCCCAACACCATCCAGGGGAACATGATCATTTCCGCTTACATGAAGGGGGGCAAGGGGAGGGAGAGGGAGAAAGAGAAGGGGAGAGAAAAACCGTGAAGGTTCGGTACGGAGTTCCCAGCATCCTTCTTTTTTTCATCGTCCTCATCCTGGGATACGAGAATTATGACATTTGGTCATCCTCTGCGTCGCGGGTCCCGAAAAAGGAGGGGGCTGGAAGGGTGGAGGGCAAAACCGACCTTTTTCCCGGATCTGCCCCCCCTGCTGAACCTGTCTCCCGGGAGGCGGTCGACATCATCGCCGAGAAGAATATCTTCAGCCCAGAGCGGAGTGAATTTTCCAGCCAGGCTTCTGGGTCTTTTTACAAGCCCGTCACCCGGCCCCAGATTATCCTTTCCGGTGTAGCCATTGACGGAGACTACCAGGTCGCCACGATCATCAACCCGGGACGACCGCTGCATAAGGGGGAGAGGGAGACCAAAAGCATAAGGATTGGAGAGATGGTGGGGGAGTACAAACTGACCAAGATCATGCCGGACCGGATCGTAATGGAGGGGGGCGATGATTCCTTCGAAGTCCTGCTCCACGATCCACGGGCGCCCAAAAAGCGGGTGGCAGTGAGAACCCCGCTCCGACCCCCCCCGCCCGTCCTCCGGTCGTCGCCCCCACGCCCAGAGCGCCGGCGTCACCCGTACCCAGGTCGGTGACCCCGGTCCCCCTGCCCAGGCCGACGACGCCCATCCCCCGGCCGCCGGGGGCAACGCCTGGGGGAGCCTATCAGACCCCTGGTTCCTACAGCTCTCCCACCCCGTCGCCTTCCCTGCCCGACCCCGGGGTGTGGAGGGGAAGAAGGCCTGTAAACCCGGGAGGGTCTTAAGGGGAAGGAAGGAAAGAAAATGTTCGAAAGGAGTCTATCGGGGATGAAAGCTGCAAGATGGTTTTCCCTTTTCCTTATCACCCTCCTTTTCACTGGGGGGACGATCCACTGCGCCGGGCCCCAATCCAAGGTCGCCAGGGAAAGCTCTGCGGCAGCGGTTTCGCAGGAAACCGCCGAAATGAGCAGGGATCATTCCCGGGAAGCTTCTCCCCAAGCGCGGAAGGATACCCCGCCGAAAGTTTCTCCAGGACCGGCCCGGGAGGTTTCCCGGGAAGGGCAAGGCGTAGCCCCATCAGATTCCCGGAGACGTTCGAGGCCTCCCATGAAGGAAGAAACCTTTGCCCAAAAAAAGGAGAGAACGTCCCAAACGTCCCGTCCGGCTCCTTTGCCCAAGGCTCCTCAGCCCGTTTCCGCTCCTCCGCCGGCCCTCTCCACGTCTCCAAGCCCGGCCCCCTCGCCCCCGGGGGCTCCTTCATCCGCAGGGGTTCCCAGGCCGGGGGATACCCCGCAGGGTTCGAGATTCGTGCTGAATTTCGACAACGCCGATATCTACGAAGTCATCCGGGTGATGGCCGAGATGATGAACCTCAACTACATCATCGACCCGAGGGTCAAAGGAGTGGTCAACATCCGCACGTCCGGGCAGATCTCTCAGAAGGATATTTTCCCCGTCTTTCAGGCAATCCTGAAAATGAACGGAGCCACGGCCGTCCAGAAGGGGATTCTGTATGAAATCGTCCCCTTTGGGGAGGCCAAGAAGCTCTATAACCGCCCTTCGACGGGGAAAGATGCGGGCCGGGCCCCGAATGACGAAAAATACACCATCCAGATCATTACCCTGAAGTTCATCCCGGCGACGGAAGTTTCCAAGATGATCAAGCCTTTCCTTTCCGACGGGGCGGACATCGTCGAGTACCCCCAGAAAAACCTTCTCATCGTGGGGGATATGGCTTCCAACATTCGGAAGTCCCTGGACATCATCGAGCTCTTCGACGAGGACATCTTTTCGGAAATGCGGGTGCGGATATACCCGATCCTTAACGCCGACGTGAACGAAGTGGCCAAGGAGATGGAGAGGATCTTCTCTTCTTTTGAGGTCTCCCTGAAATCGGGGCGGGGCGTGGGCATTACCTTCACCCCCATCACGCGCATCAACTCGCTCCTGGCAGTCAGCTCGATCCCCGGGATTTTCGATAAAGTGGAACGCTGGGTGAAGGATCTGGACCGGGTCCCGGGGGAGGGGACGCAGTTAAGCGTATTCGTGTATTACGTGCAGAACGGAAAGGCCAAGGACCTGGCGGACGTGCTGAAGCAGATCTATACTCCGGTCAAGGGAGCGAAGGCGGAAGGGAGGCCGGTCACGCCCGCGGCGGCAGCCCCCACGACTCCGGGTCCCCGGGGAGTCAAGCCCAGCCCGACGAAGCCCTCCACTCCCGCAACTCCCGCTGCCGCCAGGGAGGAAGGCGGGGGGGTTCCCCAAGGGGAGATCAACATCGTGGTGGATGAAACGACGAACGCTCTCATCATCCGGGCCTATCACCGGGACTACAAAGCCATCCTGGAGACGATCAAGAAGCTGGACATTTATCCCAAGCAGGTGCTGATCGAAGTCCTCCTGGCCGAGGTGACCCTGGACGACTCCAACAAGTACGGCCTGGAGTGGTCCACCTTCAGCGACTCCTTCACCCGGAGGGGGTACACCTATTCCTACACCGTGGGGGCGGGCGGAATCGCCCCCCAGACAACCATGGCCACCGGGCTCCGCTATGCGGTCACTTCGGTGGATCGGCTGGCCGCGGCCATCAGCGCTTCGGCCACCGAGGACAAGCTAAAAGTGATCTCCTCCCCCCATGTTCTGGCCGCCAACAACAAGGAGGCACGGATTCAGATCGGCCGTTCCGAGCCCATCTTGACCAATACCTACACCACCACCGGCACGACTTCGCCGGGGGTGGTGGAAGGAACCATCGAGTACAAGGATATCGGCATCATCCTGACCGTAACCCCGCGGATCAGCGACGGCAAGCTGGTAACCCTGGATATATCCGTGGAGCAGAGCACCGTGGCGAAGACGGCCCTGGGAAACCTGCCGGAGGTTCCCTACTTTCCCAAGAAAACCGCCAAAACCACCCTTTCCATCATGGAGAGGCAGACCGTGGTCATCGGGGGGTTGATCGAAGAGCGAAAGGAAAACATCAAGACCGGGATCCCCTACCTGAGCAAGATCCCCATTTTAGGCGCGCTCTTCGGATATCACACCAATGTGCTGAACAAGACCGAAACGGTCATCTTCTTGACTCCCCATGTAATCGGCGATATGGGAGACTCCCAGCGGGTCACCGAGGAATTCAAGGAAAAGGTCTATTCCATCCAGAAAGAGCTTGAGAAGAAGAAGAAGGAGCTGGAAAAGGAGAAGAAGCAGAAATCCTCCTCCCGAGACGACTCTTCCAAAGCGGCCATTTCCGAGTTCCCAAAAGAACCGTACGTCACGCCCTGAAGATTCTGTTCATTCCGGGGGACCGGTCCCGCCGGTCCCCCATTTTTTATCTTCCATTTCCTCCGATTCCCCGTAAGATCACCCTCCACCCATTTGGTCCTTCCTTCGTACCTTCCCGGGATAGAGATTCCTTCAGAATATCGATAAAAGCAAATCTTAATTTCTCTGGCGGCGCCTTAGATGATTCTTCCCACTTCCGCTCCGTCGCGGATGGCCTCCAGCGCATCCCTGGCTTCAAGGCAGTCGCCAATGGCGTGCATCTCGAGGTTGGGAAAAGCATTTTTAAGCTCTTCGAAAAGCTTCCGCTGAGGAGAGAAACCAACCGCTAATACCACGGTATCTGCCTTAAGGAAAAGCGGGTCGACCCCGTTCATTACGTAAACGCCGTCCCCATGGATTTCGAGTAGCGGCGAATGAGGATAGATGTAGACGCCTTGCTCCACAAGCCTATCTCTTAAGGCCAGAAGTTTGTAGTGTTCCATATACCGGCTGTTCTGCCCCAGGTTCCGCTCCGTCACCAGAGATACATGTTTTCCCTGTTCGGCCAGCAGGAGAGCCACTTCGATTCCCAAATAACGCCCTCCCACGACCAGCGGGCGCTGCCCCACTTTTGCTTTTCCTTGCACGACGTCGGCTGCCTGTACCACGTTTTCTCCCTGGGCGCCGGGAACATTGAGGGTTCGAGGGAGAGCCCCGGTGGCCACGATCAGCACTTCCGGCTTCTTCTGGCGAACCAATTCTGTCGTCACCTCCTGGCCGCATGTCACCCGCACTCCTGCCTCCCTAAGTTGGTTCGACATTTGTCCGGTCAGCCTGGCGTAGTGCTGCTTGAGCTTGATCAGCGAAGCCAGATTCCATTGTCCCCCTAATTCCAGGCTTTTTTCGAAAAGTTCGACATGATGACCCCGGCGGGCAAGGACCCGAGCCGCCTCCATGCCGGCGAGTCCGCCCCCCGCGACAAGCACCTTCTTGGGCGATTGGGTCGGCTCAATCGTAAATTCCCCCTCCCGATTGTAGGCCGGGTTTACCGTGCAGCTCCGTACGCCGTACTTTTTAAAGCTTTCCCGCCAGGTTACATCCCAGCAGTTATTGCACCACAGGCAATGGACGATTTCGTCAAACTTTCCCTCCCTGGCTTTGTTGGGCAGGTAAGGGTCCGCAATGAGGGGTCGGGCCATGCTGATAAAATCGGCCTTGCCTTCTTCTAAGATCTGATTCGCGAGTATGGGGTCGCCAATTTTTCCTCCCGCGATGATGGGTACGGAAACCACTTTTTTAATCGCCGCGGCATGATCGACGAACAAAGCATCCGGATAGACATAACATGGATTGGTGATGTAGGCGGTCATGTCCGCAACGCCTCCCTCAACATGCAAGGCATCAGCTCCGGCTTCGGCGAATAACCGCGCTTGGATTAAGGAGTCTTCCAGCGAGATTCCTCCTTTAATAAATTCACTTGAGCTCATAAGGAAAAGAAGTGGAAAGTCGGCGCCGGCCCTCTTTTTGATCGCCGAAATGATTTCACAGGCAAAGCGAGCTCTCTTTTCAGGACTGCCTCCATATTCGTCGGTGCGATGATTGGAATGGGGGGAAAGGAATTGGCCGACGCAGTAGCCATGAGCCCCTTTTACCTCAACGCAATCAAAGCCGGCATCCCTGAGGCGGCGGGCTGCTTCGGCAAAGGCGTTGACCAACCGTTTTATGTCTTCTACGGTTGCTTCTCGGGCGACCTCTTTCCTGTATCCCCAGGGTATGGCCGACGGAGCTACCGGGTCGATTTCTTCGGGATGGGGCATGCCTTTGCGATGAGCGGTTAAGATCCTGCCATGGTGCAACAATTGAAACGCGACCTTGGCTCCGTGCTGATGAATGGCCTCGGCAAATTTTTTTAACCCGGGGATAAACTTGTCATCCCAGCAACCCGCTCGTCCGGGAGCCCGGCCTTCGGGAAGAATCGTACAGGATTGTCCCAGAGTCAAAGACACGCCGCCTTTCGCTCTTTCCACAAAATAGTCCATGACCCGGGGTGGAATGTAATCTTCCTTTGCTTCTTCAGGCAGAGGCACCCCGTGAAAGGGTGCAATTCCCATTGTGGGGGCCTGAATTAAACGATTTTTGAGCTCCATGTTGCCGATCCTGCCCGGAGAAAACAATTTCTTTAATTCGGCCATCTCGTTCCCTCCTTTCGCCTTCAGGCTAGTGCCGGGCTTGGCAATCTCCGCCTATTTGCCGCTTTCCCAAATGTTTTGATCCATGGTCTGAATTCTAAGGGCAATCTATACCTTTGCTTAAAACTTGTCAAACCTCGATTCCAAGAGAAAGGTTTTTCAAAGTTTGTCAAATTGTGTTAGGATGGTTTTTGTTCCCACAGCTAAGATTTTCAGCAATCTCTGCATGAACGTTTTCGATTCACAGGAATATACCATTTCTGGATCATCTCCAAATTCGTTGAAAACCAAAGAGCTAGTCTTTTCAGAATTTCCTGTTATTTCATGGGCCCGGAAGAAAAGTCATCTTGCTTGCAATCATGAGGCGCATATCTCTTCCAACCGGTGGCGGGGGAATCGGTTATTTCTTCGAGCCTTGCTTATCCCGCCCCCGCTGCGTCTTGCGGATGACCCCCAGGGGATCCATGGAAAGCGGATCTCCCGCCGATGCTTGCTGCGCAATCTGACTTTCCTCCCGGGCCCTTGGCAGGCTTTCCTGAAACATTCGACCGACGAATTTGGAGATGAACGCCATTTCTTAATAAAGAAGATATTCCTTTTCGGGAAGAAATTCATCTTCCATTCTCTGGGGAAAAGGGTTCCCTCTTTTACCGAGGCGAAAAAATACATGGAGGTGAAATATGAAAAT
>LJUR01000245.1 GCA_001304105.1 Deltaproteobacteria bacterium SM23_61
GAATGCCCGAACTGGGAAACGCCCTCTTTGGGCATGCAGTATCGACAGCGGAGGTTGCAGCGGTCGGTGACGGAAATGCGCAGATAATTGATCCGCCGGTTATGGGTATCGATGAAACCGTTCATAACGGTGTTTATTATAGCTTTTCCCTGTCTACAGGGAAAGAAAAATTCTTATACCCAATTCGGAATATGGAAATCGCGGTTCAACGTATAAAAATTAACGAGTAATGTTTTTTGGATGATCTCCAAAATTAGTTGCAGGCCAAAGGGGTGCTATTTTTGAAATGTCAAGTAATCTCAGGGTCCCGGAAGGAAAGTCATATTGCTTGCAATCATGAGGCAGCTGTCCCATCTTGGCTGTGGCGGGGGTGTCCTGTCCCCGCCTTGAAGTTTTCTTTTTTCGCCCCCGCGGTGCTTTGCGGAAGTCAAGCGGGGAGACTTGGGAAAGCAGACTCCCGCCGATGCTTGCGGCGCAATCTGCCTTTCCTCCCGGGCCCTTGGCAGGTTTTCATGAAATATTCGATCAACTAATTTGGGGATGATCCTGTTTTTTTATGTTTTCGGTCTTTTGCCTCAAGTCACGCCTTTGGCGTGACGATCCTCGAGGGCCGGAGGCCCGCTCCTCGAGCGAAGCGGTCGGGGTTTTATTGCGGGGCGGTCTTCAAAACCGGAGGAGAATCCCGTTGATTTTCAAATGGGGATGGGCTAGAAGATAGGAAGTATTGCCGATCTTCTTGGGATTTTCCGGCGGAAGAGGGGGCCGGAGAAAGGGCAAGCGCTTGGAGATCGTGACCATCGACGGCCCGGCTGGAGCGGGAAAAAGCACGGTGAGTAAGATGCTGGCCCGTCGCCTGAACTATATGTACCTGGATACGGGAGCCATGTACCGGGCCGTGGCCCTGCGGGCGCTGGCGGAAGGGATCGACCCGAAAGATGAGCCGGCCCTGGAACGGCTCTGCGCGAAGCTGGAGATTTCCTTCCGGGAAACCGGCGAAGGGCAACGCCTGATCTGTCAGGGCGAGGATGTCACCGAAAGGATCCGCGAAGCCGAGATCGGCTGGATGGCCTCGGTGGTCTCCACGATGCGGCCTGTCCGGGAGGCCTTGGGCGCCCTGCAGCGAAAGATGGGCTCTCGGGGTGGCGTCGTGGCGGAAGGCCGGGACATGGGAACCGTCGTCTTTCCGGGGGCAAGGTTCAAATTCTTTCTGGTCGCAAACCCGCGGGAACGGTCGCTCCGAAGGTACCGGGAGTTGAAAGCCAAGGGACGGGAAATCAAGTTGGAGGAAGTGGAAAGAGAGGTGAGGGAAAGGGATGCCCAGGACGCTTGCCGCGAACTGGCCCCCCTCAAGCCGGCGAAAGATGCCCATCTCATCGATTCCACCGGAATGACCCCTGAAGAAGTGGTCGCCCAAATGCTGGCGATCATCCAGAAAAATTAAAAATTCTCGAACCATTTCCCCGATCGTACCGCGGAGGGAGCCCTATTTTTGGGGATCGTTGATTTGCACTGCGCCCCATCTTTGAAGGGCCAAGATTTATTGGTTGTGGTTTTTTTTCGATATGCTATAATCCATTTTTTGGAGGGCGGAACAACTCCTGGGGGGTATTGGAATGTCTGAGGAAAAGGTGGAATTTTTAGCCCAAAAAGCGGAGGATGGGCCTCCGGCCGATGCCGCTGAAGAGCCTGCGGAAAGCAAAGGGAAATTCGAGGAAGGAGAGAGCTTCCAGGAACTTTACGAGGAGAGCCTGCACGAAGTTGCCGAAGGGGAAGTCGTACAAGGTCGGGTCATTCACGTGGGTCCGGAATTCGTGACCGTGGACGTGGGTTTCAAATCGGAAGGTCAGGTTCCCCTGAGGGAGTTCACCCAGAAGGACGGCACCCTGTCCGTCAACGTGGGGGACGAGATTTATGTATTCGTGGAGCGCAAGGAATCGGAAACCGGACTGGTCAATCTCTCCAAGGAAAAAGCGGACAAGTTCAAGTTCTGGGAAGAGATCAGCCGGGCCTGGAATGAAGACCAGGTGATCGAGGGCAAGATCACCGCCCGCATCAAGGGAGGCCTCTCGGTGGACATCGGGGTTCTGGCCTTCCTGCCCGGCTCCCAGGTAGACATCCGGCCGATTCGCAACCTGGAAAAGCTGATCGGCGTTACTAGCAAGTTCAAGATCATCAAGCTCAACCGTCGGCGGGGAAACGTGGTCCTCTCCCGGCGGATTCTTCTGGAGAAAGAACGGGAGGCCCTGCGGGCCAAGACCCTGGAGCATCTGGAAGAGGGAAAGATCGTCGAAGGCGTGGTCAAGAACATCACCGATTACGGGGCCTTCGTCGATCTGGGCGGGATCGACGGCCTCATGCATATTACCGACATGTCCTGGGGACGGATTAATCATCCCTCGGATCCCTCGGACTCAAGCAGACCATGCCGGATCCCTGGGAGCATGTGGGCGAAAAGTTCCCCCAGGGAAGCCGGGTCAAGGGAAAAGTGACTTCCATCACCGATTACGGGGCCTTTGTCCAGCTCCAGGAGGGGGTGGAAGGGCTGGTCCATATTTCCGAGATGGCCTGGACCAAGAGGGTCCGCCATCCCTCAAAGATTCTTTCCGTGGGGGATGAAGTGGAGGTCATGGTCCTGGATGTGGACCCCAACCAGAAGCGGATTTCCTTAGGACTGAAGCAGACGAGCCCCAATCCCTGGGACACCATTGCGGAACGCTACCCGGTGGGCACGAAGATTCAGGGGCGAATCAAGAACATCACCGACTTCGGGATCTTCATCGGGATCGACGAGGGGATTGACGGGCTGGTCCACATTTCCGACATTTCCTGGACCCAGCGTCTCAAGCATCCCTCGGAGATGTTTAAGAAAGGGCAGGAAGTCCAAGCCATCGTCCTGAATATCGACAAGGAGAACCAGCGTTTTTCCCTGGGTATCAAGCAGATCCTGAAAAACCCCTGGGACGACATTCATCACCGGTACCGGGTGGGACAGCTGGTCAAGGGCAAGGTTACCAACGTGACCAAATTCGGGGCCTTCGTGGAATTGGAGCCGGGGATCGAAGGGCTGGTTCACATCTCTGAAATCAGTCACCAGCGGGTGGAAAAAGCCGAAGAGGCCATCAAGGCCGGGGACGAAATCCAGGCCGCGGTCATCAACGTGGACCCCAAGAAGCATAAGATCGGTCTCAGCATCAAGGATGTGGACCGGTACCAGTCGCAGCAAGGCCGCAAGGAAAGCCAGCCGGCCTACGAGGACGACACCTCCGACTTCGGGAGAATGCTGAAAGAAGGCTTGGAGAGAAGGGCCCGGGAAGCGAACAGCGGCCGGGAATCCTGAATCGCGGATGAAAAAGCATCCCATACTGCTCGGACTGGTGGTATTCGGGGTTCTGTTGGGCCTCTTCCTTATCAGCCTCTATGCTCTCGCTTACCTCTCCGACCGGGAAGAAAGCCTCTGGGGCGGGGAGAAGATCGCCATCATTGAAGTCCAGGGGGTCATCCTCGACCCTCAGCCCGTCGTTGAAAAACTGGTCAAACTCCGGAAAAACGAAAAAGTGAAGGCCATCGTGCTGCGGATCGACTCCCCCGGAGGGGGGGTGGGCCCGGCGCAGGAGATTTTCGCCGAGGTGAAGAAAGCCCGGAAGGAGAAGAAGGTTCTCGTGTCCATGGGCTCCGTCGCCGCCTCGGGGGGGTATTACATCGCCTGCGGGGCGGACAAAATCCTGGCCAACCCGGGGTCCATCACGGGCTCCATCGGAGTCATCGTGGAGAGCCTGAACGTGGAAGAACTCCTGCGCAAGCTGGGGCTGCGCTCCATGGTGGTGAAGAGCGGCAAGCACAAGGATCTGGGATCCCCCCTGCGGCCGATGACCGAGGAAGAAAGGAAGCTTCTCCAGGGGGTCATCGACAGCGTTCACGAGCAGTTCATCCGGGCCGTGGCCGAGGGCCGGAAACTTCCCGTGGAAAAAGTCAGGGAACTGGCCGACGGCCGGATCTTCTCCGGGGAGCAGGCCCAGGAGCTGGGGCTCGTGGATGAGCTGGGGAACCTGGAAGACACCCTGGCCATGGCGGCCACGCTGGCCGGGATCCGGGGAGAGCCGGAAATCATCTACCCGGAGAAGAAGAGATTTTCCCTGCTTGACTTCCTGCTCCAGGAGTCTGTCCGCAGGATCGTGGGGAGTTTGAAAGAGAGCGCGCCCCCCCTGAATTTTCTGTATTTCTGGCCCCAGAACTGAACCTCCCTATGCCTCGCTTCGCCTCGCTGGATGTGGGTTCCAATACCGTGCGGCTTCTCATCGCCGAGCCTCGCCCCGATCTGCCCCTCCGGACCCTTCACCGCGAACGCATCATCACCCGCCTGGGAGGGGATTTCTCCGCCGCCCGAAGACTCGATGAGGCTTCCATGGAAAGAACGATGAAGGCCCTCCGGTCTTTCGGGGAACTCCTGCGGCGGGAAAAGGTTGAAAAAGTCTTTGCCGCGGGGACCGGGGTCTTGCGGGAGGCCCGCAATGGCCTTGCCTTCCTGGAAAGAGTCCGGGAAGCAACGGGCCTCCGCCTTCGCCTGCTAACGGGGGAGGAGGAAGCTCTTCTCATGCTCCGCGGGGTCCTGAGTTCCCTGCGGGATCCGGATGCGCCCCATTTGGTAAGCGATGTGGGCGGGTGGTCCACGGAGGTCATCTGGGTGGAAAAAAGCGAAAGGGTCCGAACCGCCAGCCTGGAGCTGGGAGCCGTTGCCCTGAGCGAAAAATTTATTACCCATGACCCCCCGCTGGCTTCCGAGCTTGAAGCCCTCCATGAGTCCATCTGCTCCGCCCTAGGGGAGCTCCGTCGGAGATGGGAAAACCAGGGAGGGCGGGTTGAAAACCTCCACCCCCGACTCTTGGCTACCGCCGGGACCGCCACCACTCTGGCGGCCATTGATCTGGCCCTTCCCGTCTATGAGCCGCAGAAAATCAACGGCCATCGGATTTCCCTTCGCGGGTTGGAAGAAATCAACCGCCGTCTTCAGTCGCTGGCGCTGGATGAGCGGAGAAAGATCATCGGTCTGGAGAAGGGAAGGGAGGATTTGATCGTGCCTGGCTCGGCCATCCTCCTGAACCTTCTTCAGATTTTTGAACGATCCGCCCTGGAGGTGATTGACTCGGGGCTGCTGGAAGGAATCCTCCTGGAAGGCATGGAAAGAAGCATAGAGCAGAGAGCATAGGGCAGAGAGCATAAAGCAGGGGGCATGATTTACTGAAATCCTTTTTCTTTCACTCTATGCTCCATGCTCTTTGCTCTATGCTTTTATGGTCCTTGACATCCGCCAGGGCGCATAATAGATTTATTTATCATCTTTTTGCAGGAGCCCGCCATGATTTCCGGAAAGCTGACCGAAAGCCTAACCTTTGATGACGTCCTTCTGCTTCCCGCCGAATCTTCCATCCTGCCCCGGGATGTGGACGTTTCCACCCAGCTCACCCGTTCGATCCGCCTGAATATCCCCCTCCTGAGCGCGGCCATGGACACGGTGACCGAGGCGCAGATGGCCATTGCCATGGCCCGGGAAGGGGGAATCGGGATCATCCATCGCAACATGCCGGTGGCCGCGCAGGCCGCCGAGGTGGACAAGGTCAAGAAGTCAGAGAGCGGGATGATCGTGGACCCCATCACCATGGACCCGGACCAGAAGATCTACGAGGCCCTGGAGATCATGAAGAAGTACCGCATCTCCGGGGTACCGGTGACCCGCAGCGGAAAACTGGTGGGAATCCTGACCAACCGGGACCTCCGTTTTGAAACCCAGCTCGATCAGCCCATTTCCTCGGTCATGACCAAGGAAAGACTGGTCACCGCTCATCCCGGAATCACCCTGGAGGAATCCAAGCGGCTGCTCCACAAGAACCGGATCGAAAAACTCCTGGTGGTGGATGAT
Organism: Deltaproteobacteria bacterium SM23_61; assembly: GCA_001304105.1. Taxonomy (GTDB): domain Bacteria; phylum Desulfobacterota; class SM23-61; order SM23-61; family SM23-61; genus SM23-61. The sequence continues at coordinate 5,915 of LJUR01000245.1, forward strand.
CAGAATAACCTGAAGGGACTCATTACCATCAAGGACATCGAGAAGACGATCAAGTACCCCAATTCCTGCAAGGACCACCTGGGCCGGCTGAGGGTGGGAGCGGCGGTGGGCCCGGGGGCCGACCGGGATGCCAGAGTGGAAGCCCTGCTCAAGGCCGGTGTGGACCTGATCGTGGTGGATACGGCCCACGGCCACTCCCGCAACGTGCTGGAAGCCGTCCGGGAAATCAGGAAGAATTTCCCCGGCTCCCAGCTCATGTCCGGAAATGTGGCCACGTCCGAGGGAACCGAAGACCTGATCCGGGCCGGAGTCGATGCAGTCAAAATCGGCGTGGGCCCGGGGTCCATCTGCACGACCCGGGTCGTAGCGGGGGTGGGTGTTCCCCAGATCAGCGCCATCCTGGAGAGTGCCCGGGTGGCCCAGAAAAACGGAATTCCGCTCGTCGCCGACGGGGGGGTGAAATTCTCGGGAGACATCACCAAGGCGCTGGCCGCCGGGGCCGATGCGGTCATGATCGGAAGCCTCTTTGCCGGTACCGACGAGAGCCCGGGGGAGATGGTTCTCTACCAGGGACGGAGCTACAAGATGTACCGGGGCATGGGATCCATCGAGGCGATGAAGATCGGGAGCAAGGACCGGTATGGGCAGGATGACATTGAGGCGGAGATGAAGCTCGTTCCCGAAGGGATCGAGGGGAGAGTCCCGTACAAGGGCCCGATTTCCTCCAGCATCTACCAGCTCCTCGGAGGACTTCGGTCGGGGATGGGCTATGTGGGATGCCGCACCCTGAAGGAATTGAAGGAAAAGAGCCGCTTCACCAGGATCACCTCCGCCGGCCTGCGGGAGAGCCATGTGCACGACGTCATCATTACCAAGGAGGCTCCCAACTACAGCCTGGGCGAATTGAGTTCCTGGAAGGAGTCTTAAGGATTGATGCCGGTGAAGGATTTTCAGGGGCGGATTCTGATCCTGGATTACGGGTCCCAGTACACCCAGCTGATCGCCCGGCGGGTGCGTGAAGCCCACGTGTACTGTGAAATCCACCCCTTTTACATGAGCCTGGAAGCCATCCGGGCTTTCCGCGCCAGGGGCATCATCCTTTCCGGGGGGCCGTCAAGCGTGTACGAAAAAGACGCACCCCTCAACTCTGCGGACCTCTTTCGGCTGGGTATCCCCACCCTGGGGATCTGTTACGGCATGCAGCTCATGGCTCACGTGCTGGGAGGAAAAGTCGCCGGGTCGACCAAACGCGAATATGGACGGAGCGAACTCTTCATCGATAATGAAGAGGACCTCTTTGCCGGGTTGGACGGCGGAAAAGCCATCCAGGCCTGGATGAGCCACGGAGATCGAATCGAAGCCGCCCCGGAAGGGTTCCAGGTGATCGCCCATTCCCCCAATTCCCCGGTGTCGGCCATCCGCCACCCGGGTCTCAGGGCCTACGGCGTGCAATTCCATCCCGAAGTGGTCCATACTCCCCTGGGAAGAGAGATCCTTCAAAATTTTCTCTTCCGCATCTGCCAGTGTCCGCCGGATTGGACCATGGAATCTTTGGTGATCAAAACCATCCAGTACCTGAAGGAGGAGATCGGAAAAGAAAAGGTGATCTGCGGCCTGAGCGGAGGGGTGGACTCGTCCGTCGTTGCGGTCCTCCTGCATAGAGCGGTGGGAAGCCAGCTGACCAGTATTTTTGTGGACAACGGCCTGCTGCGCAAGGATGAAGCGAGAAAAGTGAAGGAGGTCTTTGGCTTTAACCTGGGCTTGGACCTGCGGGTGGTGGACGCGGGCGACCTGTTTCTGGAAAAGCTGGCCGGCGTGGTTGACCCGGAACAGAAGCGGAAGATCATC
>LJUR01000246.1 GCA_001304105.1 Deltaproteobacteria bacterium SM23_61
ACCCCCAGCTCCTTCATCACCCGGAGGGAATGGAGAACCCCTTCCAGCTTGCCCCCGCATCGCTCCCTGTAAAACTGATCCCGAAAGGCTTTCAAGTCTACATTGGCTCCATGAAGGTGGGGATGGAAGGTCCTTAGCGCTTCCTCCGACATGTAGCCATTGGTCACAAAAATGTTCTTTAGCCCCGCTTTACTGGCTCTCAGGGCGATATCGTAGGCGTACTCAAAATAGATCGTCGGTTCGGTGTACGTGTAGGCGATCGTCTTGCACCCCGTCTTCGTGGCCATGGCCACGATCTCTTCCGGGGCCACATCCTGGCCGGTGATTTGGTTCTCCTCCCGCGGCATCTGGGAAATCTCGTAATTCTGGCAGAAGTCGCACCGGAAATTGCAGCCCACAGTGGCAATGGAGAAAGACCGGCTCCCCGGCGCAAAATGGAACATGGGCTTTTTTTCCACCGGGTCCACGTTCCGGGAGATTAGGCGGCGGTAAACCAGGGTGTACAGGGTTCCTCCCCGGTTCTCCCGCACGGCGCAGATTCCCTTCTTTCCCTCACCGATCAGGCATCGGTGGTTGCAGAGGTTGCACTTTACCCTCTGCTCGGGAAGCTTTTCGTACAGGAGGGCCTCTTTCATGGGAAAACCTCTCAAATGGGTTCGGGTTCGGGAGCCTTTTTCTTGCCGAAGATTCTCACCAGCCAGATGGAAAGCTCGTACAGGACCTGCATGGGGGCCATCATCAGGAGCATGGTGTAGGCGTCGGGGGTGGGGGTCAGCAGGGCGGACATGATGGAGTTGAACAAGAGGGCATATTTCCGATTCTTGGCCAGCCCCTGATAGCCGATCACCCCGAATCTTCCCAGGATTAGCATGATCAGGGGGAGTTCGAAAATCAGGCCGAAGGCAAAGGTCAGGCCGATGCAAAAAGTCAGGTACTTGGCCAGCCCGATCATGGGCTGCAAGTCCTCGCTCCCGTAGGTGATCAGGAAATTGATGCCCACCGGAAGGACCAAGAAGTAACAGAAAAAACACCCCCCGTAAAAGAGGATCGTACTCGACAGAACAATCAGCAGGGAATACCGCGGGGGAAAAGAAGAAGACAGCAGGGGGGATAAAGCTCCCCACAGGCCATTAAACAGGAAGGGGGCCGCCAGGAAGATCCCCATGAAAAGAGCCAGGCGCAGGGAGGTGATAAAGGCTTCGGGAAGGCTGTACAGGATCAAGGAGAGACCCAGCGGTTTCTGGAGAAAATGGAGAGCCTCCTTCCAGAAAAAAAATGATACCACCGACATCACCGCAATGATGAGGAATATGCGGATGAGGGCCCCCCGCAAGCCTTCGAGTTTGGCGAAGACCTCGTTGCGGTCCAGCTCTTTTATCTTGTCGCCCCATCCCATAATTCTGGATTATACTCCTGCCGGGAGAGGGTTGGAAAGGGTAATATATCCGCCGGTGCAGAGGCCGAAAAATCCCCCATCCCAAAGGAGCTCCCATCTCCGAGCACCAACCCCGCGGAGCGTGGGACCAGGTCAATTCCGATTCTCCATTTCAAAAAACCTAAACCCTGAGGAATAAGGAGGCAAATCTCTTGGGTCACTATTTATTGACCTTTTGAAAATGGTTTGGAATTTAGGAATTGGGGGGCTTGGGACTTGGCCGCTGGAGCTGGCGGTTGGGGATTTGAATCTGGTCCAGATTTCAGGCCAGCATGGTTCCTTTGGAAAGGACCACGATCCCCGACTGGGTGACGGTGAATTTTTGGGCGTCTTCTTCCAGGTTGAATCCGATCTGATAACCGGCGGGAATGCGGATCCACTTGTCGACGATCGCCCGGTTGATCCGGGCTCCCCTTCCCACTTCGACTCCATCCATCAGGATGCATTCCCTAACTTCCGAGTAGCTGTGAATTCTCACATTGGGAGAGAGGATGGAACGATACACTTTCCCCCCGCTGATAATGCACCCGCTGGAGACGATGGAACTGTAGGAGGCCCCTACCCGATTCGAATCGTACTCCTCGAAGACTGTTTTGGCGGGAGGAAGAGGGGGATAGTAGGTGCGGATGGGCCAATCGGAGTCATAAAGGTTGAACAGGGGGTCCACGGCGACCAGGTCCATGCTAGCCTCGTAATAGGCGTCCAGCGTTCCAATGTCCCGCCAGTACTTGGCTTGTTTTCTATTTTCATCGCGAAAGCTGTAGGCATAGACCCGGTCCTGGGCCAGCATGGCAGGAATTACGTTCCTTCCGAAATCATGCTGGGATTCCGGGTCCTTGGCGTCCTCGATCACCCGCCGGGCCAGGACCTCGGTGTTGAAGATGTAAACGCCCATGTTGGCCAGGATGAGTCCGGGATGGCCGGGAATCGTCTTGGGCGTTGCGGGCTTTTCCTCGAAACCGATGATCCGGAACTCCTCATCGACCTGCAGGACACCAAACTGCCGGGAAAGGTCCTTGTCCATCTCGATGACCGCCACGGTGAGATCGGCCTTTCTCTCCAGGTGGTAGGCAATCATCTCCCGGTAGTTCATCTTGTAGATGTGGTCTCCCGAAAGGATCAGAAGAAGGTCGGGACGGTCCTGCTGCAGGACATAGATGTTCTGGTAGATGGCGTCGGCGGTCCCCAGGTACCAGTCCTCCCCCACCCGCTGCTGGGCCGGGATCAGGTTGATGAACTCATCCAACTGGGGGTTGAAGATGTTCCAACCTTGAAAGACATGGCGGTTAAGGGAAAGGGATTTGTACTGGGTGAGGAGGTTGATCCGCCGGATTCCGGAATTCAGGCAGTTGCTCAGGGTGAAATCGATGATGCGGTAGATGCCGCCGAAGGGGACGGCCGGCTTATCTTCTGCTTAAGCTCGGTGAGGTCCGATGATTTGACCACGTAAGCCTCGGCCCCCCAGGTCATGAAATTTTCCTTGTACTGGGGGTACGCCGTGTTGAGGATGACCGGAATCTGACGATCCTTCCCCAGCATGGCGGTGAGCGTCTCGATGCCGTCCATCACCGGCATGCGGATGTCCATGACCACCACGTGGGGCTTCTCTTTTTCAAACTTCGCCAGGCCCTCTTTGCCGTCCTTGGCCAGAACGACTTTGTAGCCTTCTTCCGCAAGCTCTTCCTGATACAGGCGAAGGAGGCTTAAATCATCGTCGATGCAAAGGACCTTTTCCACGGCGACCTCCTTTTGGGAATGAGGGGAAAAGAGAAGGATTGCAACTTTTTTTTATTCTAACACAAGTCTTCCGCGGGCAGAGAGATAAAAAATGAGAGACCCTCCCGAATCCGATGGCGAAGCTTGTGCCGCACGGCCTACGGGTCAGCGCCTTCCTGGACCCCGGTCAAAGAGAGGAACTAGATTCTGGAGGCGGGGGGAGGAGATGCCTTCTCTTTCTTCTTCCCCGACCCGGTCCATAAAACCAGCCACCCCACCAGGAAACCGAGAATAAAACTTACCAGGATGGATAAAACCGCGCTGGTCTCAAACCTCCAGAAGAGAAAAACAATGGTCAGCGGTTGCGCATTCTGGATGGCAAAGAGTACCAACGCAACGAGAAGAACAATGATTCCGATGATTTTCGCGCTCATCTCCCCTCCCTTTTCCCGGGGCTCATCCTTTCTTGGCCGATATCAGGGCCTGTTCGAAAAGTTTTTTTGCTTCCTCCACCTTTCTTGTGGCGTTCGGTCCCATGCTTTCAGCTTCCTTCTTGGCCTCCTCCACGGCGGGAACGAAAAAGTCAAACCGGGTTTTCATCTCTTCTCCCAATGAATTCAGGGAGGCCAGAAAAGTCTCTTTGACTCCGTCCAGGGTTTGGGCCGCCAAGCCGAAATTTTTTTCGGCCAAATGGGAGAGGACCCCGGACAGCATTTCCGGCATTTCCCAGAGCTTTTCCCGGGCCTTGGCCACAGTCAGTTCCTTTTCCATACTGGTGATTTTGGTCTGCATCTCCTCTCTAGCGGCCGTCCATTCCTTCTCGGCCATCTGCAGCTTCCAGTATCCCAGGCCGTAACCAGCCCCGAAAGCTGCCAGGATTAAAACGACAACGATCAGGATGCTTTTGAAGCTCATCTTGCTCCTCCTTTCAGCATCTTTTCTTTCCATACCACTGTTTCTCTGAGAGGACCAGCACCGGGGCTGCCTCTACCGTCCTTCGCCGGAGCCAGGGGACCTTTCATTCTCTTTCATCCTATCACGGCTGCTCCGCGGTGGGAAAACGGAGTTTGATCCTTGGCCGCCCGGTCCATTTTGCGCTGCAAATCCGGCCCATCTTCCCAAAGATTCCTCATGGCTTCTCGGGGTCCGAAACGACCGCATCGGCCGGAGCCGCCGCAATTCCCGCAAGACCTTCCCCCGCTTTTTCCGGGAGGGGGAAGGAAAGAGCCGGTGTTCCCAGGAATTTTTTTTCGATCACCACCGCAGCCAGGGAACTGAAAAGGACGCAGAGCAGAATCACGTTGAACAGGCTCGAGTCAATAATTCCTCTCCGGAGGCCGAAGATGGCGGCAACCAGGCCGAAACTCAACCGATAATTGAACAGGACGGCACCGAATCTGGCCACGGGGGCGGAAAAAAGCCGCAGCGGGGCGTAGGTTCCCAAAAACTTACCACCCAGAGAAAGAAAGAGAAATAGGAAAAAGAGCCCGATGACCCTCCCATCAATCTCCGAGAACCGAATCATGGATCCCACGTGGAAGAAAAAAAGAGGGGCCAGCAGGCTGAAGACCACGGAGTTGAGCTTCTCCATGAGGGCTTCGTGGGAAGGGTCGATCTCCGAAAAGAGAACCCCCAGGACGAAGCAGATCACCGCCTCGTGGATGCCCGCTTCCTCAGCCAGCAGGGAAAAGGTTAGGATCACCAGGAAGAGGAGCTTCAGCTCGAATTCCCCCCGGTTTCCCTGGTATCGCTCGAAAAGTCTAAAAACGAACTTCTTGACCGGGAAAAAGCCGGCCAGAAGGGCCCCCAACAGTACGGAATTCGCCAAGGAGGGCTGGTAAAAGAGAAAAAGGAGCATGAGCATGCTGGCGATATCCACCACCATGGCGCTGCTCAGCAACAGCTGGCCCGCACTCGTCCGCAGAAGACCCTTTTCCCTCAGGATGGGAAAGACGATGGCCAGGGAAGTGGTAGACAGGGCCACTCCCAGGACCCCCGCGGTCCGGTAGGGCCAACCCATCCAAAAACAGAAAGAAAGAATCAGGGAAAAAGGGACCAGGAATGAACTTCCCCCGATGAGCAGGCTCTTGTACTTGTTGCGGTAGAGAATTTTCAGGTCAATTTCGAAGCCCGCCAGGAACATGAGGGAGATGAGCCCCAGATGGGAAAAGAAATCCAGCCAGGAAAGCCGGGAAACGCCGAAAAGATCGGAACGATAATTTGATTGAGCATATCCCTTTCAAATGAATCCTTGGAACCTGGAAGAAAAAAAAGGGAAATCTCCTTTCCGGGCTCGGTTCCTCTCTCTCCATAGAATTCCCGCTTCCCTAAAAGCCATCTATTCTTTTACCTTCTCCAGAAGGGCAACGGGAAAATTTCTGAATATTTCCGCCAAGCCCACCCCAGGGACCTCCCCGTACCTTTTCCCCGGCACTTGTTCTCCCGTGAAGAGATGGCGAAAGGTTTGTGCGGGACCCAGAAAATCCCCCTGCAGGCTGGTATCTCCCCAGATCTCCTCCCCTGCAGGAGCCAATTCCTTCCCTGCCGTCAAGCCGACAACCAGGCGGGGGACGGCCACCAGGATCTCCCTCTCCCCGTGCCTGCGGCGGAAAGCCATCACATGGCCCTTCTTTTCCCCGACGGCTTCCAGGGGGAGGTAGGTTCCATGGGTGAAGAGCTCCGAGTTTGCCCGGCGGAAGTTCAGGGTTTGGGCGATGAGGTAGAGCTTGATCCGGCCGTCCCAGCTCGTCTCCACAAGCTCCCGGGCCAGAGGGACCAGGTTCCTGCCCGAGGATTCCATTCTTTTCTTCATCTCGGCCAGCATCGCCCGGCGCCTCGGGTAGTCCACGGGCTGGCGGTTGTCCGGGTCCACCAGGCTGAGGTCCCAGAGCTCGGTGCCCTGGTAGAAATCGGGGACTCCGGGACAGGCGAGCTTCAGAAGGACCTGGGAGAGCGAGTTCCATCGCCCGAAGAAAGCCACCCGTCGCTGGAAGGCCTGCAGGTCGCTGAGAAAGCGGTTCTTCCCCCGGGGCTCCAGCAGCTTCAGCGCAAAATCCCTGACCGCCGCGTCGTACTCCTCATTGGGATTGACCCAGCTGGTGTGAACCTTGGCCTCCAGGGTGGCCTTGCGCATGTACGCCGCGATCCTCTCCCGGAACTGGTCGAATTCCTCCGGCGAAAAGGGCTGGGGTCCGCCCGGGCTTTCCATGGGCCAGGCTCCCACCAGGGTCTGGTAGAGCAGATATTCATCGTTGCGGTCCGGGGCCGGCTGGCCTTCCACCAAGGCCTTCTTCGGGGCGTTCCATCGGCTCCAGCGGTTTACCGCCGCTCTCCATTCTCCGGGAATCTCGGAGAGCACGTCGATGCGGGCGCGCACATCCTCGCCCCGCTTGGTGTCGTGGGTGGAGGTCGCCAGCAGGGAGTGAGGCCAGTCCCGGCGCCGCTCCTGATTCCGCCGGTGAAAGTCTTCCGGAGAGACCTCGAATTTTTCCGGGTTTCCCCCCACTTCGTTCAAAGAGACCAGTCGGTTGTATATGTAGAAGGCCGTATCTTCCAGCCCTTTGGCCATCACCGGTCCGGTGATCTGCTGGAATTTCATGACGAATTGGATCAAGCCCTGGCGGTCCTCGGGGGAGAAGTTCTGCAGGTTGCGGAGCAAAAGAGTATCCCGTACGAAGTCGAAGATCGACTCGGCGGTGCGGGGGTTACGTCTCTTGGCCTCATCGACCGCCGATTCGATGTAGGCGATGTCGCGCTCGGGGATGTTTTCCGGGCCGGTAAGGTACGTCCGGTAAACGGGCAGGCCGGCGATGATTTCCCGCAGGACAAAATTGAGGCTGTTCAGGGTAAAATCCCGGTATCCCCGGTTCTTTTCCGATATCCGTTCCAACTGGTGGCTCAAGGCCGCCACTTCGCTGGCCAGCGACACCAGCATGATCATCTTCTTCCAGGTATTCACCAAATTGGCGAAGTGAATCTGGGCTCCCGTGAATTGGGTATAGATCCGGTCCATGGCCCGCAGGTTTGCCCCGTCCACAAAAAGGCCGTTCACTTCGTTGAGAAAGTCATACCCCGTCGTCCCGTACACTGCCCAGTCCCCCGGCAGGGGTTCTCCCTCCCCGAGAATCTTCTCGGCCACCACATAGAGGGGCCAGCCGGCCGCTTCCTTCCGGCTCGCCAGCTCGCCCAGCCAGGTTTCAATCTCTTCCTCCCAGGGAGCCGAAGAAAGGTCTGCCGGGTCCCTGCGGGACTGGAGGTGCCGGAGGACGTATTGCTTTTGGATTTGATGAAAGTAATGGGTCGGATTCCACAGGCCGTCCGGGTGGTCGATGCGCAGGCCGGTAATCTTTTCCTCCCCCAGGAAGTCAAAGATCATTCGGTGGGCATCCGCGAAAACCTGGGGAAGCTCCATCCGGATGGCCGCCAGGTGGTTGATGTCGAAGAAGCGCCGGTAGTTGATCTCGTCGGCTGCCACCCGCCAGAAAGCCGGCCGGTACGCCTGGGCGCCGATCAGCCCGTCCATGAGGTCGAAGCTGCGGGAGTCCCCGCTCCGGCCGTTGAAGGACCGGATGGCTTCGTCGAGGGCGGTTCTCACTTCCGGGCAGTTCAGATACAGGGCCGCGATCCTCCGTTTGATGACCTCCTTCTCCCGCATCCGCTCTTCCAGTTTTTCCGCGGTCAATTCGGTCTGGGAGGGCAGGTAACTCAAAGCCGTCAGGATGCTCTGAAACTCCTGGAGATGCTCATTTTCCTTGCCCAGGGCCTGAACCAAGGCTTCCAGAGCAACCCCCAGGATCTGGCTGTAGGTGCGGGGGGCCACGGGAAGCTTGTGCTCGTAATAGCAGATATAAAAAGCCCCTTCTTCCAGGCGGAGCTCGAACTTACCGTCCTCCAGGACCTTGCCGTACTGGTCTTCCAGGATGGGGAGGAGGACCTTGTTTTCCAGTTCGGGTTTGGCCGGGTGCAAGTCGATGTCAAAAAAGCAGGAGTAGGGGGAGCTGGGCCCGTTTTCCAGCACATCCATCCACCAGGGGTTGTTCCCGCTGATGCCCATGTGGTTGGGGACCACGTCCAAAAGGAGTCCCATGGAACGTTCCCGCAGGGAAGCAGAGAGAACCTCGAAATCTTCCGGGGTGCCGATGGCCGGGTTGAATGCGCCGTGCTCGCACACGTCATAGCCTGCCCCCTCCACGTCGCAGGATTTGAAAAAAGGCGAGGCATAGAGATCGCTGATCCCAAGGTCATCCCAATAGGGGACCAGCTCCAGGGACTGGCGGAAGTTGGAGGATTTTCCGAACTGGACCCGGTACGTGGCCCGCGGAATCCTGGCTTGGAGGGAGGTTTCTTCGGACACCCGGGGCAGGGTCGAAGAAGGCGCCGGCGCTGTCTCTTTCTTCATTTCCATCTCATTCTTTCTTCTATTCCACCCGGCAGTAAAGCTTGTCGCCCAGGGAGAGGAAGTGGCTCACCCAGGTCTTGGCCGGATCATCCCCTTTTTCCGCCCCGCTGCGGAACTGGGGGTAGGCCTCCCGGTCCACCTGGAAATAGATGTTCTGCACTCTCCACAAATCCACCGGGAAGGGAAGGCTGCGGGCCAGCGCCGCCAGGCCTTCCAACTTCTGAAGGAAGCCCAGATCCTCGGGCTGGGCGCTGAACCTTGCAGCCGTCCGCTCGATGGTCTCCTTGAGCGCATACCCCAGGCTAACTTCGTCCAGAGGAATTTTGAGTCCCTTGGCCTCTTCCAGCAGAGACTGGACCCGATCCAGTGGGGGTTCTTCGGCCACCAGGGCGTCCCGCAAACTCCGATTCAGGGAGAATTCCGCGGCGGCCTGGAAGCTCTTGTGAAGGGGATTTCCCAGATCCACAAGGAAGCGCATGAGGGGAGCGTTCTGTTCGTAGAGCTGGCGGTAAACGGCCACCGCATTGCTGATGCTGGAATCGAGGATCTGGTTCAGGACCCTACGCTGATCGTCCCGGAAGAGCGACCGGAGGGAGAAGATGTTTTTGCCGAAATTCCGGTCCAGGAGCCGGATGACCTCGGGAAGGTCCGCCCGGGAGAAGACTTCGCTGATTTCCTGGACCAGGGACTGGTAGGCTTCCTCCCCGCGAAACTCCCGGACTCCCCCGTTCACGTTGTGGTCCCCGAAGTGCAGGACTCCGAAGGACTGGAGGACGGATTCCCCCGTGATCCGGGAAGTGAACCGGGCCCGTCCCAGGGACAGCTTCATCTTCCCGGCCTCGGAGGATTTGAATTCCTCCCGGTCCACGGAGAAGCAATAGATCCGGTCGTGTTCGGCGTAGGGCTCGAAGAGGGACCGGATGGCGTAGTGGGCCCCCACTTTTTCCAGGTTCACCAGGGCCGGCTTGACGAATTTCTCGTAGATATGCCGGCCGTCCCGATGGTCGGGGATGTTGCTCTTGGCTTTTTCCAGCCGCTCCAGGAATTGTGGTTCGAGGGAATCGCCGAAGAGCTCTTCGGAAAGCTGGATGGCCCGGCCGGCATACTGGAGGACCTGGACCGTCTCGATTCCGGAAAGCTCGTCGAAGAACCAGCCGCAGCTGGTGTACATGAGCATGGCATCGCGCTGGATTTCCAGAAGTTTGAGAGCCCGGACACGATCCACGTCCGCCAGGGGAAAAGGAGCGTGTTTTTGGAAGAATTTCTCCAGGCTCTCCGGCGAGCGGTCGAGAATCACCCGGATGTAGTCATCCCGGGCCGCCCAGGGGTCATTCAACCATCGGCGTCCCTTCTCTTCGCAGGATTGGGCCAGCCTGTCCCGCAGCCAATCCAGGGCCTCCCGCAGGGGCGCCCGCCATTCCTGATTCCAGCCCGGGCTCATCCCGCTGTTGCACCCGCAGTTGGCGCGCCATCTCTCGATCCCGTGGATGCAGCTCCAGGATGAGTTTTCGAAAATCCTGACTTCGTGATTGGGAGGATGTTTTTTCAGAAACTCCCCATAGTTGGTCAGGCGGGTACCTTCGTGGGCTTCGATATGCTGCAGGGCAAAGGCCAGGGCCATTTCCCCGAATCGATGGTGGTGCCCGTAGGTCTCCCCGTCCGTGGCGATGTGGGCCAGCTGGGGCCACGTGCGGTCTTCGGAAAAGGCACTCATGAGCCGGGCAGCGAAGTTCTCCCCGTTCGCCAGCAGCTTTTCGAAGGCTACCGCCTGGGAGATGGGGCCGTCATAGAAGAAAAGATTCATTCGCTGCCCCGACGGAAGGCGCAGGGCATAGGCCCGGGAGGGGTCAATCCGACCCCCGCTTACATCGATCCAGTTTCGTCCCCGGAAACGCCGGACCTGGCGGGCCTGGTGAGGGGAGAGGACGGTGAAACGGATTCCCATTTGGGCCATGATATCCAAAGATTCCAGGTCCACGGCGGCTTCCGACAACCACATCCCCTCCGGCGCCCTCCCGAAGCGGTGTTCGAAGTCCCGGATGCCCCACAGAATTTGGGTGAACTTATCCCGCCCGTTGGCCAGGGGCAGGATCATGTGATTGTAAACCTGGGCCAGAGCCGATCCGTGTCCGGAA
>LJUR01000247.1 GCA_001304105.1 Deltaproteobacteria bacterium SM23_61
CAAAACATTTCTGTCCGATGGCCCTGCGCCGGGAAACCCCGGTGATCTTCTCCGCAGCCCGGTTGAAGGAAGTGATCCTCCAGTCCCGGTCGATGGTGAAAACCCCGTCGGCAATGCTCTCCAGAATCGCCGCGACTTGAGCTTTTTCCCCCTTTTTCTCCGGATGGGTCGAATGACGGCTTGCTTTTTTCCTTTCCATGAAAAATCCTTTATGTTTGTTTTCCTTTTTCTTCCAGTATAAATCCCTACCTCCGAACCGTCAAAGGATAAATTCCTCCGATAATTTCACTTTTGAAATATATTTCAAATATAAATTTCATTATTGAAATTTTTTCTTCTTGACCCAGCTTTCCGGGACTTTTCCATTTTGCATCCAATACAGGGAAATCAATTGATTTTCTTGGGGCAAAGGTGGGGGTTACCCCCGTGGCATACCCTTTGCTCTTCTAAGTCCATCGAGGAGCCTATGAAATTGGCCATTCCCACATTTGGCCCCCGGGTTTCCCCCCGGTTTGATTACGCCCCCGGCCTGCTTCTCATCAATTTGGAGAACGGCAAGGTGGTGGAGAAGGAGAGGTTTTCGCTAAGGCTCCAAAAATTGCGGGAACTCGGCGTGCAGACTCTGATTTGCGGGGGGATCGACGGGAATTCGGCGCAGATCCTCTCGGACTGCGGAATTCGGGTCATCGCCTGGGTAGCGGGCGAGGCCGATGAGGCCATCCAATTCTTCCTGGACGGAAAGCTGCGCCCGGGCGTTGAGCTGGGGCCGCGATGCCGCCGGGGACGACGAAGGGGGCAAAGATTCCGTTGGGAATAAAAGATCTTAATGGGACACAGATAAACACAGAGATTTTGAAAAAGGAATAATGGAATATTGGAAAAATGACTAAAAAGCAAAAGACTCAAACGCAACATTCCATTATTCCATCATTCCAGTATTCCATTTTATTGCTCTGCATAATCTGCGGATAAACCGGTTTAGGTCTCGGTTAACCTAAAAATAGAAAATTCGAGGAGGTTGAGGATGAGGATCGCTTTTGCCAGTGAAGACAAGATGGGACTTTCAGGGGAGGTCAGCGCCCATTTCGGTCGATGTCCCTACTACACCTTTCTGGAGGTGGAGGACGGGAAAGTCAAAAAGTGGGAAGTTTTGGATAACCCCTACCACGGAAACCACGCTCCGGGAAAGGTACCCGAATTCATTCATTCCTGCAAGGCCGACGTTATCATCGCCGGGGGCATGGGTCCCCGGGCGATCGATTTTTTTGACGGCTTCGGCATTGAAGCCGTGACCGGGGCTTTCGGGAATATTGAAGACACCCTGAATGCTTACCTGCGTGGCGAGCTGCGCGGAGCCGGCGGATGCCACCACGACCACCCGGACAGCTGCGGAGGACATTAAGGTTTTGAGGTTTGAGGTTGGAGGTTGGAGGTTAGAGGCTGGAGGGAAATCTAAAACCCGAAGTCCTCTTCGGTCGGCCGTCTGCGGTCGGCGGTCTGCACGCATAAGGAGTTTGGAATGATCATTTCCATCGCCAGCGGGAAAGGGGGAACGGGGAAGACCACCGTGGCATTGAATCTGGCCCTCTCCCTCCCCGATGTTCAGCTGATCGATTGCGACGTGGAGGAGCCCAACCTCCACCTTTTTCTTTCCCCCCGGGTTCAGCGCACCCTTCCGGTGGCCATACCCGTGCCCGGGGTGGATGAAACCCAGTGTACCTATTGCGGAAAATGCGCGGAAGTCTGCAAGTTCAACGCCCTGGCCGTGGTCAAGAATCAAATTTTAATCTTCCCCGAGCTCTGCCACGGCTGCGGGAGTTGCAGTCTCCTCTGCCCGGAACGAGCCATCCGGGAAACGCCCCGAAAGATTGGCGTCATTCAGGAAGGAGGCTATGACGGCCTTGCCTTTGTCCAGGGAATTCTAGACGTGGGCGAACCCATGCCCACCCCCATCATCCGGGAAGAAAAAAAACTGATCGATCGAAAGAAAACGGTGATCCTGGATTGTTCACCCGGAACCTCCTGCCCGGTCATCGAGGGGGTTCGGGGAAGCGATTTTTGCCTCCTGGTCACGGAGAACACCCCGTTTGGCCTCAACGACCTGGAGCTGGCCGTGGAAATGGTTCGTGCGCTGGGGATTCCTACGGGAGTATTTCTCAACCGTTCGGATTTGGGAGACCGGAAAGTAAAGGATTACTGCGCAAAGGAAAATATACCGCTGCTGGCCGAGCTTCCTCATGACCGCCGGATCGCGGAAGTTTATTCCCGGGGAGAAATCGTGGTCGAAAAAATTCCTGAATACCGGGCTCTTTTCCTTCTTCTTTTCCAGAAGATCCAGAAGATCGTTTCCGGCCGGAGCTGAGATGGATTGGAAAGAAATCTATAAACAAGAAGAACCCGAGGGATCGACCCTGTATGAACCGATCGTTTACACGGAAAAAGCGCTGGAACACTTTCGCCATCCCCGAAACGTGGGGCAGGTGGAAAAGCCGGACGGAAAGGGATCTTTCGGGGACCCGACCTGTGGGGATTATATCGAGGTGACCATCCGGGTGGATGATCAGGAAGATCGCCTGCGGGATGTAAAATTCCTCATCCACGGCTGCGCCGCAGCGATCTCCACTTCCAGCATGATGACCGAAATCGCCATCGGAAAAACCTTCCACGAGGCCCTTTCCCTCACGGATGACGACATCGTTGAGGCGCTCGGGGGCCTGCCCAGGCGGAAACAGCATTGTTCCCTCCTCGGCCTCCAGGCTCTGCAGCAAGCCATCGGGGATTACCTTCTCAAGAGGATCATGTTCCGTGAGGGTATCGTCAAGACCGAGGAAGAATACGAACAGTTCAAGGCCCAGCAGGGGTTTTTTTCCCAGATGCACTCCTGCGACGGAAGCTGTGAAAAGGAAAAACCATGAAAGAGATTACGGTGATCAGCGGAAAGGGCGGAACCGGAAAGACGACCCTCCTGGCCTCGCTGGCTGCTCTGGTCAAGAGGGCGGTGCTGGTGGACGCCGATGTGGACGCGGCCGATCTTCATCTCCTGCTCAAACCCCTGGTCAGGCGCCGGGAGCCCTTTGTGGCTTCCCAGGTGGCAAGGATTGACCCGGAAAAATGCGACCGGTGCGGAAAATGCGTCGAGGTCTGCCGGTTTGAAGCCATCGAAGATTTCCGGGTGGACCCCATTGCCTGTGAGGGTTGCGGGGTTTGCTTTCATGTCTGCCCCCAGGGGGCTGTATTCATGGAAGATGTGCAGAGCGGCGAATGGTTCATTTCCCAGACCCGTTACGGCCCCATGGTCCACGCCAAGCTGGGAGTCGCCCAGGAAAACTCGGGCAAACTGGTCACCCTGGTCCGCAAGGAAGCCCAAAGGATCGCCCGGGAACAGAATTATCCCCTCATCTTGATCGACGGGCCTCCGGGAATCGGGTGCCCGGTGATTGCCTCTCTGGGAGGCGTGAATGCCGTGCTCGTGGTCACGGAACCATCGGTTTCCGGAATCCACGACCTGGAGCGGGTTCTGGGCGTCAGCCGCCATTTTCAAGTGCCCGCCTGGGTGTGCGTGAATAAATGGGATATCAACCCCGAAAATACCGCGAAAATTCGGGGGTACTGCCAGCAGCAGGGGTGCCCGGTGATCGGCGAAATCCCTTTCGACCCCGTGGTCACAAAGGCCATGGTGATGGAGAGCGCAGTGGTGGAGTATAGCGGCGGGATCGTGTCCCAGGAGATCAAAAAAATGTGGACCAAGTTCGAACGCTTGCTCGGCTACCCCCTGGATGCCGGAGGCGCGCTCCGCGAAGAACAGCGTCCAAGTCTATAAATAGACCTCTCTAGCTCAGTATAGTTCATTCAGTCATTTTGGGAAAAGGAGATCCGATGAAGGAAAAAGAAAAATGCAAATCGACCCAGGAATGCGAAACCTGTTCCCAATCTCATAGCTGCTCGGAAGACGAAAAGAGGGCCCACCGGGAACGGATGGTGGGGGAAAAGCTTTCCCACATCGACCACCGGATCATGGTCATGAGCGGAAAGGGGGGGGTCGGAAAGACCACGGTGGCGGTCAACCTGGCGATCAGCCTCGCCCGAAAGGGCCACGAAGTGGGAATCCTGGATGCCGATATCCACGGACCCAACATCCCGAAGATGCTGGGGCTGAATCATTCCAAACTGGTTGGAACCCCCCAGGGAATCCTCCCGGTCCCCTTTCATTCCAACCTGAAGGTCCTCTCCATCGCCTTCATGCTTCCCGAGGCCGATGCCCCGGTGGTCTGGAGAGGGCCTATGAAACACGGGGTCTTCCAGCAGTTCCTGGGAGAGGTGGAATGGGGCGACCTGGATTATCTGATCGTGGACTTGCCGCCGGGAACCGGGGACGAGCCCCTCTCCATCGCCCACCTGATCGGCGAAGTGGACGCCTCCGTGATCGTGACCACTCCCCAGGAAGTGGCGCTTCTGGATTCGCGCAAGGCGGTGGTCTTCAGCCGGATGGTCCATGTGCCGGTGGCGGGGATCGTGGAAAACATGAGCGGGTTCCTCTGCCCCCACTGCGGCAAAGAGATCGATCTCTTCAAAATCGGCGGGGGGGAAAAAGCCGCCCGGGAACTCCAGGTTCCTTTCCTGGGGCGTATTCCCCTGGACCCGCAGATCGTCCGCAACTGCGACCAGGGCAATCCCTTTGTGTCCGCCAACCCGGATTCCCCGGCGGCCAAGGCTTTTATGGAGATCAGCAATCGGATCGAAGAATTCGTCAACCCTTCGGGAAAAACGGAGAAGAAGCCCTCCGCCCAGCAACCTCTTTCTTCCACGGGGAAAGAGGAGAAAGCGAAGGCGGCAGGCTGATTGGGAAGAAGGGTTATTTTTCCCCGAGAGAACTCCGTGGAAAGGAGGAAAGAGCTATGCCAGCGATGGATGGAACAGGACCCATGGGAATGGGCCCGATGACAGGTGGTGGAAGAGGGTGGTGCAATCCCTACTTTGGAGGGATGGGAATGTCAATGCAGCGCTATCCCTATTATCAGCCCTTTGGCTGGGGAGGGGTACCCTATGGGTATGGCGCCGGGGTCATGAATCCATATTTTGCCGGATTCAGAGCCTTTCCCTTCCGTCCCTTTGGCCGAGGCCGCGGCTTCGGCTTCAGGAGATGGTGGTGGTGAAAGAATCTAAGGAGGTAACAATATGTACGGGTATGGTTACGGTTACGGAATGGGCCGCGGCATGGGTTATGGCCGCGGCATGGGTTACGGTCGCGGCATGGGCTTTGGGTTCAGGGGATCCTCCCCGCCCTGGCCCTATGTGGGAATCGGAAGGGGAGGTCTTCCCCGTTGCTGGGCTTACACGGGGTACGGCGCCGCGGGAACCGCTTACGCTCCCGGTTATGCCCCCGGAATGGCTCCTCCGCCCCCCGGGCCATGGGCCATGGGCCCGGCTCCTTATTATGGCGCTCCCTATTATTCCCGGGAGGACGAAATCCACATGCTGAAAGACCAGGCCGCGATGATCCGCGATGAACTGTCGGCCATCGATGCCCGGATCAATGAACTGGAGAAAGAAAAAACCCAGGGAGGTGAGTCATGAGGGTATGCATCACCTCCTCGGGCCCCAGCCTGGATTCCGAAATGGACCCCCGTTTCGGGCGGTGCCAGTATTTTCTCTTCGTGGACCCCCAATCCCTCGAAATGGAGGCGTTGGAAAATCCCAACATCGGGGCCTCAGGAGGGGCTGGGATTCAATCCGCCCAGTTCGTGGCCAACAAAGGGGTGGAGGCAATCATCACCGGACAGGTGGGGCCGAACGCTTTTGCGACCCTCCAGGCTGCGGGGATGAAAATCCTGGTCGGAGCCTCGGGAAAGGTCCGGGAAGTGCTGGAAAAATACAAAAAGGGGCAGCTCACCTCCTTCGCCCAGGGTCCCACGGCCCGGGCCCACGGGAATGGGCAGAGCAATGGGGCAGGTCCCCCCCCCTACCCCTCCTACCCCGAGCCCTTCCGCATCTTCCCGGGAAGATCTGCAAACCTTGAAGGAGCAGTCGCGACAGTTAAAGGAGCAGTTAGACAAGATTACGGAGCGGATCGAAAAACTGGAAACGAAAAAATAGTTTTTGATGAGGTGGTTTTTACCACTCACCACTCACACCTCACAACTTACGGTTCTTTTTGAGAAAGGAGTTCGATATGCCCAGAGGAGACGGAACGGGACCACCCGCGGGAGGCGGGCGGGGAGCCGGAAGAGGACGAGGATCTGGACGCGGCGGGGGCGGAGGTAGAACGGGCGGAATGAGGCCCGGCGCCGGCCCGGGGGGAGAATGCAT
>LJUR01000248.1 GCA_001304105.1 Deltaproteobacteria bacterium SM23_61
GAGCATATCGCCGTGGGGGTGACGAACGCCTACGGAGATGCCCAGGATCTCTACGTGGAGACGATCGATCCCCAAAATCCGGACCGCTACCTGGAAGGAGACCAGTCGCTGCCCTTTGAGGTCCTAATCGAGAAACTCTCCATCAAAGACAAGAATTCCCCCGGAGGGATAAGGGAGGAGGAGATCAAGATCCGGCTGACCCGCCGTGGCCCGGTGGTTTCCGGCGTGCTCTCCGGGCTCAAGACGGAAAAGGTCATTACCCTTCGATGGGCCCCCTTTGAGACCCTGGGGCCTTTCATCGGTGCCGACCGGATCATGATGGCTAAATCGGCGGAAGAGATCCGCCGGGCCCTGAGCCGGTTTGACATCATGATGCTGAATTTTGTCTTCGCCGACAAGGATGGAAACATCGGCTGGATCGCCAGCGGAAAACTCCCCATCCGCTCCCGGGGGGACGGAACCGTTCCCTGCATGGTAAAAGACGGGAAGGATAACTGGGTCGGATGGATCCCCTTCGAAAAAAATCCCCAACTCCATAACCCCTCCAGGGGATGGGTCGGAACCTGCAACCACAAAACGGTGGGCAAAGATTACCCTTATTATTACTCCTCCCACCTATCCCCTTCCTACCGTTACCGCAGGCTCATCCAGCTCATGGAGCAGCCCGGGAAAAAATCACCGGAAGACCACTGGCAGTTTCAGAGGGATACTATGAACCTTATGGCCAGGGAGATTGCCCCCATCATGGCCAAGGCCCTTCTGGCCCGTCAGGATACCAAGGAATTGGGTGAGATTCTCTCCAGGTGGGATTACCTGGACCGCACAAACCTGGCTGCGCCCACCATCTTCCAGGCTGTCTACCGGGAATTCGCCCTCCTGGTTTTCCAGGATGAGCTGGGCGAGGATTTGGCCAAGTCCATGCTGAAGGTCTGGTATTTCTGGCAGGAGAGATTGCAGCGGATGGTACTCGAGGGAACTTCGCCTTGGTTTGACAATGTGTTGACCAAAGACACCCGGGAAACAAGGGATGATCTTTTCCACAAAGCAGCGCAGATCGCCCCGGAGAAGCTCCGCTCCTCCCTCGGCCAGGATCCCAAAGAATGGAAATGGGGGAAGGTTCATACAATCGAGTTCGTCAGCCCCATCCGTCGGCAGGGGTTCGGCAAAGGTTTGCTGGGCGACGGCCCGCATTCCTTCCAGGGCTCGGGAGAAACCCTCCATCGGGCTATTTACGCCTTCAATGATCCCTTCCGGGTTACCCTTTCGGCTTCTCTGAGAATGGTGGCGGATCTGAGCGACGACGACAAAATCCTGGCCATATTGCCGGGAGGGGTCTCCGGCCGCTTCTTCCATCCCCACGCCAAGGACCAGATCAAGGCCTTCATCAACGGGGAGAAAGTGTACTGGTGGTTCAGCGACCAGGCGATCCAGGAACACAAAAAAGCTACCCTTCTTCTCAAGCCCCGGTGAGCATTCGCAAGCGGGATTCTCGGGGAACCTTCTCCGGAGCAAAGGTTTCTCTTTGAGGTTCTTCTTCCAGGATGATACCCGGCCATTTTTTCTGCCCCCAGGGTTCGCTTGTTTTGGGGAAGGAATTTTGGTATCTTATTAAGGAAGAAATATTCCATCCGGCCCAACGATTCAAATCTTCTTTGAACCCAACCCTTACGGAAGGAGGTTTTCAAGGAATGATCAGCGTCCCAGCCCACAAGATCCGGCAATTCGGAGTGGATTTTTACCAGAC
Source organism: Deltaproteobacteria bacterium SM23_61 (assembly GCA_001304105.1). GTDB lineage: Bacteria > Desulfobacterota > SM23-61 > SM23-61 > SM23-61 > SM23-61. Next base: position 1,745 of record LJUR01000248.1, read on the forward strand.
TTCTTTCACCTCGGGCGACATCCAGAAGCTGGTCCGGTTCGAAGTCCTGAATTATCCCACCCTCCAGGAAACGCGGGCCCGGCAAAAAGCGCCCCGGGCCTCCGCGGTCAACTGGGAGCTGCTGGAAAAAAGGATCGGCCAGAGCGAGGCGGCTTTCCAGAGGCCGATGATCCGCAAGAAGATTCGGGAACTGGTCCAGTATTATGCCGACTGCCGGGAAGCGCAGAACCTTCCCGCTATTCCCGGAGCGGTGATCATGATCACCGAAAAAAGGCTCGCCTTCCTGCCCACCGGGAAGAGTCCGAACCTGGGTATGCTCCAGATCCCCGAAGAGCCGGGAATCCTGCGATGCCTCGACGGGCAGCACCGGCTCCTCGCCCTGAGCGCCCAAGCGGAAAGAGACCAGGAGATCGACGTGCCCGCCGTCCTCTTCGACACCCTGGACCCCCGCCAGACCGTCGAACTCTTTGTCACCATCAACGCCAAACACACCCGGCTGAACCCCTCTCACCTGATATCCCTGGCGGGCCGCAGGCTCTATGCCGACCCCTATCAGGCCCTGGCCCACGACATCATCCGGCGGCTGAATGAGGAGGAGGGATCTCCCCTGCAGGGCGATGTAAAAATATTGGGCCTGGGAAGGGGCCGCGTCTCCCAGGCTTCGCTGGCCGACGAGATGGTGGACCTCTTCGGGAACATCGAAAAGCTGGGAGGGAAGAATCGATTCCGGGATTTCGAGCAAAATGCCAAACGCTTCTTCGGCAACTATTTCAAAGCAATCCAGGCGGTCTTTCCCCAGGCCTGGGCGGGCCGCAAGTACAGCATCAAAACCGGGGCCGCCCTCCGGGCTTTCATCCGGGTCAGCCCGGATGTCATGGCCAGGTCCGAACAGTTGAAGAAGGATCCCTACGATTCCTTCGGAATCCGGGAGTCCCTCAAGCCCTGGGCAGAAAGGATCGGGGACGCCCGCTTCGAGACCGAGGCCGAATGGCGGAGGAAACTGGCGGGAGGCACCCGGGGAACGGTAGAAGTCCTCACCCGGGAGCTGCGGGAGGCGCTGAAAGCATAGGGTACGCAGGGTCTTGGCTCCCCGGCCTACCCTGCATTTCCAAACCCCTTCCGCACGATGAGAAACTCGGGAAATTCCCGGTGCACCTCAAACCCGGCCTGCAGGTACATTGATAGCGGGCCGTGATAGTGCTGCGCGTCGCTCGCCGCCTCTTTCCGGGGATAGGCTTCCGCATAGGCATAGCCTTTCTTCTCGAAACCAGCGCACGCTTCTTCCAGGAGCCGTTTGGCGATCCCTCTTCGCCGGTACTGGGGTCCGATGATAAAACATACGATGGAACCAACCTTTTCCCGGGGGTCAATTCTCAGGTTTTTATCGGCTGCCAGCCGGGCATAATTCCTTTTGTCATTGGCGTTGCACCATCCCACGGGCGATTCGTCGAGGTACGCCAGGTAGCCCGCCATCTTCCCCGCCAGGACCCCCTCCCGGGTCTTTTCCCGATTTTCCTTCCCGGATCTTTTGGCCCATTCGGCTTCGCTGCAGGCAATGTGGAAGTAATAACAGTAACAGGAAGCCCATTCGGGGTTATCGATGAAGGCAACCCGATCGAAAAAATGGAAAAAGTCATCCAGCCGCTCGGGCACAAGGGGTTTTACCAATACGGTCATTCTCTCCCTCCCGGATCACCCGGCTTCATTTGAGGTTCAAAAGGAAATTACCGGCGCAGCTTCCCTTGGCGTGCATCATGCATTTTCCCACCGGAGGGTCGATGGTGTATTGTATTCCCAGGTTGTCGATCCAGCACGCCACCCGGTAGATCACCCCGCATTCGTAATCCTCGATGACCCCGATGTTTTGCATGCCCCGGTAGGCAAAACACTGTTGGGGTACAAACTCCCAGTGGAGAACATTCTTTTCCGGGAAACTCATTCTGGCATTCATGAAATCAGCGATGAGTAATTCAAACCCCCCGGTGAAAAGATTTTTGAATTCTTCAAAAGTTTCAATTTGCTCGACCCCCAGGAGCTTCCTGAGCCTCTTCATCTCCAGGGGAGCCAGGGATCGAATGGCCGCCTTGTTGAGCTTGTTGGCCTTCTCGATCCCGAATTCCTTCACGCAGTGGTAGAACCACATTCCATCGTGGCTCATCCAGCCCTTGTGCAGAAGGTCGGTGATCTCTTTCAGGGTGAGATCTTGGATCGATTTCATGGCTGGCATCCCCTGTTGGCCATGCAAAAGGGCAAAGCACTTTCTCTCGCCCGCTTCGCCCTGAACCATATTAGGTTCATGGGCTTCGCTCGAGCACGCAGAGAGCGCAGGAAAACGAATTGGAATGCTGGAATCTGCACAAAATTGGAATAATGGAATGATGGAATAATGGGTTTGGGTGGTTCATTTTTTTTCAACATTCCAATATTCCATTCTTCCATTATTCCTTTTTTTTATTCCTCTGCGTACTCTGTGATCTCTGTGGTTAAGTTTTGTAGGTTGTTTTGTACTCCATGCGCTATGCTCTCTGCACTATGCAGTTCCCTGGATGATCTCGGAAATTTCTTTGACCGCAATCTTTCCTTCCAGGCTCTCGGCCTTGACCGCATCCTCCAGCATCTTGGCGCAGTTGGGACAGGCGACGGCGAGGACAGAAGCGCCGGTCTCCGCCGCCTCGCGGACTCTCGCCCGGGCCGGACTTTCCGGGCCGCTTCCCAGGAGGTCGGTGAAGAAATTCCCCCCTCCCCCGCCGCAGCAGAAGGCATTCTCCCTGACCCGGCCCATTTCCAATAACAGCAGGCCGGAGACGGATTTCAAAACCTTGCGGGGTGCCTGGTATTCCTTGTTGTGCCGTCCGAGGTAACAGGGGTCGTGGTAAGTCACTCGCAGGGAAGCATGTGCGGGAAGGGCGGATAATTTTTTGGCCTCCATGGCCAAAACCTGGGTGTAGTGGAAAACATCAAAAGGGTAGGAGTCCTTGGGATAGTCATTTTTAAAGGCGTGATAGGCGTGCGGAGAGAGGGTGATGACTTTCTTCACCCCCAGGCTCTTAAATTCTTTGATGTTCTGCTCAATCAGGGATTGAAAAACCCCTTTTTCTCCCAATGAGCGGGCCTCGTTCCCGTCGCAATTTTCCTCCGTTCCCAGAACCCCGAAAGAAATTCCCAGTTTCTTCAGGAGACCCGCCACCGACCGGGCCATCTTCGTCCCCCTCTCGTCGAGAGATCCCACGCACCCTGCGTGGAACAGATATTCCTGGCCCGAATAGGGCTCCAGGCCCAGACCGGCCTGCCACTTACCCCTCTCCGACCTGGGGAGCTTGTAGGGATTCCCGTGGACCTGGAGGGCCTTGAGGTAATCCCGCACCGCCGGGGGAACGGTACCCTGGTTGACCATTTCCTCCCGCGCCGCCAGAAAAGCATGGAGGATGTCGTCCTTGAACTTGGGGAAGACGCAGTGCTCCACGCAGTTGCCACAGGTGGCGCAAGAAAAGAGAATCTCCGCCAGGCGGGGGCTGGTTTTCATTTCCCCGTTCAGCCAGGCCCGCAGCAGCCACATCCGGCCTCCTGGCGAGTAGGTTTCAAACCGGAACCTGGAGTAGGAGGGGCAATTGAAATCCTGGTAGTTCTCCGGGAATTTGCAGTAGCCGCAGCGAAAGCACCGGTGGAGGATGTCGGCGAATTCCATCATTTCACCTCCCAGTTGCCGGGGTTCATGAT
>LJUR01000249.1 GCA_001304105.1 Deltaproteobacteria bacterium SM23_61
CAGCGGCTCCGCGGCCGGCGTGGCCACCGGAATGTGCCCCGGCGCACTGGGATCCCAGACCGGCGGCTCGGTCCTCCGCCCGGCCTCTTATTGCGGCGTGGTCGGACTCAAGCCCACCTACGGGCGGATCAGCCGGTACGGAGTCTTTCCCTTCAGCTGGTCCCTGGACCACGTGGGCGTCTTCACCCGAACGGTATCCGACGCGGCGATTCTGCTCCAGGTGCTGGCCGGATTCGATCCCCTGGATCCAACCACCAGCAGAAAACCAGCCCCCGATTATGCCCGGGCCAGGAAATCCCCCCGGACACCTTCTATCGGAGTGGTAGAGGAATTCTACCGAAAGAATTCGGAAGCCCAAGTGTGGAAAAATACCGAAGAGGTCCTGGCCAGGCTCCAAAAGGCGGGAGCCAGAGTGGAAACGGTGAAGATGCCGGAAAGTCTCGGCGTGGTTCATGACGCCCATCGGATCGTCATGCGGACCGAGGGAGCGGCCTTTCACCAGCCGCTTTACCAAGAGCACCGGGAGCTGTACCGTCCCAAGCTGCGGGAGCTCATCGAACTCGGAAGCTTGATCCCCGGCGTGGATTACCTGACTGCCTGTCGAATCAAAAGGGAATTTCGCCGCCGCATGGACCGGGTCATGGAGGGATACGATCTCTTGCTGACCCCGTCCACTTCCTCCCCTGCTCCCCGGGGGCTCGAATCCACGGGAGACCCCTGGTTCCAGGTGCCCTGGAGCTTCTCTGGCCTTCCCACCATAAGCCTTCCTTCGGGCTTGAGTACAGAAGGGCTACCCCTGGGTGTCCAGCTCGTGGGAAGACCCTTTGCCGAAGGGGTTTTAATCGCTATGGCTCGATGGTGCGAAAAAGGAATTCAAGCCTCCCTGAAGCCGATTCCCGAATAATACCCCCTCGCAGCGAAAAGCCAACCCTTCATTCCTTCCTTTGAGCCCCTGTCTCCACTGGAGTTGAGCCATGTCAAATTTTTACCTTGACTTCTATGAAAAAATGGTAAAAAATTGTCATATGACTGACATTTTAGATTACTTTTTTTATTAATAAATTCTATAGGTTTTAAAAATATTCATTAATCTATAAGAAAATTTTAAAAAATAATTTGATTTTATTCTAAACCGCCCTCTTTCTGGCAATGAATTTTCAGCTCGGGAGGAAATTCTCGACTATTTTGGAGAATTCGTAAATAGGTTCAAAAAATGCTTCCTTCAGGAAGGCCTTCCCCCATCTCTTCTCTTATCATTCCTTCAGTCTTTCAACCAATATACCTCTCTGTGCCCCCGCCTAACTTATTTAACCTGCTGAAAAGAGGTTCAGGATTCACCCTCATCGAACTCTGCGTAGTGGTAATGATCATCGCCGTTCTGGCTACGATTTCTTTTCTCGGTGTCCAGTCGTTCCGGGAAAAGGCCATGATCGCCGAGGCCCGGGCGGAAATTGACCACATTGCCAAGGCCATTCTTTTATTGCAGACCGACACCGGACAATGGCCGGGGGGACAGATCCCCGGAACTCCGGTGGCCGCGGGGAACGAGATCACGGACCTCAACCAGGGCAGGGCTGGCTTGTGTGCAACCGACGGAAGATTTCAAAACTGGAATGGGCCTTACTATGAGCGCTGTCCCATCCCCAAAGATCCCTGGGGGAAAAACTATATGTTTGATACCGACTATTTTATCGACGGCTCCCCCCGTGTGGCTATCGTCTCCGGCGGTCCGAATAAATCGGGGAACAACTTATACGACGAAGACAATGTGGTCAAGGTTCTTCAATAGGGTTCCTTGGCCCCGAAGGCCTTTTCCTTTCCCCCGGCCACGTTCCTTTCATCCCGCTGCCGGTTCACAATAATTTTCTCTCCCAACAAGATTTTTTTGTCCTATAATTTTCCCAATCCCATACCAGGTCCCTGAAAAATCTACCATGGCCGATTCCAGCAAGAAACTCCCGGGTAATTCTTTCGTCCTCGTAGCCCAGGCTGACTACTCCCAGATGGACCGGGCCGTGGAGGAAATCCTCCAGACCTTCCCCCTGCCTTGGAAAGAAAAGAAAGTCCTCATAAAACCAAACATCCTGGGGCCTTACCCCCCCGAGAAGGGAATCACGACCCACCCTTCTCTCATCCGATCGCTGGTGAAAGCCCTCAGGAAGAGGGGAGCCAGGTGTGCGGTGGGCGACAATCCGGGGCTCCATGGGTACACGGCCAATGAACGATGCGCCCGAATCTCCGGAATTCTAGAAGCGGCAGAGGGTGATTATATCAACCTTGCCAGGGACTCGGCCCGAATTTCCCTGGAATCTAGGTTTCTGGACAAACTGGTCGTATCCAGAGCCGTTCTGGAGGCCGACTTGCTCATCAATGTCCCCAAGTTTAAAACCCACGTTCAGACGCAGGTCACGGGGGCGGTAAAGAATATGTTCGGGATTCTGGTGGGAGCTGAAAAAGCCCGTGTTCATCACGCGGTTCCCCGGCCCAGGCATTTTTCCGAAGCCCTGGTGGACATCTACCAGATCCGGGTGCCGGACCTCACGCTCATGGATGCCGTGGTAGGAATGGAAGGAAACGGTCCTTCCGGGAAAGACCTTCGCCCCATCGGGAAAATTCTGGCTTCGCGGAACGGGGTTTCTCTGGACGGCCTGATGGCCGCCATGATGGGCATTCCGCCCAGGAGGGTCGATCACCTGGACATCGCGTGCCAGAGGGGCTTGGGAGAGATTGCCCCGGAGCGGATGGAAATCCAAGGCTCATGGGAGCCCCTGTGGAAATTCAAGACACCCCTTTCCTTCGCCAGCCAGGGATGGTTCGGAGCCGTTTTGAATAGGCTCCTGTATCGTCCCCTTATCAAACCCAGGCTGAAGGTGCGACCGGACCTTTGCACCCGGTGCGAAGTCTGTATCCAGCACTGCCCGGCCCAGGCTCTATCCATGCAGGACGTCCCCCACCTGGACGAAAAAAAATGCATTGCCTGCTACTGCTGCTACGAACTCTGCCCCAGCCAAGCCATGGAATTGGCCAGCTGGATGCGGTGGATCCATCCAGGAGATAAAACGCCAAAAGAAAAACCGCATAGAGCAGAGCGCAAAGCGTAGGGGCGATTCATGAATCGCCCCTACAGGCCTGACACTGCTTTACGCTATGCTCTCTGCTCTATGCTCTCTGCTGCTTTATATCCCTCGTGACAGGCGCTGGGCGAGAAAGGGGGGAAGGCCGGCCTTGATGATCTTTCTCTGGGCCGTCTCCACATCGTAGGGGAGACGTTTCAGTCGAAATCTTTTGGTGTCCTCGTCATACAGGCCGTAGGCGGCCTCCGGGTGGCCGTCCCGGGGTTGTCCCACACTTCCCACGTTAATGATGTACCGGACCCCCGGCTTCAGGACGGTTTCCTCCAGGTTTACCGCTTCCACTTCTCCGCTCCCCTCCTTGGTCAGGATGAGGGGGCGATGGGAATGGCCCACGAAGGCAAGGTCTCCGCTCAGAGAGAGGAAAGCCTCTTCCGCCTCGGGAAAGGTAAAGAGGTAATACCATTCCTCCGGCTGGTTGGGCGTGGCGTGGACGAAGGTGACGTTTCCATTATTCCGGAAAAGCAGTAGCCGCCGGAGATAGGCCTGATTCTCCCCGGAGAGCTTCTCGCGGGTCCAGAGGATGGCCGCTCGAGCCATGGGGTTGAACACATCAATGTCGGTCAACCCGACCGCGCCGTAATCATGGTTTCCCGCAATGACCCAATCGGTTAAGTTCCGGAGGAGGGAAAGGCATTCATTCGGATCGGCCCCGTATCCAACCACATCCCCCAGGAAGGCGATTTGATCCGCTTTTTCCGCCCGCAGATCCCCGATGACCGCCTGGAAGGCTTCCAGGTTCCCGTGGACATCGGAGAGAATGGCCCATCTCATGCTTTTTTCTTTGAAGCCGGTGGGGGATTTGGGGAGGAGAGACCCACCAGAGAATTAACCTTGTCCAAAATTCCGTTGATGAAGGCCCCCGAGTCTTCGTTTCCGTATTTTTTGGCCAGTTCGATGGCCTCGTTCAGGCTGGCCTTGAAGGGAATATCCGGGCAGTGCATGAGTTCGAAGGTGGCCACCCGCAGGATATTCCGGTCCACCACGGCCATCCGTTTCAGGGTCCAGTTTTCCGCATTCTCCTCGATCAGCCGATCAATTTCTTCCCGGTGGTGGGATACCCCCTCGATCAGCCGCTGGCAGAATTCCCGGGTCTTTTCGGAAGGCCGGAAATTTTCGAAATAAACCGTCAGCGCTTCCTGGGGAACACCCTGGCCGATTTCCAGTTGGTAAAGAACCTGGAGGGCGATTTCCCTCGCTCTCCTGCGAACCGTCATTCAAAGACCCTTTTCACCACAGAGGCACAGAGAACACAGAGTTTAAACGGAAAAAAGAAATGGAATAAAGGAACAATGGAATAATGGAATGATGGGTAATGCAATTGGTTTCCCAGTATTCCAACATTCCATCATTCCAATTTTCCAGTCTTTCTCTCTGTGAACTCTGTGTCTCTGTGGTGAACGATTTTTATTTCTTCCCCTTCATCTCCCGGTACAGGTTGGCCATCTCGATGGCCGAGAGGGCCGCGTCCCACCCCTTGTTGCCGGCCTTGGTGCCGGCCCGCTCGATGGCCTGCTCCAGGTTATCCGTGGTCAGGACCCCGAAGCTTACCGGAACTTCCCCCTCCAGCCCCACCATGGCCACGCCCTTGGAGACTTCGGCGGCGATGTATTCGAAATGGGGCGTAGATCCTCGGATGACCGCCCCCAGACAGATAACCGCATCAAATCTCTTCGACAGGGCCACCCTCCTGGCCACCTGGGGAATCTCAAAAGCTCCGGGAACCTTGAAAATCTCGATGTCCCCGTCTGCCGCTCCGTTCCGGGTGAGCACATCCATTGCCCCGGAGAGAAGATGTTCGCAGATGAAGTCGTTGAACCGGCTCACGACGATGCCGAACTTCAATCCCCTGGCATTCAGTTTTCCTTCAATGACTCTTGCCATTCTTCGCTCCTCTCTCTTTTTCCAGCGTGAGCAGGTGGCCCATCTTGGCCTTCTTGGTCCTCAGGTAGCCAAAGTTCCGCCAGCCGGGTTTGATTTCCAGGGGAATTCGTTCGATCACTTCCAGCCCGTATCCCTGGAGGCCCACGATCTTCTTGGGATTGTTGGTCATCAGGCGGATTTTCCGCACTCCCAGGTCCCGCAGGATCTGAGCCCCCAGACCGTAGTCCCGCAAATCGGGAGCAAAGCCGAGGACTTCGTTCGCCTCCACCGTGTCCTTCCCCTGATCCTGCAGGGAATAAGCCTTGATCTTGTTGATCAGCCCGATTCCCCGCCCCTCCTGGTGCATGTAAACGATGATTCCCCTTCCCTCTTTGGCCACCAGCCGCATGGCTGTATGAAGCTGTTCCCCGCAATCACACCGCTGGGAGCC
>LJUR01000029.1 GCA_001304105.1 Deltaproteobacteria bacterium SM23_61
CCGGGCAACGCCTGAAATTCAATTCATCTTCCGCCTACTTGGCGAAAAGTGAAGGGGGGCAAGGTATTGCCATTTTCCCATTTTCGGAACTTTTCCAAGGAAAGCCCTCCCAGCCCCCTTTTCTCCATCGGCGACGGCCGGGAGAACCCTTTTCCGGATCATCAGGTTCCTTCAGCCAGGGAATCGTCCGAGGGAAGGCGGGTCCGAATCACTCGATTCGAATCGGCTGCAGGCTGAGGGTGTCGGCGAAATGGCAGGAAACAAAGTGCTCCTCTCCCAGGTCCCGGAGGAGAGGGACCTCGGCCCGGCAGACCTCTTGGGCATACCGGCAGCGGGCGTGGAAATGACAACCCGGAGGGGGATTCAGGGGGCTGGGGACATCCCCCTCCAGGAGAATCTGCTGGCCCTGGTAGTCGGGGTCCGGAACCGGGACGGCGGAAACCAAGGCCTCGGTGTAAGGGTGCTTGGGGTCTGAGAACATGGCTTCGGTTGCAGCCACTTCGACGATCTTCCCCAGGTACATCACGGCCACCCGGTCGCTGATGTACTTTATGACCGAAAGATCGTGGGCAATGAACAGATAGGTCAACCCGAACTGCTCCTGCAGGTCCTGCAGAAGGTTTACCACCTGGGCCTGGATGGAAACGTCGAGGGCGGAGATCGGCTCGTCGGCCACGATCAACTCCGGCTCCAGGGCCAGGGCCCGGGCGATGCCGATGCGCTGGCGCTGACCGCCTGAAAACTGGTGCGGATACCGTTTCATCTGCTCCGGGTTCAACCCGACCGCGGCCAGGAGTTTTTGAATCCGGTCCTCTCGCTCGCTTCCCTTAGCGATTCCGTGCACCTGTAACGGTTCGCCCACGATCTCCTCCACGGTCATCCGGGGGTCGAGGGAGGAATAGGGATCCTGGAAAATAATCTGCAGATTCCGGCGGAGGGCCTTGAGCCCTTCCGGAGGGACGGCGGCAATGTCGATCTCCCGGCCGGATTCGCCGGAGCCGGATCGTTTCTTGCTCCGGAAGAGGACTTGGCCGGCGGTGGGTTCGATCAGGCGCAGGATGGCGCGGCCGGTGGTGGTTTTCCCGCATCCGCTCTCGCCGACCAGACCCAGGGTCTCGCCTTCCCGGATGTATAGGTCCACATCGTCGACCGCCTTGACCTGCCCAACCGCCCGGAGGAAAATGCCTTTGCGCACCGGAAAGTATTTTTTCAGGTGCCTCACCTCCAGCAAAATCTCTCGGCCCGCCATCCTTTATCCTTCCTCCGGCCCGGCATATAACCAGCAGGCGGCGTAATGACCCGGGGATACCTCGGTGAGCGGGGGGATCTCTCGCTTACAGATCCCCCGGGTCCGGGGACAGCGGGGTTCGAAAACACAGCCCGGGCCCGCCTCCAGAATGCCCGGGACCACCCCTTTGATGGGCACCAGGCGTTTCTCCTTTTTTGCTGCCAGCGAGGGAATGGAATTCATCAGCCCCTGGGTGTAAGGATGGCTGGGGTTATGGAAAATGTCCCTCACCGGAGCGCTTTCGACGATTCGGCCCAAATACATCACGGCGACGTCATCAGCCATGTGGGCGATGACCCCGAGGTTGTGGGTGATGAACAGGATGGCGGTCTTGAAACCCCGACGCAGGTCATTCATCAGCTTCAATACCTGTGCCTGGATGGTGACATCCAGCGCGGTGGTCGGCTCGTCGGCGATCAGCAGCGAGGGGTTGCACGAAAGGGCCATGGCGATCATGGCCCGCTGGCGCATGCCCCCGCAGTTCGACGGCCTTATTCCTGGCTTCCCGCCTTCCCAAGCCCTGATGGAGGAGAATGGATTCCATGATCTGGTTGCCGATGGTAAAGACCGGGTTCAGGGAGGTCATGGGCTCCTGAAAAATCATGGCAATTTCATTTCCCCGGATGGACCGCATTTCCGGGCCCTTGGGATCCAGCCGGGCCAGATCGACGACCTCTCCATCCCGGTGGAAAAGGATCTCTCCGGAAACAACCTTTCCGGGCGGCCGGATCAATCCCATGATCGAAAGGGCGGTCACGGACTTCCCGCAACCGCTCTCGCCCACCACCCCCAGGGTTTTCTCCCGCTGGATGGCGAAATTCACCCCGTTGACCGCCTGAACCACCCCGGCGTCGGTATAGAAACAGGTCTTCAGGCCTTTTACCTCGATCAACCGCGCCACGGTTCACCTTCCGCACTCATTCATCCAGGACCCACCCCGTTTTCGCTTCCACCCAGCCTTTCGAACCCCGGCGATTCGTTCCCCCCGAGGGTTAGGTCAGGCGGCCGCGAAGCTTGGGGTCCAGCACATCGCGCATGCCGTCCCCCATCATGTTGAACCCGATGACCGCAAGGAATATCCCCGCGCCGGGAACGAGCGAGAGCCAGGGGGCGCGCATGAAATAGAGCATCCCCTCCCGGATCATGTTTCCCCAGCTCGGGGTCGGCGGCTGGGTTCCCAGCCCGAGGAAACTCAGGCTCGCCTCCAGCCGTATGGCGGTGGCGATCCACAGGGTGGACATAACGATAATGTCCCCGGCAATGTTGGGCAGAATATGCTTCCGGATGATTCCGAAACTGGGCTGTCCCGTCGCCCGGCTGGCTTCGATGAAAACCTGCTCGGACACCGAAAGGGTGGAAGCCCGAGCGAGGCGGATGAACCGGGGGGTAAAGGCCAGCCCGATGGCCAGGATGACGTTCTGGGTGCCCGGCCCGAAGGCGACCACGACGATGATCGCCAGCACCATGGTTGGAAAGGACATAAAAACATCCGTCAGCCAGACAATGGCCCGGCTCAGCCTCCCTTTGTTGTAGCCGGCGATCAGGCCCAGGGTCGTGCCCAGCAGGGCCCCCAGAAGAGTGGCCGAAAAGCCCACGGCCAGGGAAATCCGGGAACCGTATACCGTCCGCGAAAAGATGTCTCGACCGAATCGATCGGTCCCGCCGAGATATTCGCGGCTGGGCTCGGCGAACCGCTTGACGATATTCTGTTTCAACGGATCATAGGGGGCTATCAGGGGGGCGAAGAAGGCGGTCGAAAGCGCCAGGATCACCAGCAGAAAGCCGAAGAGAGACACCTTGTTTTTTACGAATCGTTGGATTTCCACGTCGGACGGACTCCTCTCAACTCCTTTTCGGCTGGGTCAATGAACCCCTAGGACCCGACCCTAGTCATATTTGATCCGGGGGTCGATGAGGGAATAGGAAAGATCGGTAATCAGGTTCACCAGGACGATAAAAACCGACAGCACCACCAGACCCGATTGAATCACCGGATAATTCCGTTCCTGGATGGCCCCGATCAAAAATTTACCCAGGCCGGGCCGGTTAAAAACGATCTCCACCTCGATGGACCCTCCGATGGTCACCGCCAGGTAGAGGGAGATCATGGTAACCACCGGAATCAGGGAGTTTCTCAGGGCATGTTTGTAAATGACGATTCTCTCCTTGAGACCTTTGCTCCGGGCGGTGGTGATGTAGTCCTCATGCAGAACATTCAGCATGGACGACCGGGTTAAGCGCATGACGAAGGCCGATTTGATCAGCCCCAGACTGAGGGCCGGCAAAAACAGGTGGCGGGCGCGCTCCCCCCACTGGTTCAGTTCGCCGCCGCCGATCATGGGAAACCATCCCAGGGACAGGGAAAAGATGAACAGCAGGATGATGCTCAGATAGAAGGAAGGAAAGGAAAAGCCCAAGATCCCCAGAAATCTCCCGACAAAATCCAGGGGGGTGTTCCATTTCAGGGCGGCCAGGATTCCGGCGGGCACCCCGATCAAGATCCCGATCACCGTCGCCCACAGGGCTAGGTCAACGGTATAGGGAACCGCCCTTTTAAACAACTCGGACACCGGTTGTTCCGTGCGCAGGTCCCGGCCCAGGTCCCCCCGGGCCAGGTCCCATAAAAACGACGTGTACTGCTTCCAGAGCGGCTGGTTGAGGCCGAGCCGCTCCCGGAGCACCTCCAGGGCCTGGGGGGTCGCCCGGTCTCCGAGAATGGCCATGGCCGGGTCCCCTCCGAGCCCCCGGACGGAGAAGAAAACGACGGTGATGACCACGAGGATCGTGGGGATGGCCAGCAGGAGCCGGCGAATGATAAAGGTCGTCATGGGGAAAGGAGGCCGCCAGCCGGAGGCCCTTTCCGAGCCTCCTGCCGGCGGCCCGCCTCCATCCTTTCGGTCAGCGTTTCAGCATTCGCGCCTTTTCCAGGGGATACCCGAAAATCATGGAGCCTTTGATCTCCACCCCCGGGTCGAACCATTTGTGCCGGGCCAGAACCTTGGTGAGTTCATGGAGCGGCTTGGCCGGGACCAGTTTCAGGATCTTTAGCTGGGCCTCGTAGTAAAGCTGCCTTTGTTTGTCCCGGTTCAGTTCTTTGCGGGCGGCCAGGATCAGCGAGTCCACACTGTCGATTTTACCGTCCCCGTCCGCGTCCACATCTCCGAAGTGGGAGAAGTTCGTAACGGCCGTGGGTTTGCCGATCGCCGCCTTGGAGTAATAGTACTGGGTCAGGTAGGAGTTGGCTACCGGCGCCCGGCCCGCATAATAGACGACCACATGGTTCATGTCTTTCCGAATATTGGCGTGAAAGGTGGTGTGATCCACCACCTTGATGTCCAGCTCGACCCCGAGCGGTTTCCAGAGTTCCTGGCAGATTTCCATGATGGCCTTGTAATAGGGTTTGGTGGTGATGTATCCCATGATCTTGAACCCTTTGGGGTAGCCGGCCTCGGCCAGCAGCTTTTTGGCCTTCTCCAGGTCATAATTGTACAGGAGTTCTTCGGGCGTTTTTTCCTTGGGGAGGGCGGCGTAATAAGAAGGCGGCACCGGGGCGGTCATCTCGTGCCAGATTCCGCCGAAGAACTTCTTGAACGCCATCCGGTCGGTGGCCAGGGCCAGGGCCTTTCTGACCTTGAGGTTATCCAGGGGTTTCTTGGTCATGTTGAAGTGGATCGCGCAGCCGCTGCCCAGCGGCACGGAATCCACGATAACCGTTTTGGTTTTCTTCACATCCTCGACCCAGTAGGTATCCCTCTCCCCGTAGATCGCATCCAGGTCCCCCTTGATGAAGGCCATGGTCCGGGAGGCCTCGTTGGGCATGAAATACATCTCCAGCCGCTCCAGGATCGGCGCCCCCCGGAAATATTTCGGGTTGCGGACAAAGGTGATCTTCTCTTTGGCCTTGTAGCTGTCCACCATAAAGGGGCCGGTTCCGACCACATCGAGCCCCAGATTCTTCAGGCCTTTCTCTTCCCCCTGCTTTTTGCAGACGATCATTCCCGCCTGATAGGCCAGGGCCTGATCCATGATGAAAAAGGGGTTGGGAGACTTGAGGGTGATCTGAACCGTATATTTGTCCACGGCTTTCACCTGGTCGATCATGAGAAACTTCGCCCCGTAGGGGGCTCCGAGTTTGGGGTTTTTCAGCCGATCGAAAGTGTACTTCACATCCGCGGCGGTAAATTCGCCGTACCCTTTGTGCCATTGAACCCCTTTTCGGAGGCGGAAGGTATAGACCAACCCATCCTTGGACACCTCCCAGGATTCGGCCAGATCGCCTTCGAGGTTTTCGAAATCCAGCGTTCCCGGCTTCAATCGAACCAGGCCGTTAAAAACCGCGTTGCCAGCCGAATAGGTCATGTCCGGAACGGCAAAGGCCGGGTCCAGAGTGTCCAGGTCCGAAGTGTGGTGCCCCCACCGCCAAACCTGCTGGTCGGCCAATTGCGGCGAGGCCGAAAAAACAAGGGTCGGGGCAAGGGCAAAGATCACAGCGCAGAGAACGACCCAAATCCCAAGACGATGACTCATGTTCCTACCTCCTTTTTGAAAGGTTACGGTTAAGGGTTGTATTCTGACCTTCTCCCCCGGGTTGCCCGGACCATCATGTTTCACGGAATCAACGCTATGGATGAACACAGCTATTCCCGCATGAAAAGGGTACGGGGAAAATTTTTCTTCGCCCCGGTTCAAGATTAACGGCGTCGGCTTCCAAGCCGGGATTGTTTTGCGCTTGATCTTGAATGGTTCGGGATAAGAATATAGAATTATTGAAAAAATGCTTGAAATTTGTCAAGGAAATTTTTTGGCTATCTTTCCCGGGGTGGGCCTAAAAGGATGCCCTTTTTCAGAAGAGGGTCAGCGGCGATGGGGGGGACAGGACTTTAGGGGATACCCCGTTCCATCCATGCTCTCGGGCCGACTGAAGAGAATTCATTCGTATCTCAGCGCTTCGATGGGGTCCATCCGGGCGGCTTTGCGGGCGGGGTAGAAGCCGAAGAAGATCCCCACGCCGCCGGCAAAGGAGAAGGAGAGGATCAGGGCCTGGGGGGAAATCAGGGTGGGCCATTTGAACATCTGGGATATGAGTTGAGAAGCTCCGATACCGATGATAATACCGATAATCCCTCCGATTAGGCTGAGGACCAAGGCTTCCACCAGAAACTGCCAGAGAATGTCTTGGCCCCGGGCGCCCACGGCCATGCGGATCCCGATCTCCCGGGTCCGCTCGGTGACCGAGACGAGCATGATATTCATAATTCCGATCCCGCCCACCAGGAGAGAAATGGAAGCAATAGCCCCCAGGAGGATCGACATGACCTTTGCCGATTCCTCGGCCGTGGAAAAGGCCTCGGTCAGGTTGCGGATGAAGAAATCATTTTCCTGCTTGGCCCGCATGCGGTGGCGCTGGCGGAGAAGCTGGGTGATCTGCTCTTCCGCCAGGTTCATGGTACCCGGGCCGGTGGCCTGAACCATGATGGACCACACCATACCCGGAAATTGCTGGCCGAAGAGGAGCCGCTGTCCGGTGGTCAGGGGAACGTAAACCACATCGTCCTGATCCTGCCCCCAGGTGGTCTGCCCCTTTATGGAAAGGACCCCTACCACCGTAAAGGGAAACTGCTTCAACCGCACAACCTGGCCGACCGGATCCATTTCCCCAAAGAGATTGTTGACAACGGTCTGTCCCAACAAACAAACCTTGGCCGCGCCATCCACGTCGGCCTGGTTTAGAGATCGGCCCATGAGGGTCGGCCAGTCACGGATGAGCAGGGCCTCGGGCGTGGTGGCATAGGTGAGCGTGGACCAGTTCTGGTTCCCGAAGACGACCTGAGTTATCCCCCGGAGGATCGGAGCGGCATATTTTACCGCCGAAAGCTCCGTGGCGATCGCCCTGGCATCATCCACGGTGAGGGTCGGAACCGATCCCGAACCATGGCGGAAACCTCCGCTGGTGGCGCTTCCGGAAAGGACGATGAGGAGATTCGAGCCCATGGAGGCAATCTGTTCCTGGATGCGGGTCTTGGCCCCGGACCCGATGGCGATCATGGCGATCACCGCGCCTACCCCGATGATGATCCCCAGCATGGTGAGGCCCGAGCGCATCTTGTTGCGCCCCAAAGCCTTGATGGCGATCCGCAGGGTCATGAGAAAATTCATGTGATCGTCTCTTCCGCGGGCGCGGGGAGCTGTTGCAGATCTTCCACCGCCTTCCGGTGCTGAAAAATCTCGTCTTTCACGATCTTTCCGTCCCGGAAAACCACCTGCCGGCGGGCATAGCGGGCGATGTCCATCTCATGGGTGACCAGGATGACGGTGATGCGGGATTCCTGGTTGAGCCGCTGAAAGATCTCCATGATCTCCAGACTGGTGCGGGTGTCCAGATTTCCGGTAGGCTCGTCCGCCAGGATCAGGGATGGCCGGTTCACGAGGGCCCGGGCGATGGCCACCCGCTGTTGCTGGCCACCGGAAAGCTGGCTGGGAAGGTGGTGCTCCCGCCCCTGAAGCCCGACGATGCAGATCGACTCCAGGGCCCGGTGGTGTCTTTCCCGGGAGGAGCTGTTATTATAGAAGAGGGGGAGCTCCACATTTTCCAGGGCCGAAGTTCGCCCCAGGAGGTTGAAATTCTGGAAGACAAAGCCGATCTTCTGGTTGCGGATCTGAGCCAGCTCGTCCCGGCTCAGCCCGGAGACATCCTTCCCCTCGAAAAAGTATTTCCCTGCCGTGGGTCGGTCAAGGCATCCCAGGATGTTCATGAAGGTGGATTTTCCCGACCCCGAAGCTCCCATGATGGCCACGGACTCCCCGGCCTGAATGGCTAAATCCACGCCCTGTAGGGCCGGCACCTGCACCTCTCCCAGGAAGTAGGTTTTGACAAGATGTTCGACGCGGATCAGTTCACTCATGAAATTCCTTTTGCCACAAAGGGCACAGAGATCAACGAGGAAAAGGCTGAACGATGGGAATGATGGAATGATGCAATAAGGGAATATTGGAAAAACAAGTTTTTTGTCCGCCATGTCATTGTTGCATTATTCCTTTTCCCTTGATCCTCCGTGTTCTCTGTGATCTCTGTGGTTAAAATTTTACCGGAAGCCGCGCATCGAGGGCGAAGTCGTCTGTGAAGAGCCGCTCTTGCTACTGGCCCCCATCTGTTCGACGATCACTTCCTGGCCTTCCTGCAATCCCCCGGAGATCACCTCGGTGTAGGATCCATCGGAAATTCCCGTTGTGATTTCCACCGGCACGGGCTTTCCTTTGGGAACCGGGGTCCATACTCTGAAAACCGGGCCAGCCGCCGGGGAGGTTTCCGGCCGCCGGCCCATCTGGTCATATTTTTTCTTCTGTTCTTCGGTCAGCAAAGAACGGATCTTCATCCGGTTGGCCGTCCGGAGCTCTTTGGCCTTGTTCTTGGCTTCTTCGGAACCCCCGGCTTTTCGTGCCGCCAGAATCTGGCTCTGGGCATCCCTCAAGATGCGGGAAATGCCGGACTGCTGTTCCGGGGTGAGTTTCAGTTCCGACTTCAGCCTTTCCAGAATCTGTTCCGCGCTCACCGTCGAGGGAGATGGAGTCGGCGCCCCGGCCAATGCCGAGCCTTTCGCGGGAGTTGCGGCTTCCTTTTTGGCAAAATCCGGCCGGAACCGCAGGACAGCGTTGGGGATCTTCAAGACATTCTCTCTCTGGGCCACCAGGATGGAGGCGTTGGCGGTCATCCCCGGCCTCAGCTTCAGCTCGGGGTTTCTTACCTGAATGACGACGTTATAAGTGACCACGTTCTGGACGGTGACCGGGGCATTGCGGATATCGGTAACTTTTCCCTGGAAGGTGAGGTTGGGAAAAGCATCCACGGTAAAAGCCGTTTCCTGGCCGATGGCTACCCTCCCGATGTCCGCCTCGCTCACGTTGGTTTCGACCTGCATCTCGGTGAGATCCTGGGCGATGGTGAAAAGCGTGGGGGCCTGCAGGCTGGCGGCCACGGTCTGGCCCACGTCCACGTTGCGGGAGATGACGATCCCATTGACCGGCGCGGTGATCCGGGTATGGTCCAGGTTCACCTGGGCCAGCTCGAGTTCGGCTTCCGCCTGCTTGATCTGGGCCCGGGCTGCCTCGAGTTTGGCTTGAGCCGAATCCAGCTGGGCCTCGCTGGCTTTCTGCTGGGCTTGGGCCGCCTCCAGCTGCGCCACCGCCGAATCATAGGCCGTCTGGGCCGAATCCCGGTCGCTGGCCGAGATCAAGTTGCGGGAGAAGAGCTCCAGGGAGCGGTTCAAGTTGCGCTTGGTGTCGTCCACCGAAACCCTGGCCTTGATCACATTGGCCTTACTGGATTCTATGTTCGACCGGGCCGCGGCAATATCCGCCCGGGCGTTCAGGAGGGCAGCTCTGGCGTTTTCCACCTTGGCTTTGGCCTGGGAGACCTGGGCCTGGAAAATCGCCGGGTCGATCTGGGCGATGAGCTGGCCTTTGGTCACCCGGGAATTGTAATCGGCGTAGAGCTTTTGGATCGTTCCGGAGACCTGGGACCCCACCAGGACGGTAATGACCGGGTTGATCGTGCCGTTGGCGGTGACCCAGGCGGAGAGGGGTCCTCTTTCCACCTTGGCCGTCCGGTATCTGACCGCCGCGTCTTTTCCCCTGTACCAATAGGTGTAACCCAGGACAGCCCCGGCGATGAGAAGGATCAAGATGCTCCCAAAGGCGGTTTTTCTTTTCACGGTTCGTTTTTTTCCTCGATATGGATTTCTCTCTTGAAACGGGTTTCAAAGATGCTGTACAGGGTCGGGATGAAAACCAATGTAAGGAGCGTGGAGACTGAAAGCCCCCCGATGACTGCAATGGCCATGGGGGCGTTGGACTCCGACCCTTCCCCCAGGCCGATGGCCATGGGAGTCAGAGCCAGGATGGTACAGAAGGAGGTCATCAGGATCGGCCTCAGTCTCGTCCGCCCGCCGAGGATGACCGCCTCCCGCAAGTCCATCCCCCGCCCGCGAAGGCGGTTGGTGTAATCGACCAGAAGGATTCCGTTGCTGACCGCGATCCCCGCCATCATGATGACCCCCATAAAAGAGGTCACCGAAAGGTTGGTTTCGGTCAAAAAGAGCGCCCAGAGGACCCCGATCAATCCCAGGGGCACGGAAAACATGATGATAAAGGGATCAATGAGAGACTTGAACTGGGAGGCGAGGACCATATAAACGAGCATGACCGCGAGGATCAAGGCACCGAGCAGGGAAATGAACGATTCGCGCTGGCTTTCCACGCTGCCGCTCAGGTTGATTTTGAAATTGGGCGGGATCTGGAGCCGGTCCAGCTTCTCCTGGATTTCTGCGGCCACGCTTCCCAGGTCCCGGCCGAACGTGTTGGCCGTAACGTGGATGATCCGCTGCTGGTATTTACGCTCGACCTGGATCGGGCCGGCCCCCGGCGAGATGGAGGCGATGTTGTCCAGGGAGATGGGCCGGCCCTGGGAGTTCATCACAAAAATCTGGCTGAGGTCGCTCAAAGACCTTCGATCCAACTCCTGCGAGCGGACGGTGATGTCATACTGGTTTCCGGTCTGGGGATCGGAAAAAATGGAGGCTTGATACCCATTGATGAAGGTCTGGACGGCCTTGGCCACCTGGGCCACGCTCAATCCCATCAGGGCGGCCCGCTCCCGGTCGATGACGATGTTCTGCTGGGGATAATCCTGTTCCCGGCTGACGCGCACATCCTTGGCCCCGGGGGTTGAGCGGACGATGCCCTCTACCTCTTTGGCCAACTTTTCGGCATTTTTCAGGTCATAGCCCAGGATCTCCACGTCGATGGGATTTTCGTAGCCGAAGGAAATAAGGCGGCTGACGATTCCTCCCGACACAAAAAAGATTCGCACCCCGGGGAATTCCTGCATAAGCCTGGGACGGAGCTTTTCCATGAGAGCATCGGAGGATAGTTTTCTTTCTCCCGGATTCACCAGCCGCGCCCGGATATACCCCATGTGGGGGCCGGTATTCTGCGACCAGATGGCGGATACAGTCCCGCTGGGCATGCCGAAATTTACCTGCACAGCCCGGGTCTCCTTCTCCATGGTCTGCTGGATGATTTCCTCCATCTGGGCCGCAACCCGGCCGGATTCCTCCAGGCGGGTGCCTACGGGCATCTGCACCCAGAAACGGAACTGACTCTCATCCATGGACGGGAAGAACTCACTGCCGATGAAAAAATACAATGGCAGGCTGCCCAGCAATACCGCCAGCACGGCAAGAATGACTGTTTTGCGATGGTCCAGCGCCCAGGATAGGACAGCCTGGTAGTTGGAATCGAGAGCGTCGATCCAATTCTTGAAACGCCAATTCATCCGCTCCAGGAGGGAGGGTGAAGTCGGGGAAAATTCGTGCTCCGGCTCCAGGTATTTGCGGGAAAGGACCGGGATGACCGTCAGCGATACAAAGTAAGAGGCAATGAGGGAAAAGGCCACGGTCAAAGCGAGGGGGGTGAAAAGCAGCTTGGCAATTCCGGTGATGAAGGCCACGGGCAGAAAGACGATGATGGTGGTGATGGTGGAGGCCAAAACCGCCAGCCCCACTTCTCCCGCCCCTTGAATGGCTGCATCGTAGGGCGACTTGCCCGCGTTTCGGTGGCGAAAGATATTTTCCAGCACCACGATGGCATCGTCCACCAGGCGCCCCACCCCCAGGGCCAGCCCCCCCAGGGTGAATACATTCAGGCTGAGATCGGCAAAGTAAAGAAGGATGAAGGCGCAGACGATGGATATGGGGATGGACAGAGAGACAATCAGCGTGCTGCGCAGGTTGCGCAGGAAGACCAGGATGACCAGAACGGCCAATAGCGACCCCCAGAGGGCTTTGTGTTGAAGGGTCTTGATGGAGTTGCGGATGTAAGTGGATTGGTCGAAGAGTTCCAGCATGACCACGCCCGGCGGAAGCAGCTTCTGGATTTGGGGGATGGCCTCGCGGATCCCATCGACGACCTGGATCGTGTTGGTCCCCGAAGTTTTTTGCACCGCCAGGGCTACGGCGGGCTGGCCGTTCACCCGAATGAGATTGGTCTGATCCTGGAAGTCATCGCGCACCATTCCGATGTCGCGGATGTATACCGGGCGCTTGTTCACGTTGGTGACGATGATGTTTTCGATGGGGCGGACCAGGCTGAACTGGGTCTCGGTGAACAAGCGGTAATCATAGGGCCCGGCCTTGATATCCCCGGAGGGGAGGATCAGGTTGGCCTGCTGGACGGCCTGGATGATGGATTCCGGGGATAGGTTGAAAGCCTGGAGGCGTTGCCGGTCAAAATGAACCTGGATCTCCCGGATCTTTCCTCCCACGACTCGGGCCGAGGCCACGTTGGGCACATGCTCGATCTCGGGTTCAATGACGTTATAGGCCAGGTCATAGAGCTGCCCTTCGTTGAGCCCTCCCCCCATGAGGGCGATGAAGATGACTGAAATCTGGGAGATGTCAAATTTGCGGATGATTGGGTACTGGACATCCTTGGGCAGGTCTCCGTGGATCAGGTTCACGGCCTGCAGAACGTCCGACTGGGCAGTGTCCAGGTTCGTTCCCCAGTTAAAATTGATCGTAACCAGGGAGGCTCCCTGCCGGGAGATGGAGGAGACATACCTCACCCCGTTTACTGTGGAGACGGCCTTCTCCACCGGGTAGGTGACCATTCTCTCCATATCCTGGGGGTTGGCTCCGGGGTAGAAGGTGGCCACGGTGATCGAGGGGAAGGTGATGTCCGGGAACATATCCACGGGCAATTTCGAGAAAGAGATGATCCCCAGAACGATCGATCCCAAGACAGCCATCAGAATGGTGATGGGGTTGCGGAGGGCGAACCTGGCTAAATTCATGGCTTGCTTCCCTTTTTATCAGCCCCTACAGATGGGGCCGGCAACCTGACCGGCATTCCGTCTTTCAGAAATGCCTGGCCGGCGGTGATCACTTGCTCTCCGATTTTTAGCCCCTGCATGACTTCCACCTGAGTGTCCTGGACCAGGCCTTTCCGGATCACCCGGCGATGGGCGTTGCCATCTTTAAAGATATAAACGAGATCCCGGTCTCCCTCGTTGACAAGGGCCTGGATGGGGATTACCAGGGCCCCGGGATTAGACCGGAGAAGGGTCTCGGCTCGCCCGAACATCCCGGGGTTGAGAATGTAACCGGGGTTGGGGATGGAGATTTGAATTTCTGCGGTGCGTGATTGGAGCTCCAGGGCCGGGGTGATGATGGAGATGCGGCCTTGAAAGGTCCGGTTGGGGAAGGCGGTAACGGTGACCTTCACGGCCTGGCCTTTCTGCAAGTGGACGAATTCCCTCTCGATGACATTGACCACCATCTTTACTTGACTTAAATCCATCAGGGTCAGGATGGGAGTCGTATCTTTTACCATGGTGCCCGGGTCCACATAGCGCTTGGTGACCCCTCCGTTCATGGGGGAAAGGATGATCAAGTTGGCCAGTTGGACCTGGGTCAGGTCGAGAGTGGCTTTGGCCTGCCGCACCTGGGCCTCGGCAAGGGCGATATCATTCTCCCAGGTCCTTTGCCTTAGGTTATTGAGGGCCAGGTCGTAGGTCGCTTTGGCCACGTTATACTTGGTGCGCGCTTCATCCAGCTGCTGCCGGGCGATGAAATTCTTCTCGTGCAGTTCCCGGGCCCGTTTCAGGTCTGATTCGGCCAGCTCCAGGTTGGCCTTGGTCTGCTGGACTTGCGACTGAATGGCTTCTTCGGAGGTTGCTTTGACCTGCTTTAACCGGGCCGCCGCTGCTTCCAGACTGGCCTTGGCCTGGGCTACGGCCGCTTCGGCTTCTCGGGTGTCGAGCGTAGCCAGGACATGTCCAGCTTTCACCCGGTCTCCCTCCCGGACATTAATCTTCTCCACCCATCCCTGGACTTTGGAGTAGATCGTCACCTGGGCTTCGGGCACAATATCCCCGGTGCGGATGATTTTTTCTTCAATCAAGCCTTGGATCACCGGGGCGACTTCCACCAGCGGAGCTTTTGCGATTGGGCCCTTTCTGGAGCCCTCATTTTTTCGCGCCGAAATAACCTGGGCAGCCCGGAAGGCCACCAGCCCCGCCAGAACGATAATCACCAGTACTATGATCGTCCTTTTCATTTCTTCTTCCCTAAGGGTTTATCGGAAACCCGCTCTATGGATGTCCGGAATCCAGAATCCAGCATCCGCCATTCTATTTATTCGTCCCCATCGCTTTTTCAATCTTGGCTTCGGCAACCTTGTAATTGTAGAGGGCCTGGATGTAATTCGCTTTGGCATTGGCCAGCTGGACCTCCGCATCGGTGATCTCCAACGGAGACCCCACCCCCACCTGGTAGCGCCCCCTGGCCAGCTCGTAATTTTCCTGGGCCTGCTCCACCGTTTTCTCCGTCACCCGGACCTGTTCCGCCGATTGTTTCTGGCTGAGGTAGGCCTGTTCCGCTTCCAGGCGGATGTTCAGCTTCAACGCCTCTTCCTGGGATATGAGATTTCTCATGTTGGCCCGTTGTTCGGCCACCTGGTTGGAGGAAGAGAACCCGGTAAAGATGGGAATGCTGAGCGTCGCCCCAAAAAACAAATCCCAGGTCATGTCATTGGGCATGTGATATCCCCGCAGAAGATATTGAGCATTTCCCGAGAGGATCGGGTAGTAGCTCGACCGGGCCAGGTCGATGGCTGCCTCCTGACTGCGCTGTCTGGCTTTTATTTGCAGGATTTCGGGACGCTGGTCGTAAGCGGTCTTGACGATATCCTCCAATCGGTATTCCCGGGGAGCAAAGCCCAGAATGTCTTCCATGGGGAAGGTGATGGGTCGGGTAAAGCCGATGGCGTTGTTCAAGGTCACCTGGGCGACAGCGAAATTGTTATTGGCCTGGATGAGCGCCAGCTGGGCATTGGCCGCGTCCACCTCGGCTTTGGTCACATCGATCTTCGGGCGGGTGCCAGCCTGGTAGAACCCCTGGGCCTGGTCCAGGTGCTGTTTGGTGTTGGCCACGACCTCCTTGGCCACCTCGACCAGCCGCTCACTCTGGAGGACTCCGAAATAGGCCTGCTGGACGTTCAGGATCACGGTCTGCCTGGTGGTGACCAGGTCCTGTTCGCTGGCTTTAACATTTTCCCGGTTGATCTTTACACTGTTGGCGGTTCGGCCGAAGTCATAGATGGTCTGATTCAGCGTCGGCCCCACGGAGAAGACATCCACAAAGGTCCAATTATAAGTATAGCTCCGGGTTGTTCCCCCCAGGGAAACGAAGTTAAAGGTGTTCCAATTGTAGGACGTGTTGAGGTTGACCTGGGGGTAATACGCGGCCAGAGCCTGCTCGACGCGGGCTTTCTGGGCCTCTACCGTGGCCTGGTTGGAGCGGAGGGCCGGGTTGAACCTCAGGGCTAAGCCCACGCAATCATTCAGGGAGAGAGGTTTTCCCGGTTGGGGAAGACTGACTTCTTGGGCAGAAGCCGCCCCGGAACAGACCAGGAACAGGAAAATGAGCGATTTCAAGATCCCCCGGACCAACCCTTTTTCCCTCAATCTTCTCATGACAGAATCCCCTTTCCCTTTTTGAGTACCGTTCACTCTCCCTGGAACCCCTGATTTTTCAGGCCGTGAATTGCAATTTATTCTATTTGTTTTTCATTTGCAATTTTATTCCACCATTACCCCGCTCCCGGCTTTTTTGGCGGCATGCCGGTTCCGGATCAAGAGAGCCGGGAGGATGCCGATGGTGACCAGCAGGGCTGAAAAAAAGAAAGCATCGGCAAAACCGCCCGCCGTGGCCTGCCGGTGAACCCAAAGGGCCAGAAGGGTCTTCCCTTTGGCAACCGCCTCGGCCGGATCGAACCCCGCCCGCAGGAGAATCTCCTGCATGACCCGCTGAGCCTGATAAACCGGGGCGGAGAAAGCATTGTTCAGCAACTCCCCGTATTGGGCGTAATGGAAAACCTCCCGCCGCTGCAGCGTCGCCCCCAGCAGGGCCACTCCAAAGGCCCCCCCGACCTGCATGGTGACCGTGAGGAAGCTGGAAGCATCGCTGGTCTGTTCTCGACGGACTGCATTGAGGGCTGCGCTCATCAGGGGGGCGTTGATCAGGCCCAGGCCAACCCCTCGCATAACCTGTGGCCAGAATAAGAACCAGTAATCTGAATTCAGGGAGATGTCCTTGTAAAGATACAAGGAATAGGCCGTCAGAACGGTTCCCAGGAAAAGGGGGATCCGAGGGCCGATTCGATCAGAAATCATGCCTGAGAAGGGGGAGACGATCGCCACGCTAATCGCCGTGGGGACTAGAATGATCCCCGTGCGCAGGGCTGTGTAGTTCATCAGGTTCTGCAGGTAAAGCGGCAGCAGAAACATGGACCCGAAGATGGCCACCGCCCGGACAAAATTCACGATATTGGCCATGACGAAATCATGGTTGGCAAAAAGCCAGAGGTCAATGACCGGGTCCTTTTTGCTGAAACTGGAGACCAAAAAGCCTGCTAACCCGATCAGGCTTAGACCGAAGCAGGAAAGAATATAATCGGAGTCCCAACCTTCCCGCTGACCCTGAGCCAGGGCGATGAGGAGGGTCGCCAGAAAAACGGAAAAACACGAAAATCCGAGGAAGTCAAAAGGCTTGGCAGGCCGGGAGGACCGCCTAGCGTTAAGAACCCAGAGGGCGGCGAAAACCGTCACGGCTCCTACGGGAACGTTGATGTAGAAGATCGACCGCCAGTTCACTTCATCCACCAGATAACCCCCCAGGAAGGGTCCCACGCTGGGGGCCACCATTGCCCCGATGGACCAGATTCCCATGGCCATCCCCCGCTCCTGGGGTGGAAAGGCTTGCGAGACCAGGGTGAGCCCGGTGGGCATCATGGCCCCTCCCCCGACGGCCTGGATCGCCCGAAAAAAGATCAGGGAATCTTTATCCCAGGCCATGCCGCAGAGGACGGAACCAAGAATAAATAGGGCCAGGCTGGCGATGAAAACTTCCTTGATTCCATATCGGCTCTGAAGCCAGCTGGTGGCCGGCATGGAGATGGCAAAGGCGATCATGTATCCCGTGACGACCCACTCAATCTGGTCCACGGTGGCGGAGAAATTGGCCATCATCTTGGGCAAAGCCACGTTGACGATGTTGCTGTCCAGGATGGGCATGAAAGAGCCCAGAATGACCACGCTCAGGACCGACCATTTGCTGGCTTGTTGATTGGAATCGGGACCGTCCATCTTTGCCTTTTCGCTCCGTCGTCCCCGTTGCCGGTCACCCCTTCCTTTTCCCCGGCCTTTAACCGGCAACCTGCAACGGGCGACCGGCAACAATTATTTCGTCTTTGAAATTGAGAGCCTCTTAACTCGATACCCGAAACTTGAAACCTGAAACTGCTTTATTTCGCCTCTATGGCCACCACCACCATCATCCCGGGCTTCAGGAGATGATCCGGGTCTTTCACCGATATGCGCACCGGAAGGCGATGGGTGATTTTTACGAAGTTCCCCGAGGGGTTTTCCGCCGGAAGCAGGGCAAATTCCGACAGCGCCGCCGCCCCGATGAATTCCACCTTCCCCTCAAAGTCGCGGCCCGGAAAAGCATCCACTTCGACTCTGGCCTTCGACCCCCGGTGGACCTTTCGCACCTTGGTTTCTTCCACGTTGGCCACGACCCATTTTTCGGACGGGTCATTCACCACCAGAAGAGGCTGGCCGGGCTGGACCAACTGTCCTTGATCGGCATAGCGCTTGGAGATGACCCCGGATATGGGGGTCATGACTTTGGTTTCCTGGAGACGGAGTTCAGCCAGATGAAGAGCCGCTTCGGCCTCCTGAACCTTGGCCTTCAGGAATTCAATATTCTTCTCCTGGATGGAAATCTGCTTCTTCTCTTCCTGGGCCAGGGTCAAGCTGATTTTGGCCCTCTCCAAAACCTGTTCGGAAATCCGGATGGTCTGTTTCTTTAATTCAATGGAACGCCGGTTGGCTTCGGCCAACTCCAGCTGGGAGAGGGCCTCGCGCTCATTCTCCAGGGCCGCCTGATGTTTGCTCTGCGCCACCTGCCAGGCTGTCTCCGCCGCGTCCCGGGCATTTTCGGCTATGTATTTATTCTTGAACAATTCCTGTTGCCGCTCGAACTCCTTCTGAGCGTTGTCCATCGTGGCTTTGGCTTCGATCACCCTGGCTCGGGCCGCCTTGAGACCGGCTTGGGCCCGATCGATGTCCTTCTGCACCCGGTCCGCCTGCAAGGCGGCATCATTTTGAGCAAATTTCAGTCCCTCCAGGGCTTCCTTGTAGGAGGCATCCGCCGCGTCAATTCCCTGCAGAACCCGGTCCCGGGTCAGAGCGAGCTGGGGGATTGCCTTGGCCAGGTCCTGGCGGGCCATCTCCAGGCTGGCCTGGGCCTGGGCCCGGGCGGCCAGGTAATCCTTGGGGTCCAGTTCCACGAGGATTTGTCCGGCTTCGACCGAATCTCCCTCCTCGACCCGCATCCGTTCGATCCGGGCCGAGACTTTGGCGCTCAGGTTGACCAAATTGCCCTTCACTTGGGCATCATCGGTGGAGACATAATGCCAGCGGAAGTAAATCCACTTGATTCCAAAGTAACCCCCGATCCCCAAAAGAAGGATCACGAGAAGGAAAAGGATCTTCTTTTTCTTGGCCTTAGGAGCGGGGGTTTCGTTTCCTGTTGCCATTTTTTTTCGGTACTCCGGTTAACCCTTGCAAAAAGGTGTCCACGAAGGTGTGAACCGCCTTTTTCTGGGAGAATTTCATATGGCTTTTCATACCGTAAATTTCCCGGAACTGGACGTAATGAATGATCATCCCCATGAAGGCCCTGGCTGCCAGAAGCGGAGGGACCGGCTTGAAGGCCTTTTCCTTGATTCGCTGGCGGATATAGTCCGCCAACAAACGGGTTTTCCCCATGACATGGTTTTCGAAAAAGATGCGGGAGAGTTCGTGGCCTTCCAGGGCGCTGTACAGGATGAGCCGCATGAAGGTGGGGTCTCCGGTGTTCCTGGCGATCAGGTTGGAGGCAATCGAGCGGAAGACCTCCCGGTCGTCTTTGGCCTGAACGGCTTCCTTGGGGAAGAACATCTCTTCGGACCCATCGGTTCTTTTTTGGATGATCGCGCGGTAGAGGGCTTCCTTGCTGGGGAAATATTTGAACATGAGGGCTTCGCTGATCCCCAGGTGCCGGGAAATTTCCCGGGTCGTGGCCCCGCGGAAACCTTTTTCGGCAAAGAGCTCCATGGCCCCGCGCAGGATCTGCCCCCTGCGGGCCTCTGCCGTCATTCGATTTCCCATGCTTTTCCCCCCGCCGCTGCTTAATTAGTAATCACTTACTAAACTAATATATTTTCAGGCCGGGGTCAACTAGAAAAAATCGTTGCCGGTCATGGGTACCTGGTTGATGGCGAAAAGCGAGTAACCGGTAACCAGGAATCAGGATCGACCGCCGGAGATCTTGCGATTTCCGGGGGAAACATGTTAGGTAAAAAGGGCAGATTGAATATCCGCGGGCGGGGAGGAGATCATGATTCGGAGGATTGACCACGTTTCCATTGCCGTGAGGGACCAAGCCAAGGCCAAGGCTTTTTTCATCGATGTTCTGGGAGGGAAAAACCTATTCGAAGCCCCGGTGCCCCGGGAGAAGTACCGCTGGACCACCATTGAGCTGGGCACTTCTTGCTTCATCGAACTCATCGGTCCTCTGGAAAAGGACGGCTTCGTGCAGAAATTTTTAGACCATCGCGGAGAAGGACCTCACCACATCACCATCCAGGTGAATGACCTCCAAAAGGTCCACCGAAAGCTGGAAGAGAACGGGATTCCCACTTTCGGCCTGGGGGAGCCTTTTCCCGGATGGAAAGAAATGTATATCCATCCCAAACATGCTTTCGGGACCCTCATCCAGTTTGCCGAATTTAAGCCCCTGGACTGGATCAACCCCGGATACATCCCACCCTCATACGCAGAGTTCGCTCCAGCGGAAGAGGTCGGGGCCAAAGAGGGAAGGATCGAGGTCCAAAAGGTTCAGGGGGAAAAGG
>LJUR01000250.1 GCA_001304105.1 Deltaproteobacteria bacterium SM23_61
AGAAGATTTGCCGCCGAAAGGGCGAAGGGGTCCAGCGCCCCGGCAATGCCCACGCCGTAGCTCTGATAGCCCCAGCGTCCCTGGTCCTGGATGGTGGTGAAGAGACCTGGTTTAATAACTTCGATCATAAAAGAAAATATTTAACCGCAGAGCTCGCAGAGCCCGCAGAGATTTCTCTTCAGCAAAGACCTGGATGCAAAAAATTTTTGGAACCCAAATTTTTTTTGGATTTTTCCATGAATCTTTATCCGTGTGTATCCGCGTTTTTCCGTGTACCCTTAGGTGTTTCGTCTTTCGCTTTTTGCGAATATAAAATCTGTGTTTATCTGTGTTAATCTGTGTCCCATTAAATTTTTCTATTCAATATTTCTTTGAATTCCCTCTCGTCGATCGCATAAAATCGGGCGTAGTCGCCGGCCTGGAAAAAAGAAGGCGGACTCTTTTCAAGGTCAAAAAGCCTGAGGGGGGTTCGACCGATGAGCTGCCAAGGCCCCCGATTCCCACCGACCCCGCCAGGACTTTGGTCCTCGGGCTGGCCAAACGGGGGGCCTGAATCTTGGGGGGTACGATTCCCATGGCCGTAAACCCGGGAGAGAATCCCACCACGTAGACGCGATAAGTTTGCCCGGTGTGCAGGCGGATTACTTCTTCCTCGGAGATCTGGTTGTGCTGGGCCACAAAGGAAAGGTCAGGTCCGTTTTCCCCTCCGTAGAGAACGGGCACCTCTTTCACAGCGACGGGTGCTTCCTCTTCTGCCGGCCTTGGGCCCAGGAACTCTCTGGCCCAGGCGGTCATCTCGGAAAAGGAAAGAAGAAAAGGGTCGTAGTACACCAGGGCCGAGCAGTAGGAGGAGATCATTTCCCCGATTCCGGGAACTCTATGACCGCTTGCCTTGCGGAAGAATTCCTGGACCCGCCGGTTCACTTCCGGGCTGATTTCCGTCCCGAATTCAACGAGCAAGGCCTGGTCTCCGGCGGGCCGTACCCTGGGAGCTTCATCCATTCCTTACTGCCCCATGGGTTTGACCGCGATACCGGCCTTTTTGAGTTCTGCCCTGATCTTCTGGAGGATAGAGATGGCCGTGGGCGTGTCCCCGTGGACACAGAGGGTCTGGGGCCTCACCCCAACTTTCGTTCCGTCATGGGCGATAACGTATCCTTCTTTCACGATGGTCAGAGCCTGTTTGGCAGCCTTTTCCGGATCGTGGATGACCGAGCCGGCAATCTTCCTGGACTGAAGCGTCCCGTCCGGGTTGTACACGCGGTCGGCGTAGGCCTCTTCCACGTATCGGACCCCGATTTCCCTGGCTGCCTGGACCATGACGGTTCCCGTGAGGGCCACAAAGACGATGTCCTTGCTAAAGCGGAGGGCGGCCCGGGCGATGGCCTTGGAAGCTTCCAGGTCCACGAAAGCCAAATTTCCCAGGGAGCCGTGGGCCTTGATGTGCTGCAGGGGCAGCTCATAGGCCTTGGCAAAGGCGTAGAGCGCTCCCATCTGGTAGAGCATGTAATTTTCGATCTCGCCGGCAGAGAGGTCCAGCCGCCTCCGCCCGAACCCCAACAGGTCCGGATACCCGGGGTGGGCGCCGACCCCCACCCCTTTCTCCTTGGCCATTCGGACCGTCTGCTCCATCACCATCGGGTCCCCCGCATGCCAGCCACAGGCGATGTTGGCCGAGGAAATGTAGTCCATCACTTCCGCATCCCGGCCCAGCTTGTAGACGCCGAAACTCTCTCCCATATCGCTGTTCATGTCGATCCGATCCGGCATAAGCACCTCCATATTTTTAACCACAGAGCACGCAGAGATCACAGAGTTTTAAAGAAATTACAAAAACATATTTACAGGAGGATGAACGCGGATAAGCTTGAATAAAAGATATCATGAAAGAAAACATCAATCATTTTAAAAAGATGAACCTTCGTGGGAAAAGGAGTGCAGAATAACAAGCGAAAAGCCCCAGGACTCGAAAAAAATTTTTGTCGTTTTTCTTCTATTTAACCTCCGTGTGCTCTGTGCTCTCTGTGGTTAAATTTGCCTTTATTTTTTAGGGCCGTGGAGATGGCAGGCCACCCAGTGGTTGGGCTCGATTTCCAGGAGAGGGGGAATCTCGACGGGGCAGGGCTCGAATTTATACGGGCAGCGGGTGTGGAAATTGCAGCCCGCGGGGGGGTTGATGGGGCTGGGAACCTCCCCCTGCAAGATGATCCGCTTCCGCTCCAGGGTTGGGTCCGGTATGGGGTTGGCGGAAAGCAGCGCCTGAGTATAAGGGTGTTTGGGGTCGCGGTAGAGATCGTCGCTCATGGCCAGCTCGGCAATCCGTCCCAGGTGCATCACGCAGATCCGGTCGCTGATGTGCTCGACCACATGAAGGTCGTGGGCAATGAAGAGATAGGTCAGGTGAAACTCGTCCTGCAGGTCTTCCAGGAGGTTGAGCACCTGGGCCTGGATGGAAACGTCCAGAGCCGACACGGGCTCGTCGGCGATGATCAGCTTGGGATTCAGGGCCAGGGCCCGGGCGATCCCGATGCGCTGCCGCTGTCCGCCGCTGAACTCGTGGGGATAGCGGTTGATATGCTCCGGCCGCAGCCCGACTACCTCGATCAGCTTGAGAACCCTTTCCTGCCTCTCTTTCCGGGTGCCGATCTTGTGGATGATCAGGGGCTCCTCGATGATGGAGCCGACAGTCTTACGGGGGTTCAGGGAAGAATAGGGATCCTGGAAGATGATCTGCATCTGCCGCCGCAGCTGGCGCAGCCGCTCGGAGTCGTACTGAATAATATCCTCGCCCTCGAAGAAGATATTCCCCTCGGTGGGTTCTTCGAGACGGAGGATCAGACGGCCCAGGGTGGATTTGCCGCATCCCGATTCGCCCACCAGCCCCAGGGTCTCACCCCGGCGGATGGTCAGGTTGACCCCCACCACGGCCTGGACGAAAGTCTTCGACCGGGATAAAAAATGAGCCCGCACCGGAAAAAATTTCTTCAGCCCTTTAACTTCAACCAGGTTTCCGTTGGCGTTCATCTTTTTATTATTCCCGACCGTTGACCGCGGACCGCCGACCGCTGATCGCTGATCGCTATTTTTTCTCATGCAACCAACACCGCACCATATGTCCAGGCGCTGCTCCGGTCAACTGCGGTTCTTCCATACACTTCTCGAAGACATATTTACACCGGTTGGAGAACTTGCATCCCGGGGGGAGTTCCAGCAGGGAAGGAACCAACCCGGGGATCGCCTCCAACCTTGCCTTACGGGCGTGCTCTTCATCCAATCGGGGGATCGATTTGAGAAGGCCCTGCGTGTAGGGGTGCATCGGGTTGCCAAAGATCGGCTTCACCTCGGCATACTCCACGACCCGCCCCGCATACATGACCGCCACTTTCTCGGCCGTCTCGGCGATCACCCCCAGGTTGTGGGTAATCAGAATTACCGACATTCCCTTGTCCTTCTGGAGGCGGTTCATCAATTCCAGAATCTGTGCCTGGATGGTCACATCCAAAGCCGTAGTCGGCTCGTCGGCAATCATCAATTTCGGGCTGCAGGCCAGGGCCATGGCGATCATGGCCCGCTGGCGCATGCCTCCGCTCAACTGGTGGGGATATTCCTGGACCCGCCGTTCCGGGGAGGGAATTCCCACCAATTTGAGCATCTCGACGGACCGATCCCAGGCCTCTTTTCGGGGCAGGCCTTCGTGCAGACGCAGGACCTCCGAGATCTGGTCGCCGATCTGGAAGACCGGATTCAAGGAGGTCATGGGTTCCTGGAAGATCATGGAGATGGAGCGGCCCCGGATCTTGCGCATCTCCGCCTCAGAAAGCTTCAGCAGGTTTGTTCCGCCGAAGAAAATTTCTCCTTGGGTGATCTTTCCCGGAGGATCGGGGATGAGTCGCATGACCGAGAGGGCGGTGACGCTCTTCCCGCAGCCCGATTCTCCGACGACCCCCAGCGTTCCTCCTTCTTTCAGCTCCAGGTCCACGCCGTCGACGGCCTTGGCCACTCCCTCATCGGTGAAAAAATAAGTGTGGAGGTTTCGGATGGTCAGAAGAAAATGATTTTGGCCAGCCATGGAATGTTTCTTTTTTTCTTCAACTTCTCTGGATTATTGGAGGTTTTAAAATACTCCAGATTCCCTTTTTTGTCAAATCAAACCCAAAAGGTCCAAAAGAGTAGTTTCCTGGCAGCTGAAATACCCAAAAATCCGCCCTGCACTACGTGGAGTGCAGGGCAGCCCTGAACCCTACGTGGTTCAGGGCGCATTCCCTATTTTCATTAAAAACAAGGAGTTACCGGCTTCAGAACAACTTTTTCCTTGCGGGCCAGCTTGATCAGTTCCACCAGGTTGTCCACCAGGGCCTTGTGCAGTTTTTTGCCCTTCTCTACCGTGGCCAGCGTCGGATCCCCCGTGACTCCGCTCGGCTCGGTGATTTTTCGGAAACTCTCCAGGGATGAAGGGGTGAACGTTCGATCGGTTATCACATAGGGGTCGGACACATGAAATTTCTTCTTCGGGGGAAGATTCTTTACCGCCTTCTTTATGTTCACCAGTTCGGGATAGATGTGCATCATGTGGGAGGTTTCCAACTCCTCCGCGTGGCCGACTCCTCCCGGGGGAGATTCCTTGATCTTCCGGGACACCGTATCCCCGAGATAGAAAGGATCGGCGATGGTGACATAGGCCCCGGTCTCATTCCGAATGCGGTTGGCGGCAATCTGCAGGGGTGGCAGGTTAGCCATGCGGTGACCGTTGATGACGATGAGCCGCTTGAAGCCGTGGTAGATCAGGCTACGCAGGACTTCATAGAGCACCCGGGTCAGGGTCTCCGGGGTAATGGAGATCGTCCCCGGATAAGCCATGTGATGGGGGGACCATCCGTACCAGCAGGGAGGGGCCACGATCGTCTTGGTGATCCGGGCGGCGTCTTCCGCCAGGCGAATGGCCACCAGGGCGTCGTTGCCCAGAGGAAGGTGCAGGCCGTGCTGTTCGGTCGATCCAAAAGGGACGATCATGACGCTGTCTTTCTTCAGATAAGCCTTGATTTCAGGCCAGGTCCACTGGTAGAGATACAATTTTTCCATAAAATCTCCTTGCTCTGTCCGTTCAGTTTAAGCCTTTTTCGAAGATTCTAATGAATATTCCTGCCGGGATCAAGTCGATAATGCCGCTCGGTTGAAGCAGGGAAACTGGCGGATCTCAACATTTGGGTCGACAATTCCCCGACCGGGGTCCCAGAAAGGATCAAGGACATCAAGGTGGAGGAAGTCATTATCGGAGGGAAGAGCGTTTACAAATCCGCCTGATCCGGCATCGTCAGGGCCAAAGAAGGTTATTCCCCGTTCAATAGTTGCCGTATTTCAGGAGCGCCCGGTGCATGGCCAGGACGTTTTCGGGCTTACAGTAACCGGCGAGGCTGTTGGAGCTGGCCAGGATGTACCCCCCTCCTTTGCCCACTTCCTGGATCCTTTTCTTGACTTCCGCCTCGGTCTCCTCCGGTGTTCCCTGGGTAAGGGTATAGTGAAGATCGATATTCCCCACCAGGCAGACCCGGTTCCCGTATCTTTTCTTGAGATCGTTAATATCCATGGCATTGGGCTCGATGTTAGCGATCCCGTCCATCCCCAGGGTAAGCAGGTCATCTAGGATGGGCAACAGGTTCCCGTCGCTGTGGTAGATCCAGGGGAGCTTCATTCGATCGGCTACCTTTTTCATCCGGGGGAGGAAAAGCTCGCGAAAGGTCTTGGGAGTTCGTTGATCTTGGGCATGGCCTTGCAAGCCCAATCGATGAAGAGATCCAGGACCCTGACGACAAAATCGAGGTTTTCGTAAAGCTGGAGGCTGAAGTGCTCGATCCCCATGCTCAGGTAGGTGTTGCTGATCCCCATGCGGGTGGTGATGCAGAGCGCCTTGCCGCTTCCCCTGTATTTGGCCGCAAATTCCCGCGCCGGCTGGTAGAAATCATCGGATTGCGGGTCGGGCAGGACGATCCTGGCCAGGTCCGCCTCCGTCTTGATCAACCCGTCCATGATCATGTCCATCTCTTCCACGTTCTGGCTCTTGACGAACCGGGGCGGGGCCACGCTGAAGTTCAGGTTGTCGATGGCCAGCACTTCGAGGATGGCCGGGGGGATCCTTGCTCCGGGCATGGCGAAGAGCTGGGTTACCGAGGCTTTCTCGAAGTCGGACCGCTGCAGAATTTTTTCAGCCAGGGTGTTATGCACGCTGCTCTCCACCCAGGGAACGCGGTCGGGTTGCTTCAGGTTCAGGGCCGCCAGGACCCTTTCTCGCGAGGTCATTTTCTTTCTCCCCCAAATGGCATCGTCTGGAATGAACGCCGGAAGCTAAAGAGGTGAGGCCTATTTTTTTCTTCCCAGGAATAACTACCAGAGAAGCCCGGCAGAGTCAAGGAGTATTGCCATCTTGCCCCCCTTCACTTTTGAGACTCTTTTTCTTGGGGGAAAGCAAGCTTGTGGACCGGGAGCAAGTGCGTTATGCACAAAAAGCATCGGCGGGCAAAAACTTCCCAAAGGAGATACTCTCGTGCTTCCGCAAGGTGAGGCGGGCCCCTCGGGCGCCCGGCCGGGCGCCCC
>LJUR01000030.1 GCA_001304105.1 Deltaproteobacteria bacterium SM23_61
GGTATTTTCCCAACCGCCGGTCCACCACCGCCGGGGGATCAGGCTTCATAGCTTCCTCCACGTCGAGGACGTAGGGAAGTTCCTCGTATTCAACCCGGATGAGACCGATGGCTTCCTCGGCAATCTGCAGAGATTCGGCCGCGACGGCGGCGATGCCTTCACCGGCCCAAATGGCCTCTTCCAGAGCCAGGATTCGGGGAGCCCGAGCGTTGATCCTTTCCGGACAATCCTTTCCGGTTACCAAAGCGCGCACCCCGGGCAGGTTTTCAGCCGCCGAGGTTTCCAGTCTTACAATCCGGGCATGCGGGAAGGGGCTGCGGAGCGTTTTAATGTGGAGCAGACCAGGAAAATTGCGCTGCAAATCAGCGGTAAACTGGGCGCGGCCCAGGACTTTATCGAGGGCATCAACCCGAGGGATGCTTTTTCCCACCACGGATGGCAATGGAAAAGAAGGTTCTTTCCTTGACATGGACGGACTCCCATTTCCCAAGACATTGATCAGTGATAAGAGACGGCTCGCGGGCCCTTTATTTTTCTACCGATACCGTTCAATCTTCCCATGGAGGAAGCTGTAGATCCGCTCGACAGCCTTTTCCTGGATCATCGGGCCCGCGGCTTCTTGACCGATATCCACAGGGAAGCGGTCAAGGAAACTGATTCGCTGGGTGCATTCCTGAAGGCCCCATCCTTTGGCCATTCCCACCGCTACGGCAGTCACCCATTCCCGTATGAAAGCGCTCTGCTTCATGATGTAATCCTTATTGCAGATAGGCCCGTGCCCGGGGACGATATGGTCCACATCCAGAGTTTTTAGGAAGTCCAACGACCATAGCCACGCATCCGGGTCTGCCGCATGAAACCAAGTCTGGCACTCGCAGAAGATTGTATCCCCCACGAAGACGACTTTTTCTTTGGGCACATAGACGGCGATCTGCCCCCGGGTATGTCCGGGAGTGTGGAATAATTCGAAGACTTGGTCCCCGACCCAGAGTTTCAGGCCATGACTAAAAAGGATCGTGGGCGGATTCAAGTGGAAATCTTTTTCCGGAGGCATTAAGGATATTCCCTCGGGATCATCTTTCTTAACGACTTCTAAGCTGTAGGAATAAGGGGTGCCCGAGGACACGACGCCAAAATCCTTCAAAATGTGTTCATGGGCGACCACCGGGCACAATCCAGTGAAGAAATAGTTGCCAAAGATGTGATCGATATGGTGTTCCGTATTGATCAGGTAACGGATGGGGCCTTTCTTCAGGACTTCTTCGCGCATGGCCACGGCTTTCGTCGGCAGTTGCGGAGTATCGATGATCACAGCCCCATCTCTGGTCATCACGTAGCCGGGGTTGCATCCTCGGATATCGGTGGCCGCGTAGACGTTCTCGGTAATTTTCTCCATGAATCCTCCTGTTTCGGTATGGAACATGCCAGGAGGCCCGCAGGATCCTGGGAGCCTGCGGGCCGATCCCCCTTCGGCTCAAGAAGGCTGAATCTCTCCTTCCCGAAAACCGTCTGAATGCGACCCTCATCGAAAAAGCTGCGCTAGTTCCTGCTGAGGAATCTCGTCCCTATCCCGGCATTCCCGTTCGGGCATCCGCCCCTTATCGGAGAGAGATGGCGAAGGTGTGGGGCAAATATGCCCTGAAAAGTGCCTGGATGAAGGCCAAAGCCCCTGGCAATCTTCAGCCGGCGGACCTGCCCAGGATTTGAAATCAATCGTACCCCATCCAGAATGGAGAGGATTGGGAGCAGTTGAACCCGGGGTCCCGGCAGATGGGGTGACGGACGCTCCTCAAATCAGCGGTATTTCCGGGGACTCCCTCCCGGAAGACTCAGGAAAGCGGTCCTTTCCCTTGGCCTTCTAATACCTCCTTTAATACTTCGTCCTTCATATGAAAACTGTGCTCCGATCCGGGAAAGACTCCTTTTTCCACCTCTTCCTTGAAATTCTGTAAGGCCTTCAGGATTTCCTGAGAAAGGTTCGTGTATTTTTTCACAAATTTAGGGGTAAATTTTTCGAAGAGTCCAACCAGGTCATAAAGGTTTAGAGTCTGTCCATCCGTGTATGGGCCGCTGCCAATTCCGGTCACCGGGATCGTAAGCTTCTTGCTGATGAACTCCGCCAGCCGGTCGGGCACGCATTCCATCGTCAGCATGAATATTCCCGCAGACTCCAGGGCGAGGGCATCCTCAACGAGCTTACGGGCCGTCGCCGTATCGGTGCCCTGGACCTTAAACCCTCCGAGCTTGGAGACCGTCTGAGGAGTGAGACCGATATGCCCCATCACCGGGATCCCCGCATTCACAATAGCCTTTACGGTGGGAGCAAATTCCCTTCCACCTTCCAATTTCACCGCATCGACCCCGCCATTCTTCATTAAAAGACCGGCATTGAAAATGGCGTCTCGAATGTCGGTCTGGTAGGACAAGAAAGGAAGATCGCCCACAACGAGGGCGTATTTGACCGCCCGCATGACCATTCGGCAGTGGTAGATCATCTCCTCCATCGTAATGGGAATCGTAGAGCTTATTCCCCCTACGACCATCCCCACGGAATCACCCACCAGGATCGAATCCACTTCGGCACGGTCGGCGAGCAAAGCCATGGGATAGTCATAGCAGACCACCCGCACAATTTTTTTCCCCTGCTGCTTCTTGGCCAGAAGATCCTGTGGGGCTATTTTTTTACGTTCCATTTTGGGTCCTCGCACGATCGGAAATTCAATTCCGCCCGGGGCAGGCGATCTTGAAAATCAGGGAATGCTTTTTACCTTCAAGAGGGAAGGTTCGTGTTGAGGCAGCAGAATGTCGGCCAGTCCGGCCACCCTGACCATGCTTTCAAAAGCCTGCAGAGGGTCAACATGAATCCCCGAGGGCGTGACCGGATAATAGGGTTTCATATCTTCGCGAGGAACAAAGTTATCCTGTACGCAGCAGAAACCGCTGATGACCGCCTTCCCCTTTTTCGTATTGACGGACACCGCTTGAACCCCAGGACCATGCCCGGGTGCAAAGATCAGATCAATCCCCGGAAAAAGATTCGGCACATCCCCCCGGACCAACTGCAGCCGATGCCACCCGCTCAACAGGTGGGGTTGGTAGATCTCCCGCAAAACTGGATGGGGTGCCATGGCAAACTTCCACTCCTCTTCCTGCATAAAAACAGTGGCATTCTTGCATTTTGCCGTATTGCCCGTATGGTCATACGCGCCGTGGGTCTGGATTACATACTCTATGTCTTCAGGCTTCAGCCCCTGCGAACCCAGCGCATCCTCAAATGACTGGATGTCCGTGAACCGCACCGGGGATCGGCTGGAGTGGTACTTCATGGCATGGGCCGCGTCGATTCCCGTGTCGATGATAATATTTTTCTCCGCCCCCTTGACGTACCAGCAAAAATAGGGAATTTCAATCTTCTCTCCCATGTTGAGACGGTAGGTCATCATGCTCTTGTCGAGTAAAATCTTCCCGATCGGAAGGGGAATGAGGGTGTATTCTTTCATCCTTTTCTCCTTTCTCCTGTATTGGGTAATTTCATGTATTCATTGCCCCCCTGTGGTCCAGGTGGGATATGACCATCATCATGACCAGCCGCTTCTTCTCCTTCTTTTCTGCGGCCCAATTCTGATCCCTAAACACGACCTTGTCTTCGTTAGAAAATCCTCCTCCTTTCTCAGGTAGCGACCTGGAGGGATTCGAGAGCGACTCTGGCGTGGGCACATTCCAATTATTTGCAATGATAAAACATTTTCATCCGTTTCTAAGGGTCACCCCCCAAGCGGGGCACGGGAAAGGGCAAACATTTCTTGCAACGAGAGGGGGATCTTTTTGCCCAAGACTCCTTTAGCCGGGACGAATCATTGCCCTCTTGGCCATGCTATCATAAATTCGGGCCACTTCTTTAACGAAGGCATCGTCCAGAATATGGGCATCCACCTCGATAA
The DNA here is from genome assembly GCA_001304105.1 of Deltaproteobacteria bacterium SM23_61. Lineage (GTDB taxonomy): Bacteria > Desulfobacterota > SM23-61 > SM23-61 > SM23-61 > SM23-61. The sequence continues at coordinate 3,942 of LJUR01000030.1, forward strand.
TCTCAACCCCTTTTTTCAGCTTCTCTTTAAGCCCCTTCAAAAAGGACCCGTTGGTTTGCGGATCATAGAATGCGAAGCCCTCTTTATCGATGGCGGAAAATCCTCGCAGCGGAAAGACCACCGCACCAGGACCCGTAGAGCGATTCATTTTGTCCGCCATAATCTCAGCGACCTGATTTAGCTCCTCCACATTTGTCCGAATGGCGGTAATAAAGGGCCCGTGCATGTAGATTTTCCTGTTTTTATAGGGAGTGGGAAGGTTGTCTTTGGCCACTCGCAGCACGATCATATCCAGGCTCCCCGGGACAATGACCTGAGGAAGCCCTTTGCGTCCGGCGGATTCCAGCCTTGACTTCCTCCAGGGCCATTCCTTCATGACGAAGATCCGCAGGAGTTCCTGGGGGGAGAAATCCATGATCCCATCGATCACCCCCTCCTCCACCAGCTCATCCATGACCTCGGAGTTTCCGTGGAAAACAACGTTATCGTAGCCCATGGTTTCGAAAAGCTTTTGAAGCTTCATGACGGCGGGAGTCGTTACGCCGAGGCCGGTCATCGCCACCAGGGGCCTGATTTTTTTCCCTTCCCTCTTGACCTCAGCCATGGCGCAAATGGCGCTGGCCGCCTGGGCAAAGGTAAAATTGATGACCGGATTCAGACCCATAATGTCGGCGGGGCATTGCATAACCGTCAGGTCACTCTCGCTTACCAGGGCCTGGGGATAGAAATGGGTCGCCACCATCAGTTTCGGAATTCCCAAGGGGAGATTTTTCATGGCCCCCACCCCAATGGCCGTTCCCATGGAGCCCCCGACAGAAAGGAGACCGTCCACTTTCCCCTGATCATAGAGCTTTTTAACCGTCCGGGCGGCCCCTTCGATCATGACTTGAATGATTTGCATCCGATCCGAAGTCTTTTGAGCCCTGAGGAGCAATTCGTCGAGGCTTGTACCCCCTGCCCTGGCTACTTCCTCTCTGCTGATATCGGCCTGAACCTCAGGCTTGTCCAGAATGCCGGCATCGATCACGATGGTTTTATGTCCCCGAGCCCGGATCTGATCCCGAATATATCCAGTCGCCAGTCCTTTGGTGTCCAGAGTCGCCAGCAAAACAATCGTCCGAACGGTTCCCTTCTTCATCTGCCACCCCGAATCTTCGCACCCTTGGGGAAAGGAATAGTGGATTCAGGAAAATAAAGTCTTTGCCCGCAGATTGAGGCGATTACCGAATCATCATGCTCGGAATCCACAAAACGATCTGTGGGAAAATAATGCATAATGCAAGGCTAACAAGCATGAGGGGGATGTAGGGGAAAATGGCTATGTAGATATCCACCATGTCCACGTCTTCGTGACCCAAGCCTTTAAAATAAAACAGGTTATAGCCGAAGATCGGGGTTATCATTCCGATGATGACCATCATGGTGAAGACGAGACCGAACCATAGGGGGTCGAATTTAAGTTCTATTGCCGCCGGCATCATAATCGGAAGGCATATCATGATGATAGAGGCATTCTCGATGAACATCCCCATAATGAAAAGGATGACCAGCATCAGAAGCAAGACGCCCAGGGGGCTTAAAGGCAACGCCACGAGAATGTCGCGGATGAAGTGAGTGACGCCCGTGATGCCGTTGAGGGAGGAAAAGCTGGCCCCGCCAATGACCAGCCACATCACCATCGCATTCACTCTCATGGTCGTTGTTACGGCCCACCACAAGTTCTTTCGGTTGAAATTGCCGTAGCAAGCAGAGCAGATGAGAGCCCCAGCAGCACCTATGCCGCCCGCCTCACTCGGGGTGCAGGCGCCGGTATAAATCCCCCCCAGGACAAGGATAATCAACAAGATCGGGGGCAAAACCCCCCAGAGGGAAACGAATTTTTCCCGCCAGGTGGATCGTTCTGCGGCCGGGATCGGTGGGCCCAGACTCGGGTTTAGGAGGCATTTGATCGCAATATAGACCACAAAGAAGGCGGAACAAATCAAACCCGGGAGAATTCCGGCCATAAAGAGTTTCCCCACGGAAACGCCGCTGAGGTTTCCCACCAGGATCATGGGAATGCTCGGCGGGATCAGGGGGCCTAACGCCCCCCCTGCCGGAATGCATCCGATCGCCATCCTTTTATCTTAGCCTCGCTGGATAAGCCAACAAACCCATGGTGACCGTGCCTGTCCCCCCCAATCCAGTCATGGCCGCCACCACGGTACAAATCGCCACCGTTCCAATGGCCAGCCCCCCCTTCAAACCGGCCATCCACTTATACATCGTGGTGTACATGCGGTCGCCGACGCCCGAAACTTGAAACACGGCTGCCATGAAGATAAAGAGGGGAATCGCTATATAGATGTCAGTTGTCACACTGCGAAAGACGATCGGGGAAATGGTGTACAAGGCTTCCGGACTGACAAAGATAATGTAACCCGCTACCGCGACACCCAACATGGAGAAAGCCACCGGAAAACCGGTCAGCAGCAATAATAGAAGGGTACCCCAGATGAAAAGGGTGATCGTTCCGATGTTCATGGTTTCCCTTTCATCTCCGTGGAGGTTACTGTCATGAGGTCGCGAAAGAACTTCGCCATTCCCTGGAGCAACAGAAGAAAAATTCCGACAACCATGAGAATTTTAAAGGGATAGATCGGGGGCATAAAAACGCTGGAATAGAGTTCTTTGATTTGCAGGGAGAACCAGGCATCCGAGGCTGCTTTCCACAGCAGGACCCCGACACCGAAGAAAAAAAACGCAGAGGTGATCAGATCTAAGATGGCCCGCCGTCTTGGCGAAAGCTGCATCACCAGCGCATCGACTCCAATATGGGCGTCGTGAAAAAGCGCATAGCCACCGCCGAGAACCACAAGGGCGCCGAGAAGCTGGATGTTGATGTCCCAGGCCCAAACGGTAGGCCGGTTGAATACGTACCGGAGGATCACATCGTAGGTTACCACCGCAGTCAGAGGAATAATCAACCAGCCGGAAATATTTCCCACCCGTTCATTCAACGAGTCGACAAAGCGGCAGAAGCTTTTCATGGTGCTAAACCCCTCAACCGGTTTCAGAGCGCCGGTTACCGATTTTTCCCCTTTTTATCCCCTCCGCTGAGTCTGCGAAGAGCTTTCCCTTCGCAGCCATCGGAGCCCAACCCAGCCCTTCCCGTTTCCATCCGTGGTTAAACAGGCACATCTCTTTCTCAGCTTAAGAGAAGGGCTAGGTCTCGGTTGCTTTTTATCCTTCCTGATTTATCGGGTTAGGTTTTTTCCCCATCCGGGTCATTTGATCCGGCCGTAGTCTTTCATCTGCTTTTTTATGATATTTACTAACTTGGCACACCTTGCGCTTTTGGCGGCCACTTTGGGGTAAAGGGTATCCGCCGCCTGCTGGGTTACCTTGTTAACATCCTCCTGGGGCCAGGTGTAAGGGATGACCCCGTATTTTTCCTGCGCATCCGCTATCACCCAGCTGCACTGCTGTTGCCATCTGTGAGACAAAGAGTGCAAAACATATCGGTTGGTAGATTCCAGCAAGTCCTGTATGTCCTTGGGCAGGGCTTTAAACGCCTTCATGTTAATGAGGAGGTTGCAGGGGGCATTGGAGATCCGGGGATGGTAAACGATACCCTTGGCAACCTCCTTCAGCTTTAGTTCCTCCAGCGTTCCCGAGCCAGCCACCCATCCATCAATGGTCCCCAGCTTCAAGCCCATGTAGATTTCCCCCCAGGGGAGTGGAACCGGACTGCCTCCAAGCATGGCAATGTAATCGCCCCAGATTCCAACGGCCCTTATCTTTTTACCCTTGATCGCCGCGGAAGTCGGTGCGGGGAACGTCGTCCCGATACTCACAATCGCATCTGTCTGCAAAGGGTACCAATGGATATTCCGTTCGGCATAGACCTTTTTCAATTCCGCATAGAGCCCATAGTTATACAAGCAGTCATACTCCACCTGCGCGTTTGGCCAGGCGAAGACCAGTCCGGTTTCGACATCCGCTTCTGGAATCCTCCCGGTGTAATAAGCTCCGTAGGAAACCGCGATCTGAACTACCCCCCGGCCGACTGCCAAATCCCCCTCAAAAGGCGGGAAAATGGCCCGCGGTTCCGCCCAATCAATGACCAGACGTCCGCCGGTGATATGTTTGACCCACTCCGTCCACTCCCGGGCGATGGCATGAACCCCCGTCTTACCAACGGCGAAGGGACCGTAAGCCGGGAGCTTCGTTGGAAAAGTTTCCTGCCCCTTCCATTTTATGACATTTTGAGCCTCTGTTTGGGAGGCGGGGGCCAAAAGAAATCCCAGAAACAACAGGAAAACTAAACCGAAACTCAACCATAAATTTTTTTTCATTTTACCCTCCCTCTCAGGTTTGATTGTCTCCCCTCCGAAGAAAATCAGGGAATTCCGTCAACTGCACCGAAAGCCGCTATTTTTTAGGAGCGATCACCCCCTTTCGTCTGTTTTTCTCGCTGACGACCCCACTCGGTCGGCTCACTTCCATAGTTCCAAAGCCACACGCAATTCATCCTGCATCTTCCCCGCTTCATGCAAGTCCTTTCCCGAAAGGACTGCCTCAATGGCTTGGAAAAAGGCTTTTGTGCCCGCAGAAGGTCCGCCCGGGTGGGCATGGATGGCCCCTCCTGCACCCATAATGCAGTCGATGCCCAGATCGTCGATTATTCTATCCATCACTCCCGGGTGCACTCCGGCCCCGATCATGGGGAAACTGGGTTTAATGTGAAAAAACCTGCTTCTTAAATTTTGACAGACTCTCAAATACTGATCCCTGAGGTAGGGAAATTTTCCGTAGGGGTTCAGTACGAGGACCATGTCCAACCCCAGTAATCTTGGAAATTTCCCCTGGACCAGCGTCGAACTGACGCCGGAGTGGGGAGATTCATAAAAAGCCCCGGCAAAATCGGAATGCCCTAAGATGGGTACTTGAATTTCATCCGCCTCGACCAATATTTCAACGGCCGCCAGCCCGACGGTCAGATAGTTCAGCATTAACGCATTGGCCCCGGCATCGATGGCGACCCTTGCCTGATCGAGGATCTTATCCGGCCGGCAGGTTATATTGGGAGTATAAAGAACCTTTTTCCCATTTTCTTCGTAGATTCTTACGGCCTGTTCCATGTATTTTTTTACCCGAATTTTTAAAGGGCAAAAGGAGGGGTCGGCGATTAATTCGTCATCCTTAATGATGTCCACTCCACCCTTTCCCGCTTCATAAAAAAGCCGCGCCCCAGCCTCGGGGGTAAATCCCGTGCAAGGCTTGATCATATTCAGGACCAGCGGCCGGTTATATGCTCCCACAATCTTCCGGACTCCCTCGATTCCAAATTTAGGACCCTTAAATCCCTGGGCATATTCCCGCGGCAATTCTACATCGATCAGTTTTATGACCCCCATGGAGGAAATATTTCCCATGACCGTTGTTAATAAAAGGGGAAAATTATGGCCGATATTGACCAACGGGTAGGCAATATGCAGGATGAATTGCCGATCCTGGACTCCGGGCGGAAGGGCATATTCGTAGGCCGGGATTTCATAGATGCCGATGACTTTTCCTCCGTATGTTTCCCTTATATCTTGGGTTTCTCCGGGCACCTTCACCCACGTCCCCGTGGTTTGTTCAAAAGCGATACTTTCGGCGTATTTTACGATATCCACCTCTCTCTTCACCCCAACGAAATAGGTGGCTACCGCATATTCTTCCGCTTCAATCCCCTCCCGGAGTACATGAACATATGGTTCCATCATTTTCCCCTAAAAATGGATCATTTCCTTCTGTGGTTTCCCCGGCAAATCAAATGGGGAACAAAATCAGCCGTTCCCCGCCGTTATTTAAAATGGATCACAAATAGGCTGCCGATAATTGTTTTATTTCCCGGAAAATTAGCACGAATTCACTGCGCGCTCAAGGCTTTTTTGACTTTTTCAGAGACCTCACCAAATCTCAAGGAGGGAAAAGAAGACCCTCCTGCGGGATTGTTTGGGCCTCATCCCGGGGGTCGGAGGTGGAAAGAATCACCCGCTCTTCTTCCTGGGAAGGGAGATGGATTTAAACTGGACCACCGCTTCGCGAACCGCCTTTTCGATGGGAATGCGCTCGATGCTGGAGGCCCCGACAAAACCCACGGCGTCGGTGTGCTGGTAAAGAAACTGAGTATCCTCGGGAGTGGCAAAGGGCCCTCCATGACCCAGGCAGATGATTTGAGGATCGATGGATTTCGCCGCCCGGATGATCTCCTGAACCAGCTCGGCTCCTTCTGCCAGAGAGATCGATTGGAAGCCAGCCAATCCACCTTTGGTTGAACCCACGTGCGCCACCAGACAATCCACGCCGCCTTCGGCCATCCGCTTGGCGTCCTCAGTGTTGAAGGTATAGGCAATCGTAAAGAGATCTTTCTTTCTGGCCACCCGCATCATCTCCACCTCACGTTCAAACCCCAAACCCACGGAATCCCTCACCCGGCGTCGTTCGTGCCCCAACAGGGGACTCAGGGTGGGATAGTTTAAGACCCCTGAATAACCCACTGTGGCTACCTCCTGAATGAGTTGGGAAAGGTCCATCCACCGGGGATCGGTGGCCTCAAGGCTGGCAATGATGGGGGTATCCTTGACCACGTTGGTGAGCTCCGGAAGGAGTTTGATCATATCTTCGTTAACGTTTCCCAGAATGCTGGTGGGTAAACCCATGAGTCGGGATTTGCTGGTGCAGGCTGTCATGATAATATCCGCCCCTGCAAGGGCCGCACACTTGGCGATGATTCCCGCTCCGCAGCAGGCAACCAGAATGGGCCTGCTTTCGGCATGGGTTTTTTTTAGGCGTTCGATGATCTCCCTGCGGGCAAATCGTTTCACCATTAAAAACCCCCTTTTCTCGGGGCAACCGATCATCCGCGCGGAAAATAGGATCCGGATCTTTCCGGCCCAAGGACATGGGCATTCACTTGGGTTACCTGGATGATGTTTTTCCTCCTTCGAATTTTATTTTACAAGCTTATAAACGAGATCCTTTCTTCGTTTCCTGCCGACTTCCTTGCCCTTCGGGTCTCAGAAATGTTTGGGAATCTCTCCCATGGGTGCCCAGAAGTTGTTCGGATAGGGGTACCAAACGCTCCGATAGCCGGGGGAATTGGGGTCGATTTCTACATCGATGACCCAGGAACCTCCGGACTCCAGCGCTTCCTTCAGAGCAGGGGCCAGCTCGGGAGGAGTGCTGACTTTTTTCCCCTTGACCCCCATGGCCTGGGCCAAGGCCACCAAGTCGGGGTTCCAGGGTTCCTTGGTGGACTGTTTCACAAAATCGCAGAAAGCGATCCGCCCGTAGAGCTTCTTCATCAGTTCTCGTTCGATCTGGAGCGTGCGGTTATTCATAACGACGGCGATGATTGGGAGGTCATATTCATAAGCCGTCGCCAAGGCCGTGCAGGTAAAGAAGAAAGAACCGTCTCCCATCAAAGCCACGACGGGTTGCTGCGGCCTGGCCAGACGACATCCGAAAGCGGCCGGCAGGCTCCAGCCCATGCGATGAAAAAAACCGCAATGGTGGAAAGTCGGCTGAATCACTGGGTAGAAAGCAGGAGCAAAAGACAGCAGGTGGCCGGTGTCCACGAAGACCGATGCCTCGGGGTAAAATTGGTTGAGGTACTGGGAGACTTCATGGCAGACCCGGGAATAACTCAGGGGTGCCTGCTCTGAGTGCCGCAGAGGGGCCACATTCTGCTCCCATTCTTCCTTCCACCGGGTTATTTCCTCCCTCCATTTTGCCCATCGGTTGGACTGGAGATTGAGGGATTCAAGCTCCTCAAGAAGTGCGGTCAAGGCCAGTTTGGCGTCGGCAACGATTCCCACCTCGGGCGGATAAGCTCGGGCAATTTCCGTTGGGTCGATGTCGATGTGAATCAGCCGCGTTTGATCGGGGATGTGAAAGAGAGTCCACCCCCCCGTGTCGATATCCGAAAAGTGGGTGCCCACCGCAATCAGGAGGTCGCATGCACCCGCCGCTCGATTGGCGTGGCCGGCCCCGGATCTCCCGATGGGGCCCAGGCATAAGGGTCGATTTTCCGGGTAGGATCCCTTGCCCATCGTGCTCGTGCAAAGGGGAAGGCCGAACCTTTCCACGAGTCGGGCCAGTTCCCCATGGGCACCGGCGTGATGAATCCCGCTGCTGACGAAGATTAAGGGCCGGCTGGCCTTGGCAATCCAACGGGCGGCGTCGCGGATGGCCGATCGATCCGGCCCCGGGGGACGGAGGTCGGTCCATTGCCTGGCATTGGCGGATTCGTTGAATTCGACCTCTGAATGTTGGATGTCAAAAGGCACCTGCAAAACGACCGGCCCAGGCCGGCCCGTGACCGCTGTCTTATAGGCGCGGAGCAACATTTCCACGGCCGTATCCGGTCGACTGATTACCAGAGCCTTCTTGGTATAGACTTTCACCGTCTGAACCCATTCGTCCGGAGCGTATCGGTAAAATTCTTCGATTCCTCCCCGATCATACCAGTGAGTGGCACCGCCGCCTGCCAAAACCACCATGGCTGCCGATTCATAAAAAGCATTGGCCAAAGCCGGAGCGATATTCATATTCCCCGGCCCTACGGATGTGCTCACAATGGGAAGCGGTCCCCGACGTTTGGCGCGGTAATACCCATCTGCCATGTGAACACCCTGGTCTTCCGTCCGGCATATGATGCCCTTGATCCGGCTTTCGTGGGCAATGGCATCCAGAATCGCCCAGTTCCCGTGCCCGTTGTAAACAAAAGCTACTTCAGTTCCCAGGGCATCCAAAACCTTTACCATCGCCGCAGCACACCTCATTTTCGCCATCGCAATTCCTCCCTCAAAAAAAGTGGATTGGTTTTTCTCCCCGAGATCGCCGGACCACGTGAAATTCGATCGCCGGCCCTAAACTCTCTTTTTCAGAGGCTTTGACTTAAAGGCTTCCGTTGCGCTCTGGATCGCCCTTTCAACGGGAATCCTCTCGATACTGGAAGCCCCCAGAAACCCCACAGCATCCGTATGCTGATAGATATATTCCGTATCTTCTGGAGAAGAAATCGGCCCTCCGTGGGCGAGACAGATAATATCCTTTTTAATTCCTTTGCCCCTGTTCAAAATTTCCTGGACCCGCGGTACCGCTTCTTCCAGCTTCGCCGCTCTTTTTGACCCCAATGAACCTCCCGTGGTGAGTCCCATGTGAGCAATGAGGACATCGACATCGGCCTCGGCCATCGCCTCTGCCTCCTGGGGATTATAGGCGTAGCACATCGTGAAGAGGTCCATTTCCCTTGCCTGGCGGATCATCTCCACCTCTTTTTCATAACCCATTCCGAGATCTTCCAGCCGGCGCCGGAAGTTTCCATCGAGTGACCCAACCGTTGGGAAATTCATCACCCCCGAAAAACCGACTTCCCTGATTTGCCTCAAAAAAATCCTCATCACGCGGGTCACATCCGTTCCACAAACCCCGGCGATGACCGGAATGTTATTCACCACCGGGAGAATGGAACGAAGGCCCATTTTCAAAACAATTTCATTGGCATCCCCAAAAGGCATGCTCCCTGCAGAGGACCCATGCCCATCCATCCTGTACAGCCCCGAATTGTAGACTCCGATTAAATCGGCCCCCCCCAATTCGGCAAATTTGGCCGTAATTCCGATTCCGGCTCCGGCCACAAGGATCGGCCTTCCCTTCCGGATTTCCTTCTGCAACCTTTCCAAAACTTCCTCCCTGGTGAACTGTTTGGACATGCTTTCCTCCCTTCTCAGGGGTGGGGAATTTTTTGTTTGGTTGCCATTTCTATGGGTTGTTAGGAAGAATTCAGAAACGTTCGGACGCTGGATTGAGCTTCTTTTAATTATTATTTTTTTAGGGTGACTTTAGCCGTAGGGTTCCCGCAGAAGACCATTACCATTTTTTCATGGCCGTTATTGAGGAGTTGATGCTCCACAATTCCGGCGGGCATAAAAATGGTATCTCCCGCAGTTACTTTTTCTTCCTTGATGGTTTTGCCATCTCCCGCCTTCCATTGCATAACCCCGGCCCCACTAATAATGTAGTAAATTTCCTCAAAATTTTCGGGATAAACCACTTCGTACCCCTCGGCTTTATCCTCGGTATGGGTGTGCCATCGATGAACCGGATAACCCGGATTGATTTCGGCGACGCCGAAAAATACCCCCTGGGTTTGAATTTTCGGCGGATAGAGGATTCTTTTGATCCAACCTGCCCGCGCCTCCTTGGCTCCGGGGAGTTGGGCTGATTCCACTTCACTCGCTCTGATTATTTCCGGGTCTGCCATGGCTGCGCCCGCCTTCCAGGGAAATTCGTATCCCTAATTTAGGACCATCAACCCAGCTTATTTCCGGATCCTTCTTTGGCTTCCTTTACCGGGAGAGGCAACCCTTATCCACAAGCCTAACCGGATGGCCATATTGCGGTTATCAAGACCGCTGCGGAGAAAGCCATCCCCTAAAGAAAGAGTGAACGATACCGTTTGGCATTAAAAATTTTCAGAGGTTCTTTGTGGACTTTTAAAAGGAAATCTTCCTGTACCCGGGCATCGACAGTTCAGATGCCCGGGATTTCCCCTGATCCAAGGGAAAGAGGCAGATTTTTCATCTCCGCCAAGGAATTGCTTCCGACGCGTTTACTCGGTCCACTTATAGGGGAAAGGCATGGTTCCAAGTTTGGCAATAAGAGGTACGCTGTATCTCTTCTGGGTAATGTCCGTATCCACATCCAATACGTAGAGTTTATCCGATTTCAGGGCTTCCCGGAGAGCAGGTTTCAGCTCCGCGGGGCGGCTTATTTTGGCCACTTCTGCCCCCAGAGCTTTTCCGATCAGACAAATGTCCGGGTTCCAAAGTTCACCCGTTTTTTCAATCCTATACTGGTCTCCTACCGTCCGTTCGAATTTTGCCCTCGCTCCCTCCACTTCCGCCTGAACGGTCCGGTTATTCAGGACGAGGACTACGCCAGAAAGGCCATATTCCGTAGCGGTAGCGAGAGACATTCCGGTCATGATAAAGGATTGATCGCCGCAGAAGGCCACCACCGGGTGATCGGGTCTGCCTAACTTGCAGCCGATGACCGCCGGCGGCGAAAAACCCATTTGACAGAACTGTCCGTTGCACGTCGTAAAGTAGGGATTGTTGCTCTGGAAAAAGGCCGGAGCATAATTCATCACCATCCCCGTATCACAGACGACGGTTGTTTGCGGGTCGATTTCGTTAATGACCTCGGAAGTGTCGGCCACGATTCGGGCATAATGCAGGGGGGCCAAGTCTGACTTGGTCAGGGGTAAGAATTCATCTTCCCATTCCTTTCTCCATTGAGCAATCTGCCTCAACCAATTCTGCGCGTTCTTGCGTTTGAAGCCGCTCTTCTCCCAGGCCTCAATCAAACCCTTTAATCCCAGCCGGGCATCTGCCTGGATACCCACTTCCGTGGGGTAATTCCGCCCGATTTCGGTGGGATCAATGTCGATATGGATCAGCTTTTGCTTGTGGGGGATGTCATAAAATGTCCATCCGGCCGTATTTAGGTCATTGAAATGAGTCCCGATGCCGATCAGGAGGTCACAATTCGCGGCGGCGTTCACCGAATATCCCGTGCCGGCTCGGTCACAAACTCCGAGGCTGAGGGGATGATTCTCGGGTAAGGCCCCCTTGGCAGCAAACGAAGTGGCCACGGGAATCTGCATTTTTTCGGCAAATTCCTTCAGTTCCCCCCAGGCTTGGGCGTTGTGGATCCCCGTGGAGACATAGCAGAAGGGACGCTGGGCATCTCGGATGAGTTCGATAGCTCTGGAAATGCCCGTCGGGTCTGGCGCCGGGGGGTGAAAATCAACCCATGGGCCAGCCTCTGGAATATCGCACTCGATCGGGGTATTCTGAATATCCATCGGGATGTGCACGACCACCGGTCCGGGTCTTCCGGTAACCGCTACTTTATAGGCTTGGATCACGGTGTTTAAGGCGGTATCGGGACGAATCACCATAACCGCTTTCTTGGTGATGGGCTTAAATATACTGGTAAATTCATCCGGCCCGTACCGGTAGGTCTCCTGAATTCCTCCCCGTTCAAACCACTTCGTCGGACCCGCCCCCATCAAACACAACATCGGAATGGAGTCGAAAAAAGCCTCGGCGATGGCCGGAATCGTGTTGTAATTCCCCGGGCCTGTAGTGGTACAAGTCACCGGTATGGGAAGTTCCCTTTTCATTCTCCAGTAATTATCGGCCATGTGAATGGCATGACATTCATGTCTTGTTCGAATGCCCTTTATTTTGCCTTCATATTCCAAGGCATCCAACAAACCCCAGTTGGCATGGCCGTTGTAAAGGTAATAATATTCTGTTCCCATTTTTTTCAAAAATCTGGCAATCGCCTGCGCAGCGGTCATCTTTTCCATCTTGCGCCTCCTTAGATATAATTCTGTCGCGCTTACCATAGCTGAAGGTCTGGGATGTGTCAATAAGAATGAGTAACAATTCGACGGCCCCGTCAAAATTGCACCGGCAACTCCCCTTGCTCCCGAGGGGAGAGCGGAAAATCCGGCGATGGCACCCCGCACCGCCGGCTCTTTTCCCGCGCGCCTATTCTTTAAACTCCGGCTCGTCCGGATAGGACCGGGCAAAGGATTCCCGAACACTCATGTCGGGGCCCATGAAGGGAATGGGGTACTTAACGTTCTTGGTGAGGAGTTCCCGGAAGCCTTCCACCGCTTTGGCCAAATAATCTGGCGGCAGGGCGATCACCAGCTCTTCATCACTCACCTGCCCCAGCCGGCGCTCGCCAAAGCCCGGCAAGGCCACCTTGGGTTTGCGGGACAGATAGCAATCCGCCAAGGAATCGGCGCAGGAAGACTCGCCGATGCAGGCGAACTCAAAGCGTTCAAATTGCTTCCGGTGAATGGACTGGATGATCATGATGATCTGCGAGGGATCCCCGTAGATCATGATCACGTCTGGCTCGAAAGCCATCGTCGTCAGCGGGGCAAAAACCAGCGCTCCACTGTAAGGAATTCGCGGAAAGGCCTTAAAACGCTTCTCCTCGTCCTCCCAGCTGCTCATCCATCTCAAGCCGCGAGTCGGTCTCTGCATTCCAGGCGGAATTTCCTTCAGACCGTGGATGCGGGCGCAGTGGGAGAACATGGGGTCGGTATTTTTCGCCCCGATCGTAAACCCCCATCGGCGTGCTTGCGAGATCATCTGGCATAGGGTAAAGAATTTCGTCATGCGCCGCAAGTTCGGGATCTGGTCAATTTCATCCGCCTTCTCAAAGCGCTTGAAACCCAGCGGCTGGGTCTTGATACAGAACTGATGCCTTAACTCATTCGACAATTCAGCCCAATTCGCCATATTCCTTCTCCTTTCCCGTTCAAGATTTCCGGAACCCCTTGCCCTCCGGCAGCCAGTCTGTGCCATGGCAATTCCCGGAAAACGTTCCTCTTCGGCCAGATTCTCACATCCATCCATGGCCCCCCTGAGGACATCGGTCCTCTCATCTCCGGAGAACTCGACAGCGGCTCCAGACTGCCCGGTATGGATCAACGGGGGTGGACATCCCCGGGACGCGGGTTTCACCTGAAGATTAGCCACCCCCCCCAAGCTTGTCAAGGGAAAGATGTCCTTCCCCAAAATCCCGGGCCGCGGGCACACTCGGTCTCTTCGATCATTCAATAGTGCGGGCGGTATTCCCTAAACCGGATGATTCCCTTTTGATCGTGCCTTCCGTTATCCATGACCTAAGATCTCCTGCGGGCCCGGAATACGGTGACTTGATGAAAGGCGATCGTGCCTCCATCGATATAACCCAAAAGTCACTGTGGCCACTGGAAAGGCCGAAGCGGAAGCGGCCGAGCGGATTCTGAAGCTTCATGCCCGGAGGCAAATTCAACCGAAGAAGTTGGGAGGAGATAAGGGGTACGACAAGAGGTACGACAAGAGGGGTTTTGTCGCCATCCTGCGCGGATGAAAGATCACCCCGCATATGGGCCAGAATACAGAGAAGAGAGGAGGTTCGGGAATCGATGGACGGACCATTCGTCATGCTGGCTATAGTTTAAGCCAGCGGATTTGAAAACCCGTCGAGGAGATCTATGGTTGAGTGAAGCCCGTAGGAGGTTTCCGGAAGACGAGGTTCAAGGGAGTCCGGCGAACGCAATTGGCCGCATGGTTTGTGGGACCTGCCTATAATTTGTTGCCTATGGCCAAGTTGATGCTTCAAAAGGCAATGGGATGAGGGGGAAAAGGGGCTATAGACCCCTTTCCATCCTGGAATCATTCCCGAGTTACAAATATCAACCCCTTTTTAAATTGAAATATTCTTAATTCCGCGCATATTTTTAAAAAACAAAGATTTTTTCGCAACCCATCGATAAAATATTTAAAAAAATTAAAAAAACTTGACAAGAAAAGAGCCATTATTTATTATGAATCGGTTTTAGAAAATTGTTGACTTTGAAATATTTTCTTCATTTTTAACTCCCTGTCACTCGAACTATGGGGAAAGTAGGGGTTTATACTAAGCCAAAGACTTCATAAGAAATATGGTTCCTTGAGCAAGGAGCGGAAAAAATTCGCCGAGTTTCTTATATCTCGGGGCCCCGACGCCGCCCTTCTTTCCATTGCCAAGCTGGCCTACGAGGTCAAAACCAGCGAGGCTAGTGTCGTCCGGTTCGCCAAGGCCATCGGATTCCAGGGTTACCCCGAGCTCCAGCGAGAGCTCCAGAACTGGATCCGGCAACAGGTTTCTCATGCTAAGGGTCTGCAAAAAAATGATGGGCAAACGATCCAAGGAGAAGACTTATGCCCAAATATTCCGAATGGACATGCAGAACTTGCGGGAGACCCAGGACACCAACAGTCAGGAAACCAAAGAACACGTTATCAATGCGATCATCCTCGCCCCCAGGATCGGATTCATCGGGTACCGTACGTCCCGCGCCATTGCCTATCTGCTTTATTACTACCTCAGTCGGGTACGGAAAGACTGTGAATTCCTGAATTCGGGCGATAATCTGAGCAATCAACTCATCCATTTCGGCCCGGGGGATTTGCTCATAGCCCTTAGCTTTCCCCGCTACGCTCGAGAGACCATTGAGGTTCTCAAGTACGGGAAAAGGATGGGATGAAAGGTGATTGCCGTCACCGATACCCCCATTTCTCCCGCTGGACGGGTGGCGGATATTGTTTTGCTGGCCGAGCGGAAATCAGCCGCCTATTTCAAATCCCTCACCAGCGCTGTAACCCTTGTCAAATGTTTGGCGGGCGGCGTTTCGCTAAACAATAGGTGTTCTCTTGAAATGCTCAAGTCCTTTGACCAGATCGACAATGAGTGGGAACATTTCTTGATTTAAGTCATATGAGGCGAGGAATAACCTAAGAGCTTGCAGAGCACACAGGCAAAAAGAAATATGCTTTTTGGGGCGCCGTATGAATCATTTGGCTTGAGAAATTTCCCAAATTCAATTTTTAGGGAGGAGAAATAATGATAGAGGCTCTATTGACCGATGAGCAAAAGATGTTCCGTCAGACTCTCCGAGATTTCGGGGAGAAAGAGATTAAACCCCATGTGCGGGCATATATCGAGAAAAAGGAGTTTCCCTGGGAAGTCATTCGGAAGCTGGCCAAGCTGGGAGCGTTGGGGGTAACGATCCCGGTTGCATACGGAGGCACGGAAGCTGGCGCCATGGGGGTCGTAATCGTCATGGAGGAGACTGCGAGGGCGGGGATCCGTGCTCCCTTAACACATTTGGGGGCCACCCGAAATATCTCCGAGTTTGCCAATCATGAATTGAAACAAAAATACCTGCCTCCTCTGGCCAGCGGGGAGAAGATTGCCGCCTACGCTCAGACCGAGCCTTCGGTGGGTTCTGATGCTGCCGCCATGCGCATGACCGCAGAATTGAACGGAGATTATTATTATCTAAACGGGACTAAGGTTTTCATTACCAATGGGGAGGTTGCCAGCACCTTCGTCGTCCTGGCCAAGACGGACAAAAGCAAAAAAGCGGAAGGGATCAGTGGTTTCATCGTGGAGCGGGAATTCCCCGGTTTCATCATAGGGAAGCGAGAGAAGAAAATGGGGTCAGAACTGATTCCTAGCAATGAATTGATCTTTGAAAATTGCCGGGTTCCGCGGGAGAATCTATTTGTTTCCCAGGGAGATGGGTTCAAAAAAATGATGGGCTCATTCAACGGAGAACGGTGCGGCAATTCGGCCGCCTGCGTGGGATTGGCCCAGGCGGCATTCGAAAGAGCCCTCCGCTATTCTCAGGAACGGGAAACCTTCGGGAAACCGATTGCGCAGCACCAGGGCATTCAGTGGATGCTGGCGGACATGGCCATCCAGGTCCGGGCAGGCAGACTGATGACTTATGACGCCGCCTACAAACTGGATCATGGGATCCGGGCAGTCAAGGAAAGCGCCATGACCAAAGCCTACTGTAATGAAATGTCCCAGAGGGTCATCAACATGGCTATACAGATCCATGGGGGTTATGGGTACATGGAGGACTACGAAGTTGAACGCATGTACCGGGATGTGCGGGGGCTGGCCTTCGGAGGCGGCACCCCCCAGATTCTCCGCAGCCGGATCGCCTACGAATTAATCCGGGGGCGCTAGGATCGGCGGCTATACGCGATTCATGAATTGCTCCTGCGACAGCAAAGATTTTCAAAAAAAATCAAGGAGGAGGGTCATTGAAATTTAATTCGACTCTCTCAAAATTTAACTCCTTCCTCTATAACCTGGAACCTTTGTTTCATCCTAAATCTGTGGCGGTCATCGGGGCATCGGCGGACCTCTCCCGTATCAGCGGTCGTCCGATCAAGTTTCTCTTGAATCACAAATATGGCGGAAACATTTTCCCTGTGAATCCCAAGTACCCGGAGATTGCCGGGCTGAAATGTTATCCCGACATCCAGTCCATACCCGATGAAATCGATGTAGCCCTAATCGGGCTCCCAGCGGAAGCGGTTCCCGATTCTCTCTCTCGGTGCATTCAAAAAGGAGTGAAGTCGGCGATCATTTTCGCCTCCGGGTTTTCGGAGATCGGCGGAGCGGGAGCCGAGCATCAAAAGAAGGTGGCGGAACTGGCTCGGACGGCCTCTTTGCCAGTGGTAGGGCCAAACTGCATCGGCATAGTGAATCTGCCCGAAAAAATCCCTCTTTCCTTCACGAATGTATTGGAAATTGAGCCGGTTATTTCCGGCTCCATTGGATTTATCACCCAAAGCGGGGCCTTAGGTGGTTCGCTTTTCAGCGCGGCCCAGGAAATGGGCGTAGGATTCAGCTACTGGGTATCCAGCGGAAATGAAGCCGTCCTGGAATCCACCGATTTCATTCACTACCTGATTGAAGATCCCTTCACCAAGGTCATCCTGGGGTACATCGAAGGAATCCGAAACCCGAACAAACTGCAAAAGGTGGCCAGGGAAGCCCTGCAGAAAAAAAAGCCTCTTGTTATGCTGAAAGTGGGGAAGTCGGAAGTGGGAAAGAAAGCAGCTGCTTCCCACACCGGTGCCATGAGCGGGTCTGACTCTCTCTACGAATCCTTTTTCAACCAGGCGGGAATCCTCCGGGTGCAGGATGTGGACGAGATGTTCGATGTAGGCTCGCTGCTCAACATCGGCCGATTTCCCAGTGGGGATGGGGTAGCTGTCCTCACCTCTTCAGGGGGTGCCGGAATTTTGTTTGCGGACAAGTGCAGTGAGCATGGTCTCAATGTCCCCGAGTTAAAGGGAAAGACGAAAGAGATAATGCGGAAACTTCTGCCACCTTTCGGCTCCGCCCTCAATCCCATCGACATGACCGCGCAGACATCCCAGCGCATGTTCTCGAGTGAGCCGGACCTGCTGAAGAGATACCTGCGGACCCTCCTCAAGGATGAATCCCTTCATGTGATTATTGTAATGTTGACAATGTATGTGGGCAATAGGGCCGAAAAGGTGGCTCAAGATATCGTCGAAGTTTTCCAAGAGACCGATAAACCAATGGCCATCTGCTGGATCGCAGGAAGTTTAGCCCAGGATGCCTACAAGATTCTCGAAAAAGCTGGAGTGCCTCTTTTCAAAACCCCCGGGCGGTGTGTTAGGGCCATCAATGGGTTGGTAAAATACAGCCATTTTTTAAAGAGGCTAGGGGCATCTATTGGGTAAATTCTGCTTCTCTCTAACATCACAAGAACGATGGACTTTTTGCGGGCGGTCAATCGCGCTCCATCCTGAGATTATCAGCATGCTCCACAATTTGCCCCAGACGATTAATGGTCGTGTCTTCACCCTGGAGGGAAAGCCCTTGACCGAGGTCAAACGTTCCTTTAAAATGGCCTGCAAAAAGGCCGGGGTCGAGAATTTCACCTTCCATGACCTCCGGCATCCCTGCATCGATAACTGGAGGCTCCAGGGAAATAATTTCTTCCGTATCATGGCCGCTTCCGGGCATCGGACCATGGAGGTTTTCAAGCGGTATAATACGATCACCCAGGAGGAATTGAAGAAACTTGTTGCCGAAACGATGGACACCTATATGGACACCTGAATTTCGCATGCAACCACCCTCCTCCATCGCCATCGGGTAATTCAAAGGCCCCGCGCCAGCTCGACTTTCCAAGCCGTTGATCATCATCGCAACCATTTCCGCTGGTTCCTAAGCCGGTCCGGGGCAACCATAACTTTCGGGGCCTCATCTTGGATATCCGGACCTTCCAAGCGCTATCAAGCCTGCAATGACAGTACCCTGTCCAGCATGCTTGGTGCATGGCCTGAGGGAGGTTTCTCGACCGGCAAGCGGTCCTTGCCTCCCGTTCGGTCTGCTCGGTGGCTATTGACATCCTCTTCTTTTTTGCTATCATCCCCTTAGGAATTCGCTCTCCAACACCCTTGCGCGGAGGCAAGATGAGCGCTGCGGTAGTGAGCAAAAACGCTTTTTTCAAGGCTTATTTCCTCAGGAGGAAGAGAGAGGGGTTGATTCCCCAAAAGGCTTTACTAGCGACGGCCCATAAACTGATTCGCGTGATCTTTGCCATGCTTTCTTATCGCGCATATTTTCAGGTAAAAATGGCGTAATGAAGATAGTTGGATGAAGAGATCGTTTTAGAATTTTTCCTGGGAATACAATACTTCCAATGGGAATCATCAATTTGGGGTTCGAAAAATAGACCCAATTTGAGGAGGCAAATCCCCCCTTGACTGCCAAGGGGAAAAAAGATTATTTTTTGCTCGTTCATATCCTTTCCGTAGCTTGGTAAACCCATCAACATAACCCCTAACCTTTTGGGATGCGGTATGAGAAGGAGTTACCGCAAGGTGCCGATAGGAAGCCTCCAAGGGATTTGTATACCCTTGGAGGCGGTGACACCCAATTGCCCCTTTCCTATATTTAACCCACCCCAAAGCGAGTTCTTATCAATTAGAAAAGGAGGCGGACATGTTTAATCGAATACTTGCTTATCTGTTGGTGATGGCTTTAGCTGCAACGGCGGCTGTTCCGGGAGCATTGGCTGCTGCCGAACTGGCAGAAAAACAGGTGCTGATTGCTCCGAGTTCGGGAAGGGACATAAGGGCGATAGATCCTGCCTTTGGCGTACTTACAGCCGAGCTGTTAATCATTTATCCCATGTTCAATGCGCTGGTCCGTTATCCACCGGGCGATGAGGGGAATTTGGAAGCCATCGAGCCAGATCTGGCCGAACGCTGGGATATCTCGAAAGACGGTACGCAATGGACGTTTTATCTTCGCAAGGGGGTCAAATTCCACAAGGGGTTCGGCGAGCTCACCGCTGAAGACGTTAAATTTACTTTCGAGAGGCTGAAGACGGAAAGTTCTCCCTGGGCCAAGGATTATAAACGGGTCAAGGAAATCAAAATCCTCGACGACTATACGGTGCAATTCACCCTGGAAAAGGCTGATCCATTCTTTCTTTCCAAGCTGGCGAACTTTCACGGGGGGTTCATCGTGAGCAAGAAAGCCAGGCAAAAGCTTGGAAAGGCGTTTAAAACCGAACCCGTGGGGACCGGCCCGTTTCAGGTCAAGGAGTACCGGCCGAAAGACAAGTATATCCTGGAAAGGCATGATGAATACTTCCGGGGAAAACCGGTTCTGGAGCAGGTAATTTTCCCGTTCATGCCCGACATTGCCTCCACTTCGATGGCCCTGGAAAAGGGTGACATACATATGGCGCGGGGAAAGGAAGATGAACAGTGGATCCAGGCTATGAAAAAAAAGACGAAAATAATTTTCGACACCCGATTTCAACTGGGTGTGGCGAGCTGGCTCCACTTCAATATGACCCGAAAACCGTTTGATGACATCCGGATTCGAAAAGCGCTCGCCCATGCGATAAATCGGGCTGAATTTGTTCAGTTTTTCGGGCCTTCGACAACCGAGAAGTTATACAGCCACGTACCGCCATATGCCTTTGGAGCTTTAAAAAAGGAGGATATTCCCAAAGAACTCCTTTATGAATACGACCCGGAGAAGGCCAAGCAGCTTCTGAAAGAGGCCGGTTATCCCAAAGGGTTTAACATTAAAATGGTGATCAGCGAGCACCGCGCCTATT
>LJUR01000251.1 GCA_001304105.1 Deltaproteobacteria bacterium SM23_61
TGAGAGCCCTCTTTCGCGGAAATTAACGCAGCCCCCCTCAATTCCCCGGCCACCTTCTCCAGGATCATCCGGCCCTGGCGGATGACCTCCGCCCGGTCGTCCGTCTCAGCCATGACCGTCATGGACTGATGGAAGGTGAGGTAGAGCAGCGAAAGCACGACGCCCAAAATGGACAGGGTGATCAGCACTTCGAACAGGGTAAAGCCCCCAAATTTTTTCACCGCAGAGCGCGCCGAGAACGCAGAGGATAGAAAAGGGTTCGGGTTTCGGGTTTCGCGTTTCATGTTAATAGGTCCTTGCTGCTTCTTGAAATTTCCCCCCACCCTAACCCTCCCCCTCGAGGGGGGAGGGAAGGGAGGGGGTGATTTGGGTTTGGTTGCCGGTTTGTCTCGCTGCCTTCTCTGTGTCTTCTGTGTCTTTGTGGTGAATATTTATTTCTTGGCGAAGTAGGCCACCAGCTCCAGCGAGCGCTCCCGGGTTCCCTCTTTCCAGAGAACCCTAACCAGGGCCTTACGGATGGCGGGCAGTTCGGTGCCGGTCACCACCTGCTCCCACCGCAACGCGGGGTAAGCCTCCCCCCCGGTTCCCGATCTTTTCCCCGCTTCCGGAAACCCCATTCCTTCCAGGTCGGCCATCTTCTCCCGGGCCAGCAGAGTGGCCAGGGAAATCTGGTTCGATTCATCCAGCAGGCGGATGCTACCGGCCTGAGCCCGTAAAAAGGCCACCCCCACGAGGGCCAGAATGGCCAGCGCGATCATCACTTCCAGCAGGGTAAAGCCGCACTTTTTTTTCACCACAGAGCACGCGGAGAACGCAGAGAATAAAAAAGGTTTCGGGTTTCGGGTTTCGCGTTTCAAGTTAATCGGTCCTTGCTGCTTCTTGAAATTTCCCCCCCACCCTAACCCTCCCCCTCGAGGAGGGAGGGAAGGGAGGGGGTGATTCCTTTTGATTGCGGCTAGGCCGCTCTGTGTCCTCTGTGTCTCTGTGTCTCTGTGGTGAATCATTTCTATTATGAAGTTCTTCTCTCCACGTAGCCGGCCGTAACCTCCGTCTTGCCCCCCAGGGGATGGACGAAAAGGGTGAAGATCTCCTCTTCCCCCTTGCGGAGATGAATCTCGCATTCATCGGCCCACCCCGTGGGGGAAAAAAACGTCACCCCGGCCGGCAGGTAGGCGGGCTTTCCCAGGGGGGAGGAATCCCGCAGGAAGGAGTCCCGCTCTCCTTCCCGGCTGACCCAGTAGGCGTTTTCCTTGAGGTCCAGGTTCAACCGGAACCTCTGCTTGGTGGCCGCCGCCTGGCTCTGGGCGTATCTCATGGAACCGACCAGCTGAAGAACGGCCCTCTTCGCGTCCCTCGGCTCCAGGAGCGCCCGGAAGTTGGGAAAGGTCAGCAGGAAGACGAAGCCCAGGATCAGGATCACCACCATCAATTCGGCGAGGCTGAACCCCGGGTTACCTTTCGATGTCCGCGCTCTCTCCTTCTCCACCCTCTTCTCCATCGCCTCCCAGGGACTTCAGGTCGAAGTCCTTGTTCTTTACACCCGGGGAGATATACACGTAAGGCCGGTTCCAGGGGTCCAGCGGGATTTTTCCTTTTTCCAGGTAGCCCCCCTCGCGCCAGTTTGCGGGAACGGCCCCGGTGGCCGGCTTCTTCACCAGGGCCTCCAGACCCTGTTCCGTGGTCGGGTACGCTCCGTTATCCAGCTTGTAGAGTTTCAAAGCCCCTTCCAGGTTCTCGATCTGCAGCTTGGCCTTGACCTTCTTGGCCTCCTCGGTGCGGCCCATGAAACGGGGAAGGACCAGGCCGGCCAGGATCCCCAGGATCACGATCACCACCATGATCTCGATCAGGGTAAAGCCCCCGCTTCTGTCTTTTGGGAAATCTCGGAAAATTTTCATCGCTCCCCTACCCTTCCGTTGACAAGCTGACCGCTGACCGCCGACCGCTGGTGTATTGTCCTGAGTCCTGAGTCCTGAGTCCTCGATCCTCGTTACTGTATCCTGAATCTTTTTCTTCTCTTCGATCCCTGCGGGCTCTGCCAGAAACAACGGCTTTTTATCTCGCCCGCTTCGCCTATTGAAGCAGGGAGCAGAGAGCGGAGAGCAGAGAGAGCGGGAAAAACGTTATACGTTATTCGTTATAAGTTACTGGTTACTTGTTACTCGTTATACGTTCCTCGTTATCCGTTTTTTGGTTTTTTCCTAATAACCTATAACCAATAACGAATGACGATTTTGTCTCTGCGAACCCTGCGGGCTCTGCGAGAGAAATGTATATTCTTTTACCTGATCACTTGGCTCATCTCCAGAATGGGCAGGAGCACGGCCAGGGCGACAAAACCCACGCCCACTCCCATGACCAGGATCATGAGCGGCTCCACCAGGGCGATGAGGCCGCGGAGATCGCCCTCGGCTTCATTCTCCAGGCTCGACGCCACCTTCTCCAGCATCGGGGCGAGAAAGCCGCTCTTCTCCCCCACCGCCACCATCTCCAGGACCACCGAGGGAAAGAGGCCGCCCGCTTTCAGCGAAGGGGCCATCTCTTCTCCTTCCCGGATCCGTTCCTTGGCCTCGCCCAGCGCCCGGGAAAAGAGACGGTTCCCGGCCACGTCCTGGGAGAATTCCAGCGCCTGGAGGAGAGGAAGCCCCCCGCTGAGCAGCGCAGCCAGGGTCCGCGCCCACCGGGACACGGCCAGCCGGCGATGGAGTTCCCGGACCAGGGGAAGCCGCAATTTCAGGCGGTCCCAGAGAAGCCCTCCGGATTCGCTCCGCAGGTATTTCCGCAGCCAGAGAACCAGGAGGATGACGACCGCCCCCACCGCCCACCAGAAGCGGTTCAGAAAATCGCTCACCGCGATGAGAATCAGGGTGGGCCAGGGAAGGGACTGGCCGAAGTCGGAAAAGATCTTGGTCACCGTGGGGACCACGAAGGCCAGGAGGAAAAAAAGAACCCCCAGGCCGATGACGAACATGAACGCCGGGTAGGTCAGGGCAGCCCGGATTCTCTGGCGGATAGCCACCTGGTGCTCGCTGAAATCGGCCCACCGGCTCAGGGTGAGGGCCAGGGTCCCGCTCACTTCCCCGGCCCTCACCAATCCGACAAAAAGGCCGGAGAAGATCCGGGGATGATCCGTCAGGGCGTCGGCCAGGCTGCTTCCCTCCCGCACTCTCTCCCGGATCTGGGTCAGGGTGGTCCGGAGGGGGGAATGTGCGGACTGCTCGATCAGGGCCGAGAGGCAGGAGACCAGGGGGATGCCGGCCTCCAGGAGCGTGGCCATCTGGCGGAAAACCTGGGCCAGGTCTTTGGCCTTCACCCGGCCGAAGAGCCGGAACGCGGGAGCCCCCTGCGCCAGCACGGCTGACTCTTCGCGAATCCCGGTGGGATAGACACCCTGGCTTTTCAGCTTGGTCCGGGCCGTGCGGGCGCTCTCCGCATCGATGATCCCGCGAATCGCCTTCCCCGAACCGTTTAAAGCTTCATATTCGAAAACAGGCAACCTAAACCCCTCTCAAGCGTAAGTCGCAAGGCGTAAGGCGCGAGAGCGTAGGAGCAGGATTGATTGAAAGCGATTCCTTTCACCCCTAAATCCTACCTTGATAGACTTCGGATTAAAGCAGTAAGCATTTTATCAATTCTCAATAAAAGGGATGACAATTCATCCAAGGCTTGACTGTTCAAATATCCAAGCGCCAAGGAAATTTCCAATTGAGTATCCAGTTCACTCAGCGAACCCTGAGCCATGCTGAGAAAATTTCTAAACTCCTTCTTCCCCTGCCTTGCCGCGCCTTCAGCGATATTGCAGGCAATGCTGACCACTGCCCTCCGCATTTGGGAAACAAGCCCAAATTTCTCCTCCGTCGGAAATGACGCGCTTAATTTATACACCATCTGGGCCGCGATTATGGCTACCTGCCAAACGTCTAGCTTTTTGTGAGGCTTGTCCATTCTCTCCCTCCTCTTCTTTAATTTATGCCCCCGTGCGCCTCACGCTTTGCGCATGGAGGCCTCTGCTTTTCGCCTCACGCCTAGCCGTTTTCCCTTTTCCCCTCGCGCCTCGCGACTTACGCCTTGCGCTATTATTCCTGCGTCACTCTCACCAGTTCTTCCAGGGTGGTGATCCCGGCCAGCACCTTTTCCGCCCCGTCGTCCCGCAGAGTCTTCATCCCTTCTTCCAGGGCCTTCTGGGCTATAGCGGTGGAGTCCGCCTTTCTCATGATCAGTTGACGGATGGGCTCGGAAACGGACAGGCTCTCATAGATGCCCGTCCTCCCGCGGTACCCGGTGCCGGCACAGGCCGGGCATCCCCTCCCCCGGTAAACAGCTTTGCCCTGGATCCGGGCGGGGTCGATCCCCGCGTCCCTCATGGCTTCCGGTTCAGGGTCGTAGGACTGCCTGCATTCGGGGCAAAGAATTCTCACCAGGCGCTGGGCCACGATGGCCCGGACGACGGAGGCGATCCGGAAGGGTTCGATCCCCATGTCGATCAGGCGGGTGATGGCGCTGGCGGCGTCGTTGGTGTGGAGCGTGCTGAAGACCAGGTGCCCGGTCATGGCCGCCTGGATGGCGATCTCGGCAGTTTCCACGTCCCGCACCTCCCCCACCAGGATCACATCCGGATCGTGCCGCAGGATGGACCGCAGGCCCTGGGCGAAGGTGAGGCCGATTTTGGGGTTCACCTGGATCTGGGCGATCCCGAAAAGCTGGTACTCCACCGGGTCCTCGATGGTCACGATGTTCTTGTCCGGAGAATTGATTTTGCTCAGGGCCGCGTAGAGGGTGGTCGTCTTCCCGCTGCCCGTCGGCCCGGTGACGAAGAGAATCCCGTTGGGGCGCCGGATGAGTTCCTCCAGGGTCTTCAGCTGCTCCGGGAAGAGACCGATCTCTTCCAGCCCGAGGTGAACATTGCTCTTGTCCAGGAGACGGAGGACCACCCTTTCGCCGAAGCTCGTGGGAATGATGGAAACCCGGATGTCGATGTCCTTGTCCGCCACCTTGATGGGAATCCGGCCGTCCTGGGGAAGGCGTTTCTCGGCGATGTCCAGCTTGGCCATCACCTTGAGGCGCGAAACGATGGCCGCCTGGTACCGCTTGGGAGGGCTCAGCCGGTTGTAGAGGATCCCGTCGATCCGGTACCGGACCTTCAGTTCCTTCTGGAAGGGCTCGATATGGATGTCGCTCGCCCGCTCCTTCACCGCCTGGAAGAAGATGAGGTTGACCAGCCGGATCACCGGGGCCTCGTCGCTCACCTCCAGGAGGTCTTCGGTTTCTTCCAGCTCGTGAAGAATGCGGTCGCTGCTCTCCGTGTCCAGGCTCTGGATCATCTCCTCGGGCGTATCGGCGCTCTGCTCGTAGAAACGGTTGATCGCCCGGAGAACCTCCCGTTCGCTGCTCAGGACCACCCGGATGTCGGAACAGCCCAGGATGAGGCGCAGGTCGTCGAGCGGTTCGTGATGGAGGGGGTTCACGGCGGCCGCGGTCAAAACGCCGTTCTCCAGTTTCACCGGGACGATCCTGTGTTTTCTGGAAAAGGCAATGGGCACCCGGGAGACCAGGGAGGGGTCCAGCCCCCTGGCTTCCAGGTCCTTCCAGTAAGGAACCCCGAGTCTGTCGCTCAGGGCGGAGAGAAGCTCCTCCTCGGTCATCCAGCCTTTCTGAATCACCGCGGCGGAGAGGGGTTTTCCGTTCTGCTTGGCCCGGAGTTCTTCCACCGCCCCGGCCTCCACCCCCTTTTTTTCCTGAACGATTTCGGCGATGATCTTTTCCAGCATGGAAGTTAGCGTTTTGAGTGCTGAGTCCTGAGTCCTGACTTCTAAATACTTTTTTCTCTCGCCCGCTTCGCTAGAGGCCACAGAGTTCACAGAGACAGATAATATTTTGGCAAAATACAGAAAAAGAATTAAATAGATTTTTTACTTGATCGAGCCGTCTCTGCGCGCCCTGCGGGCTCTGCGAGAGACAAAGACTTTTTTCTCTCGCCCGCTTCCCCCATCGAAGCAGGGAGCAGAGAGAACGGCAAAAAACGTTCCTCGATCCTGATTCCTGACTCCTGAATCCTTATTCCTCTTCTCCGTGTTCATCTGTGTCCAATATGATTATTGATCATTTCACCAGCTTATCGAGAGTATCCTGCACCTCTTTCTCCCTCTCCTTCTTCAGCTTCTGCAGGTTTTCTTCGGACTCCCTCTTTTTCTTGACCGTGGCCTTTTCCAGGTCTTCCGCCGTACGGATGATCTGGGGGCTGATGAAGATCAGGAGATTGGTCTTGGTGCTGGTCCCGGCCAAATTCTTGAACAACCAGCCCAGGACGGGAATATTCCCCACGCAGGGCACCTTTTTGGTCGTCTCCGAG
>LJUR01000031.1 GCA_001304105.1 Deltaproteobacteria bacterium SM23_61
CTTCGGCCTCAGGTCCCTAATGGGATTCAGTGCCGCAGCCGTTGCACCTTTGGTTTTCGGTGCAGTCCTGGACTGGAGCAACCCCATAGCTTCTGGACAGCGACTGTACACCACCTGGGGGTGGGCTTTCAGCATGCTGGGGTTGGGAGGGTTGGGTGCAGTGTGGGCCACTCGCCAATTCGGCAAGGTCAGCACCTCCGCGAGGTGGGGAGCCGGGAGCAAGTCATGAAAGGGGTGGAGGAAGGCGCCAGGAAAATAATGGGCTGAAGCAGAAACGGAAAGAGCGGACGCTAGGGTCCCGCGTTCCGCGGGATTGGTGTTTGGGATTTTTTTGAGTTTTTCTGCGGTGAAATGGTTTAGGCTTCGCTGAAATCGTGCTGGTGTTTCTCGACGCTGGCGATGAAGCTTTTTGTTTCCCGGGGCATGGCCTCGGGGCGCTTTTCCAGGTTCCCCATTCCCCAGTTGTAAGCGGCGAGGGCCAGCTTCACATCTCCCCGGTAGCGGTCCAGAAGCCTTCGCAGATAACTCGTCCCGGCCATGATGTTCTGGGTCGGGTCAAAAGGATTGGTCACTCCTAACTCGGCTGCGGTTTCGGGCATCAGCTGCATCAAACCCCGGGCTCCCGCTCTGGATACGGCCAACGGATTTCCCCCGCTCTCGGCCTGTATAACGGCCCGGATCAACCCGGGGTCCACCCTGTACCTATGCGCGGCTTCCTGGATAATGGATTCAAAATTCCGGTCCACCGGTAAAAAGTTTGACGCCTCACTACCGGCCCCCAGGTCCGTTAATTCAGGGGGAGGGGGCAAAGCAGGGGAGCCCTGGGTTTGGGAAAAAGCAAGGGGAGGAGAAAGAAAGAGATCAGGCTCTTTCGTCTCTCCTTCCGACAGAACTAAGTCAACGGTTTTCTTCAGGATTTGCAGGGCCAGCCGTTCCATGGCGATGGGCTCGCCCATTTTTCCTTCAAGGAAAGAAAGGAATTCAGACCGATCCCGGTTTTGGGCCGCCGGGGGGGAAAAGGGGTTTTGGGCCAGGGGATTTTGAGGGGCAATTTTTTCGATCATGACAAAAGATGATATAAGTGCAAGCTTCATGCCGTAGTATCCTGAGTCAAAAGTTCGCTGCCGAATTCGAGGGGGGAGCGATGGCCCGGGCGAAGGCTCGCTGGGCTTGCCAAAATGAGGCGCTGGTCTCTCTTGGGTCAACAGGGAACTTATTTCGATTTTCTTCCTCAATGGGGTTTCATTTTGTTCTTGCATGGGCTTATCCCCACGGGCCACCGTCTCCTTGCGGAATCCAGGAGGAACCGGATTGACTCGGGTTTGCTCCCGCCGATTTTGGCGGCGCCCATCGATCCTCCGCCCGGGCCATGGGAAAATTATGAACCCAATTTGTGACTCAGGACAGTAGCTTGAGGTTTAATAAAAGAAGAGATTCAGGGAGTGGATTTCCGGGGGAATTCTCCGGCAGGAAAAGGAAGGACCTGATTGATGGATGACGCTTCTGCGGGTTCCTCGGGGGGCGATTCGAATTCCGGCGGTACGATTCCCCGTTTCTGCATGATGCCGTAAATCACTTCCGCGCGGCGTTCCACATACCCCTGACTTCCCGCCGGATCTAATTTTCTCGGGCTGGGCAGGACCACGGCCAGGCGGGCCGCTTCCCGGGGAGAAAGCTGGGAGGCCGGCTTATCGAAGTAATGGCGTGAGGCGGCCTCGGCGCCGAAGACCCCGTTCCCCCATTCGACGACGTTCAAGTAAAGCTCCAGGATACGCTTCTTGGGGAGAACCTGCTCCATCCTCCAGGTGATCAAGACTTCCCGAAATTTGCGCCAAAAGCTCTTGGCCGGGGAGAGGTAAAGATTTCTGGCCAGTTGCTGGCTGATGGTGCTACCCCCAAACTTCAATCTGCCCGACTGCAGATCTTTCTCGATCGCCTGCTTGATGCTTTCATAATCAAACCCCTCGTGGCTCCAGAATTTATCGTCCTCTGCTATTAAGACGGCCTTGACCAAGTAGGGGGATATGCGGGAGAGGGGGACCCATACCTGGTGAACTTGAACCCGGCGCCCCTTTTCCCGCCATTGCTTCTCCCGGTATTCCATGAAGGCGGTTTGGGAAGGATTTCTATCTTTCAGCCGGTAGAGGTCGGGCATCAGCGCCCCGTAGGCGGTGCCCAAGGAGGCGACGATAAGCAGCAAAAGGATCCAGATCTTAGATGAGCGTCCTTCGTCCATAGACAGGGTTTCTTTTCAAAAAGGCGGATGACAGTTTCTTTTTTTTAACATATCCTAGTAAAAAGGGAAGGGCCAATTGGAGAAAACGGAGTAGGTACAACTCCGGATAAGGGGTGCTTATGGGTGGGGCCGTAAAGGATAAGATCGCGGAGATGAAAGATTGGCTGGTCGAGACTCGGCGGGCCATTCACATGAATCCCGAGCTGGGGTTCGAAGAGGTGGAGACCGCCAGGTTGGTCGCGGGGTATCTCGAAAAATTCGGCCTCCAGGTGAAGACCGGGATGGCCAAGACCGGGGTCATCGGCCTCCTGAAGGGGGAGAAGCCTGGAAAGACCGTGGCCATCCGGGCCGATATGGACGCTTTGCCCATGGAGGAAGCCAACCCGGTTCCTTACCGGTCCAAGGTGAAAGGAAAGATGCATGCCTGCGGCCACGATGCCCATGTGACCATCCTTCTGGGAGTGGCCCGGCTTTTCTCATCGATGCCCAATCAGGTGCGCGGGAACATCAAATGGATTTTCCAGCCCGCCGAGGAAGGGGGCGGGGGAGGGCGGGTCCTGACGGAAGAGGGGGTACTGGAAGATCCCAAAGTGGATGCGATCTTCGGCGCTCATCTGTTTCCGGACCTGAAAACCGGGACGGTGGGAATTCATGAGAAGGAAGGCCTGGCGGCCACCGACCGGTTCGTCATCAGAATGATCGGCCGGGGAGCCCACGGGGCTTATCCCCATCTTTCCAAGGATCCCATTTTGGCGGCCGGGCACCTGATCACCCAGATTCACTCCATCGTCAGCCGGAATATCAACCCCCTGGACAGCGCGGTCGTCACCATCGGAAAAATGAGCGGGGGCACAGCCTTCAACATCATTCCCGACGAAGCGGAAATCCTGGGGACGGTGCGCTCCCTGAACCAAAAGGTCAGGGAGGAGCTGAAGTCCAGGATGGAACAGGTGACCCAGGGGGTGGCCAGGTCCTTCGGGGTGGATTATAAATTCGATTTTCAATACGGATACCCCGCGCTTATCAACGACCCGGAAATGTCCCGTCTGGTAGCGGCGGCCTGTGCCAAAGGGATCGGCAGGGAGAACGTGGAATTCATCCGGCCCTCCATGGGAGGCGAGGATTTTGCTTACTACCTGGAAAAAGTTCCCGGGTCTTTCTTCCGGCTGGGTTGCCGCAATGAAGCCAGGGGGATCGTTAATCCCTTCCACAGCAGCCGTTTTGACATCGATGAAGACGTCCTGCCCTTCGGGGTGGAGATGTTTGCCCGGATCATCGACGAGTATTTGGGGTTGAAACTCTTCTAAATGCGGAATGCGGAACGCGGAATTTAAAACAAAAAAAAATTTTTCTGGTTGCTAGTCTCTTGTTGCTCGTTCCATCCTTACCCGTTCTCTATTCCTATCACCAGCAAGGAGTAACGAGCAACGAGTAACCGGGTTTCCATTCCGCATTCCGAATTCTGCATTCCGCATTCTGAGGATTCCTCTCATGAGTCTCTCAGAAAAATTTCCCGGAACCCTGTACGTCGTTTCCACGCCCATCGGCAACCTGGAGGATATCCCCCTGCGGGCTTTGCGGGTCCTCAAGGAGGTGGATCTCATCGCCGCGGAGGACACCCGGCGGACCCGCCAGCTCCTCACCCACTACGGAATCCGTAAACCCCTGATCAGCTACCACGACTTCAACCGCCGCATGCGGGAAAAAACCTTACTCCAAGAGCTCCGCGGAGGGAAGAGTATTGCCCTGGTAACCGATGCGGGTACCCCGGGGATCTCCGACCCGGGAGAGGAACTGGTGCACGGGGCGATCCAGGAATCCATTCCCCTGGTTCCCATTCCGGGGCCGGCTGCTCTGGTTGCCGCTTTGAGCGTTTCCGGGCTTCCCACGGAGAGCTTCCTTTTCCACGGATTTCTTCCCTCCAGGGCAGCTGCCCGGAAGAAGTGGCTCATTTCCCTCAAGGATCGACCGGAAACCCTGGTCTTCTACGAGTCCCCGAGGCGGCTGGGCTCCCTGCTGCGGGATGCGGCCCAGATCCTGGGCGACCGGCGGGTGGTGGTGGCACGGGAGATGACCAAGGTGTATGAAGAGGTCTATCGGGGAAGCGTCTCGGAAGTTCTTGAACGGCTGGGCGAGGAAGAGGTGAAAGGAGAGGTGACGATCATCCTGGAAGGAAGCCCTCTTGCGCCAAAGGCGGAAGCTTCCTCGATCGTCGAGGCCCTGAAATCCTATTCCCGGGACAGGGGGCTGTCCATGAGGGAATCGGTCCATCGCGTGGCAGAGGACCTGAAGGTGTCGCGACGGCAGGTTTATCAAGAGAGTTTGAAGGTGAAGAAAGAATTTGAGGAATAGCTCCGCTTCCCGGAAAACTCTCCTTACCGGGGAGCGGGGAATCGATCGATTACCGAACCCGTTTCTTCTTCATGGGCCTCATGCAGCAGATGATGGGATGAGCCTCCGCACAACCGCAAGCCTCGTCGACGGTTACCGACAGGCCGCAGACCCCGCATACGTAGCCCGTTCCTTTTTTGACTTTCTTTTTTGCCGCTGTCTTTCTTGCCTTCTTTACAGCCATGACGGCCTCCTTTGTGGGTTTTGGTGGCGTGAACCTTCCGGTTCACTGGAAGACTTCCACCGGCCCCAGGGATTCAAAAGCCTTGCGGAAATCTTCTGCCCTTCCTACGACGACCGCAAGCAGGTCCTGAGGATGAATATGCTCCCGGGCGGTGCGGGAGATCTCTTCCAGGGAGACCCCGGCAATCCGCCCGGGGTAAGACGACAGGTATTCGACGCCCACCCCGTGCAGTTCTGCCTGGATGATTCTTTGAGCGATCTGGGAGAGTGTTTCGAACCGCCGGGGGTAGCTGCCGGTAAAGAAGTTCACCGCCTCTTCCCGTTCCTGCGCGGTGGCCCCCTGGTCGAGGAAAGATCGGAGAACCGCGCCGATTTCCTGAACGCAGGGAAAGGTGATATCGGTGGGAGTAAAGGTGGATATGGCAAAGGGGCCCGGGAATTTTCGCGGCTCCAGGGAAGAATAGATCCCGTAGGTGTATCCCAGCTCGGACCGGATCTTCTGCATGAGCCGGGAGGAGAATCCGCCCCCTCCCAGAATATAGTTCATGACTTCAAAAGGGATGTAGGCCGGATGGGCGAAGGGAATTCCCATGTGCCCCAGGCGGATCTGGCTCTGGGTTAAATCGGGGCGGTCAACGATCCAGGTTCGAATGCCGCGGGACGAAGGCGGTGAGAACCCCCGAACCTCGGGCTTCTTCCCCCCCGGGGCGGGGAAAATCCTCTCCACCCACGGGAGGCAACGATCGAGGGATAGATCCCCCACCAGGACCAGGAAGCTTCCCGGGGCCAGAAAACTCTTCCGGTAAAATTCTTTCACATCGTCAAAGGTGAGTTTGGTCAGCGACTCCAGGGTTCCGTAGGTAGGGTGGTCGTAAGGAGTCCCCTGGAAGAGCGTCTGCTGGAACCGCTCGTCGGCGATGATCTGGGATTCATCCTTCTGTTGGATCAGTTGACCGATCCGGCGCTGCTTGAGCTGCTCGAATTCTTCCGGAGCATGGGCGGGCTCCGTGTAAATTTCCCGGAGCAGCTCCAGGAGACGTTCCAGGTCTTCGCTGAGCCCGGAGATGTGCAGGGAGGTGACATTCCATCCGGCGTAGGCGGAAAGGATGGCGCCCATTCCATCCATCTCCGCCGCCAGCCGGAGAGAAGAGCGCTTCTTGGTTCCCAGGGTGAGCATCTCGGCGGAAAGATCCGCCAGCCCGGCTTGGCCCACCGGGTCTGCTTCGGCGCCGCAGGGGACGATGAGATGGATGCTGACCAGGGGAAGGTCCGGCAGGGGAACGGCATAGAGCTTCAGTCCGTTCCCCAGAAGCGAAGCGGATATGGGGGGCAAGGAAAAACCTCTGCTCGGGCCGACGGACTTCATTCCACCTTTCCCAACTCTTCGTGCTCCTTCGGGCTGGCTGGCTGAAGCGTGACCACGGTCCGGTTCTCCGGGCGCAGGTACTGCCGGGCAACGCGCAAGACGTCGTCGGGGGTTACCGATTCATACCGGTCGAGGAGCGGGTAGATCAGGCGGAAGTCTCCCGCTCTCACCTGATAGAGGCCGGCCAGCAAGCCTTTGGAGAAAAGAGTCTGTAATCCCTGCAAAAAATAGGAGCGGGCCTGTTTTTTGGCTTTGTGGACCTCTTCCTCGGGAAGAGCTTGCTCCCGGAGTTTTTCCGTTTCTTCCCAGATTTCTTTCTCCAGCGTGTCCACGGAGATGGCGGGAGAAGCGACGGCGGAGAGCTGCAGGAGACCGGGGTCCATGGAGAAGAAGGGAGGATATCCCACTTCGGCCTGGGCTTCCACCGCTTTTCCCGGCTTCTCAAACTTCTCGAAGAAACGGGAAGAGCGCCCCACGGAGAGGATCACGCAGAGAATCTGCAGGGGAATCAGATCCGGGTGGGCGATCCCGGGAATGTGGAAACCGGCGAAAAAGGCCGCCACCTGGGACACCTTTTTAAAAACGGCACGCTTTTCCCCCCGCTGAGGTTTTTCCGGGGTGATGGTCAGGCGCGGGGGAGGCTGGGAAGGGATGGGACCGAAGTGCCTCTCAACCGATCTCAAAGCTTCATCCGGGAGGACATCGCCCACGATCACGACCACCGCATTGTTGGGGGCGTAATGAGTCCGGTGGTATTCCCTACAGTCTTCCAGGGTCAGGCTTCTCAGGTCTGAATCCCAGCCGATGACCGGCCAGCGGTAGGGGTGCTGTTCGTAGGCCAGGGCGACCAGCTGCTCGACGAGCAGGCCGAAGGGGCTGTTCACCGAACGGAGTTTGCGTTCGCTCCGCACCACTTCCCGTTCGGTCTCCAGGTTCTCCTGGGTCAGGAGGAGATTCTGCAGCCGGTCCGCCTCCAGGCGGGCGGCGAGATCCAGCCGGTCCGCGGGGAGATTCTCGTAATAGGAAGTGTTGTCCGTGGTAGTAAAGGCGTTGAGCGATCCCCCGTTGGCCTGGATGATCCTGGAAAATTCTTCCGCTCCCACCTGACGGGTCCCCTTGAACATCATGTGCTCGAAGAGATGGGTGATCCCGGTGATGCCCGGCCGCTCGTAACGGGAGCCGGCGGCAAAATGGATCTGGAAGGAGATCATGGGCAGGGAACGAGCCTCGCCCACCAGGAGACGCAGACCGTTCCCGAGACGGTGTTCGGAAAATTCCGGAAGCCCTTTCATTTCAACTCTCCCAGTGGATGCACTGAACCGGGCAACAGTCGATGGCCTCTTGAATCTTTTCTTCCGAAGCACCGGCAGGGTTGTGCACTTCGGAGAGATCCTTGTCGTTCAGGCGGAACACTTCGGGACAGACCTCGGCGCAGAGTCCGCAGGAGATACAATCGTCCTGATTGACCACCGGATGTTTCATATCTACGCTCCCGGTTCCTGGTTCTCTTTTTCCAACGTTATTCGCTTGACGTCTCCTTCATAGCGGCCGCAGGGGCATCTCCCCCCCGGTCCGAGTTTTTGGGAACGGGGAGAAATAAATATATAAAAAAGTATAACATCGGGATATTTGAAAGTCATCCAATCAAATGGGGGATCAAAAAAAGACTTCCCCTTCCTCGTTCTAAAAACCAGCAACGAGCAACCGGTAAGCCGCAACGAGTCGTTGCCACCCGTATCTCGAATTCGGGTTGACTTGCTCTCCCGCTTGGGCAATAATGCAGTACCAAAAAATAGGGAGAGTATGAGTTTCAGTGTCGCTGTTAGGAAACGAAAAAATCCCATTCTCTTACTCACACGGATAATGACACCGACACTTTCTTGGTGATGTCGCGATGACCCGGGTTTATCTAATCCGCCATGGAACTACAGAGTGGAACCGGGAAGAAATTTTTCGGGGACGGGTGGATTGCGGACTCGACGAGACCGGACGGGCAGAAGCCAGAGCTGTGGCCGCCTATTTTGATGGGGTAAATCTTGAGGGGATCTACACCAGCCCGCTGGCCCGGGCGGCGGAGACTGCCGCGGCGATTGCGGTCGGGCGGGGCTTGAAGGTCTTTTCTGATCCGGCTTTCATCGACCTCGACTTTGGAGAGTGGCAGGGACATCCGCTGAAAGAGGTGAGAGAGAAATATCCTGAACTGTACCGGGCCTGGCGGGAGAGGCCCCGGGAGGTGACCTTCCCGGGGGGAGAGAATCTGGACCAAGTCCGCGAGCGGGCTTGGGAGGGGCTTCTCAAGGTCGTGCGCGAGAACCCGGATCGAACCGTGGTGATCGTTTCCCACCGGGTCATCACCAAGGTTCTCATCTGCGCGGCCCTGGGCCTGGATAACTCCCATTTCTGGCAGATCAAACAGGACACCACGGCAATCAACTGCCTGGAATATGCCCGGGGGATTTTCATCGTCTCCCTGCTGAATGATACCTGCCACCTGAAGTCCATTCACCCCCGGGGTGGAAAGAAGGATTTCTGATGGAATCCTGGAAGCAGACGGCCGTCTCTCTCTGGAACAATCGATTACGCTTTCAATTGCGGGCGGGGTGGGATATCCTCTGGGAGGCCCGCGGATCCTTCATCAAGGACGGCTGCATGAACCTGTCCGCCGCGCTGGCCTTCTACACGATCCTCTCCCTGATCCCCTTCTTGTTTTTGATCATTTCCGCCGCCGGTTACCTTCTCGGCTCCTCCGAGGAGGCCCATCAGATGGTTCTGTCCTTCGTGGATCGTTTTTTTCCGCAGGCCAGCGCCCTGATCTTCAAGGAGGTCAAGGCCATCTCCCAGAGGGCCGGGGTTCTGGGATGGGTGGGAATTCTCACCATGATCTGGACGGCCAGCGTCATCTTCTCTTCCTTGGAGTTCGCCATGGGAGTGGTCTTCCGGGTGGAGCAAAGGAGGAAATATTGGAAATCCAAATTGATGGCCTTTTCCATGATTCCGGCGGCATCGGTCATTCTTCTTCTTTCCCTTTTTGTAACCGCTTTTACAAGAGTGATGGAAAATTACGGGCTCCAGGTTTGGGGGTGGGGATTCAGTCGCTCCGCCTTCTTCGAGTTCCTAGTGGGGTACCTTTTCCCCTACCTGGTCTTGGCCTTGGCCTTCACCGCCGTCTACCGAATCATTCCCAACACCTCCATCTCCTTCCGCCATGCCCTGGCGGGGGGGGGCAGCTGCGCCTTTCTCTTCGAGCTGGCCAAACACTTCTTCACCTGGTTTGTCGTCCGATCCCCCAAGTATAACGTCATCTATGGTTCCATGGAGGCCATCGTCATCCTGGTGGTATGGGTGTTTTATTCTTCGATCATCCTCTTGTTCTGCGCCGAAGTCGTCTCTGCCTACCGGCGAAGAGACATCACCCTGCTGGAGAAGGCCTTTGTTTAGGGAAAGATCGGACGCAGAGCAGGGTGCGGGGGCAGGGAGCAAAGAGGAGCAAAAAGGACTGAGTCCTGGGGGTTGGCCAGAAGATCTAAAGACAAATAGTCAAGAACAAGGGAACACGGATAACTAACATTTCAGCAGATGTTCATGGGTGATGGCCCGTGAATGTTGCCGACCCCCGGTTTCACAGGCCCCATGGAACTTGAAACCCGAAACCCGAAACCCGAAACGAATCATTCGAAATCCAGCCATCGGGCCCGGGCCCTTTTGTCCTTCTGTAGCTACCACTTCATCGACGACGGGTTCGCCGATTCCATATACCTTATTCTTCCCTTCATCGCCGCCGAGCTCCATCTCTCTTTCAGTCAGGTGGGCCTCCTGAAAGGGGTATTTTCAGGGGCCATGAGCCTGCTCCAGCTTCCCATGAGCCTTCTGGGGGAGCGCGTGGGGGAGCTGACGGTGATTGCCGTGGGCACTTTCGGCTTGGCCGGCGGCTTTCTGCTCTTGAGTTGGGCCTCCACCTTCTTTTCGGTTTTTCTGGTTCTCATTCTGGCCAAGGGAACCGCGGCCGGCCAGCACGGCCTGGGCTCATCCGTCCTTTCCCGGGTTTTTGAAACCTCCGGACGCCGGGCAGCCATGGGAACGTATAATTTTTCGGGGGACGTGGGGAAAGTCGCCGTCCCCTTCCTCCTGGCTCTGCTCATAAGCTGGATGGGCTGGAGATGGGGGGTGTTTTTTCTCTCCATCGGCGGAATCGCCGCCGGAGCGGTCCTCTGGTTTCTGGCCAGGAAGGAGAAGGCCGAATTATATGCCCCGAAGGTGGAACCGAGGCAAAAGAGGAAAGGAATCGGCTGGGGCATCCGCGACCGCAAGGCCTTCTCCGCACTCCTGACGGTTGGAATCCTGGACATCGCCACTCGGACGTCTCTGCTCACCTTTCTGCCCTTTCTTCTGCTGCAGAAAGAAATCCCGGCGGCCCAGGTGGGCTTCGCCCTGACGCTTCTCTTTGCCGGCGGAGCAGCGGGGAAATTTGCCTGCGGATTATTGGCCGAAAGGCTCGGGATCATCCCCATGGTGGTGGGTACCGAGGCTTTGACCAGCGCCGGGATCTTATCACTCTTCTGGGTATCCCCAACCGGGGTCTGGTTCCTTCTGCCTTTTGTAGGGGTCGTGTTGAATGGAACCTCCTCCGTGCTTTACGCCACGGTGGCGGAGATCATTTCTCCGGGGGGCCGCTCCCGGGGATACGGACTTTACTATGCCATTACTCTGGGGGCTGGAGCCGTGTCGCCGATGATTTACGGCATGGTTACCGATTTGCTGGGGCTCACCTTCAGCCTGGTATGCATCGCCCTGATGGCTTCGCTCACCATTCCCCTGAGCCGCTTTCTGGCCAAAACCGAATCTCCCCTTCCATCCCAAAACTGAGAGGGGTGCGGCTATGGTTTTCCCCTTTGGCAACTCCGTTTTAGGCCGAAAAGGAAGGTTATGGGAGCAAGGCCGAAAGAGCCCTTGTTTTTTTGTGATTTCTAGATAAAATATATTGATCGATGGTGGAGTGGGATTGTCTTTGGTTTTTCCGCCCGCAGGCCATCCTCCGGAAAGTCCCCCAGATGTTCATCCTAAAGAACAGCAGCCGAATGGGAAGACCCCAGGGGGAGAGTTTTGTAACCGCTCGGGTGTAAACTTCAAAAAAATGGAAATGGGTTATGGATTTAAAGGAGATTCACCGCATTGCCAGGGAAAAGTTTAAGGGGGCCTGTCGGGTCTGCCCGGTGTGCAACGGGAGGGCCTGTGCGGGTGAGATGCCGGGAATCGGGGGGATTGGAACCGGTTCCTCTTTTATCGCCAATTACGAAAGCCTGGCCCGAATCAAGCTGAACCTGCGCACCCTCCATGAGATCCGGGAACCGGATATTCAATATGACTTTTTCGGACGCCCCCTGAAAATGCCCGTCCTCGTCGCCCCCCTGGCGGGAATGGCGATCAACATGGGAAATGCCATGGAAGAACAGCCCTATCTCTCGGCCATGGTGGCGGGAGCGAAAGAGGCGGGCTCGATGGCCTGCACCTGCGACGGCCCAAACCCCATGTTCTTCGACCTGGGAATGGAAATCCTGCGGCAAAACGAAGGCTGGGGGGTTCCCACCCTCAAACCCCGGCCTGAGGAGGCTTTTCTTCCCCTGGCCCGAAGGGCCGAGGAGTGCGGGGTCAACGCGATTGCCACGGATATCGACGCCGCGGGCATCATCCATTTAAAAAAGGCGGGG
Organism: Deltaproteobacteria bacterium SM23_61; assembly: GCA_001304105.1. GTDB lineage: Bacteria > Desulfobacterota > SM23-61 > SM23-61 > SM23-61 > SM23-61. Next base: position 11,882 of record LJUR01000031.1, read on the forward strand.
CAGCCCGCAGGACCCTGGTCGGTTCGAGCGTGGAAAAAGGTTATCTCCCAGGTAAAGGTTCCGGTGATCCTCAAAGGGGTTATGACCGTGCAGGATGCCAGGCTGGCAGTGGAAGCCGGGGCCGCAGGGATCGTCGTCTCCAACCACGGGGGCAGGGTTCTCGACCATACCCCAGGGACAGCGGAGGTACTTCCCGCGATCGCCGCAGCGGTGAAGGGCAAAATCAAGATCTTTGTCGACGGCGGAATCCGCAGCGGTGCGGACGTTCTGAAAATGCTGGCCCTGGGCGCAGACGCGGTCCTCGTGGGCCGGCCCATGGCCATCGCCGCGGTGGGAGGTGGAAAGGAAGGGGTGGCCTTTTTGTTGACCCAGTATGCAGACCAGCTCAGGACCGCCATGATCTACGCGGCATGCGGGTCGCTGGCTGAAGTATCCTCAGCTGCATTGCAGAGCAGGGAAATGGGGTGAGCCGGGCCGAATATAAAATGAACTCGTCCTACGACCCTTGAGCGCAATCCTCGCAGTCATCACTATCCTTTTATGGCTGTTCCCGCTGATTTTCCGCATTCGAGAAAAACTGAAAAGCGGCTATCCACTCCCCATCGATTTCGGCCGATCAACTTTCTTCATGCAGTAAAAAAATTGCATTACCCATCAAACAACTGCATAGATTGTAAATCCTTAAAATAACTATTTTTTTATTTTTGGCGTGCAGCAATAAAACTGCAGACCCTGTGCTTTTTGGTTTTTTTTGCGTTAAGAGACAGCCGGGCCATCCTTTTAAAACATCATGAAATAAATAGTGATTCTTGAGAAGCTTGGGGAATGGTTCGTCCGGGCATAGGGCTTGCAAAAGCAAGGATGAAAGATAAATTTTTCCAAGGGGGGGAGAAAATGGACTTGAACGTTTTATATAACCTTCCGGACTTTGCGAATTCAGCCATGCCCATAGGATGGCCGATCGCCATTTATTTCTTCCTTACCGGTTCCATGGCCGGGCTTTACATTACTTCGGTCATTGCTACCCTGATGAAAAAAGAGGAATGGAAGCCCACGGCCAAAATCGGGGCGGTGGGTGCCCTGGTGCTTCTCCTGTCCGCTCCCGTGCTCCTAATTGTGGACCTGAATCAACCCTTCCGCTTCTGGCACCTCTTCGTGTACATGAACCCGAGTTCTCCCCTGACCTGGGGTTCCATTTTCCTGACCTTGGATGCCGTCGTTTGTGTGGTGTATACCTACTACGTTCTCCAGGAAAATTCCAAGATGGCCCGGGCGTGGGGTCTTGCCGGGCTGCCGGTGGCCATCGCCGGCCATGGATACACAGGATTCTTCCTGGCCCTTTCCAAGGCGCGGGCTTTCTGGAACACGGCCCTGAACCCCGCCCTCTTCATGGTTTCGGCCATGGTTTCCGGACTGGCCGTGCTCATTATCCTGAGCAATCTCTGGCTCCGCCGGTATGCCCCCACGATGAGCGCAGAGCAGGTGGAAAAAAACAGAGGGGTCATTGGAACCCTGCTCCGCCTCTTCATTGTCTTCATCGTCATCGACCTCTTCCTCATCGGCAGCGACCTCACCGTGCTGGCCTCTTCGGATACGGAGTCCTACGCCATGCTGCAGCTCCTGACCACCGGGGAATACGCCATCTGGTTCCTGGGGATCGAGCTCATGCTGGGAGCCTTTCTGCCCCTGGGGCTGCTGGCTCATCCCAGGACCAGAATGATCCCGGCGGTGCAGTATTGCTCCGCGGCTCTGGTGATTATCGGGATTTTTGTGATGCGGGTGATTATTGTGATCGGCGGCCAGTCGGTACACTTAACCTAGGGCAACGGGGAGCCCTTCAGCAAAAAGCTCCGGCTCTGGATATCCAGAGCCGGAGCTTTTTTATTACCGCAACATCCATATTGCTCCGCGTTTATCCGCGTCCCATTCGATCTATTGATTTTAAGTCTATTCGAATAATAAATCTGTACTACTGTTTTGCAAAGTCTTTAAATTTTATTAGGCAAAAAGCATCCCCCCCACCTTTACCCTGTGGAGTAAGCTTCAATACTCCACAGGGCAACCCCTCCCCCTCGAGGGGGGAGGGGAGGGAGGGGGTGAATGGTTTTGGTTGCGGCGAAGCCGCGCTGTGTTCATCTGTGTCCCATTGGGTTTTTATGGGGGGCCCCCTTCCGCCGTCTACCGCATTTTGCTGCGCACCGATTTGATCTTGTCCCCCAGCACGATTTTCTTGTCCCTGCGGTCATCCAGCTGGATGGTAGTATAGACGCGCTTCACTCCTTTTTTGAAAGGGAGTTCATGAAGCCTGCGGGCCAGCGCCAGAAGCTCTCCGGCCTTCCCCTCCACGATCGTCCCCATGTCGTGGAGCGTGTGGGGAAACCCGGTCTTCTTCAGATATTTGTGGATTTGCGCCACGTAGGGGCTGAGGGATTCCCCCTGGTAGATCCGCGGTGAAATCACGATCTGCATGAGAGCCATCTTATTCTCCTTTCGATGATCCGAGTGGAGGATTTGCAGCTTTCAAATCCTCGATGAGCAAAGTTAACAGCTTGGAAAGAATTTCAAAAGTACCCAGAAGAGGGTCCTTTCCCGAGAAGACCGCGGTTTTCTCCCAAACCTGCGAGAGAGCCGGGAAATTCCCTTGCGCAGATAATACCATAACCGGACGGTCGACGCTCAACCCGATCATTCCGTAATAAAGGTCTTCCGCCCTCCTCTTGTACAGCATGATCCGGATATAAATGGCAGCCCCCTCTTTTTTATCCAGAGAAATTGGGGGAAGGGATTCCCGAAAGTGGGCCCGCACCTGGCTTTCGATGGTCTCTTCCCTGAGTCCTGCCTGCCTGGCATCGGGAGTGAGGGATTCAATGATCACCCGAAAGGCGGAAAGGTCCCGCAGATTCTGGACCCTGGGATCCTCACCGGCATGGAGAGAAAAAGGGAGAAGACAAAGGCCAAAAATAATAATGAGAGACTTCATGGGCATTTGCAGGAAAGCACCGAAAGCCAAAATTCCATAAACCAGACCCCGGATGTCAAAGGTTTGCAAGTGCGGATATGCAAGGTTGTTCGGAATTTGGCTCCTGTCCCGCCTTGGCGGGATTGGAATTTTAAACTTTTATTTTTGCCTTTTCCATCCCCTTTCTACAAAGAGAGAAACGTACTCTTCGGGAATGAAAAGACGGTCTTCCAGGTTGGATACGGTGTAGTATTTCTGGGGCTTAACCAGGATATCGTCATCTTTCCCCAGGTCGATGACCCACCGGTCCGGAGGCCGCCTGCGGGCCAGGAACCGGACCTCAAAGGGAAGGAGTTTCAGGGGGTCCCTCCCGTCGAAGATCCCCAGCTTCTTCTGCCTTACGGTGCGGACCCACTGACGGGCCTGACGCAGGGCCTGATCCTCCTCCGCCACCTGGTTAGCCTTCCCCGGCGGGATGACAGCTTGGACCGCTGAGCCCTGTTGCCGAAAGGGGTTGATGTTGGGCCAGATGAAATAGGGTACAACCTTGCCTGTTTTCAAGAGACGCTCGTTGTAGCTGAGGGGGCGCTCCTCCGGGTAAAGGGGATCGGGTTGATGTCGGTTGATAAAGCCGAGCAGCCTTCCGTAGCGGTCCATGACCTCGCCGGCAAAGACCAGGAAGAACTGGAAGTCTTCTTCCGGTTGGTTGAGGACCTCCAGGTCTTTGCGGACTTCTTCTTCCAGCAAGTCTTCCGCCGTGGAGGCGTGGCGGTGATGGTTTAGGGCGGTTCCCCTTCCCACGCGGGCTTTCAGGTGCTGCCGGAGCCCCTGTCTCAAGGGAGGATTGAAAGGAGGAAATCCTTTATCGAAGGGGTCGGCCAGGAATGTATCCCAGCGGGGGTTGGACAGGCCGGTGAAGGTCCGGCCCCCGGGGAGGGTGAAGCTGATCTCCGGGGCGTCCACCCCCAGAAAACGGACCCCAAAATTCCCGATGGCCCGCACGGTGATCGTGTCTCCGTCGTGGACCTGCTGGCGGACGCTCCCGGCCACTCCCCCTCGGTATCCCAGGCCGGCATGACCAACTGTCACCCCGGAGGGCAGCTGCTCGATTGCTTTGGCCATGGTTTTTCCCCCCAACTCAAATGCGGGATGCGGAATGGAAATTCCGTTATTTATTCCTCGTTGCTTGTTAATGGTTAAAGGAATAAGAAACAGGCCAGGATGGAAACCACGAGGAAACAACAACGAGCAACGAGAAACCAGTAACCAGTAACCAGAAATCCTTATCCATAATCCGCAATCCGCGATCCGCAATCCGAAATGGACAGGGCTTGTTTCAATTGCTCCAGCGAAGTGTTACCCCCCGAACAGACCAGGCCGACCTTGAGCCCCTTCAGCCCCTCCCGCAGGCGGTAAGCGGCGGCCAATGGCGCCGCTCCGGCAGCCTCGGCCAGGGTATGGGCCCGCTCCACCATCCAGACCATGGCCCGAAGAATCTCCCCGTCGGAAAGAAGGATGAAGTCCTTCAGGTACTCCCAAAGGATCGCCTGGGGAAGCGAAAAAGCGGTTCCCGTGGCCAGCCCCTCGGCGAGGGTCCGGTTGGGGGCTTCCACCATTTTTTTCTCCTTCCAGGACTGGTAGGCCGCCGGAGAGGCTTCCGATTGGACTCCGATCACCCGGATTTGGGGATTCACGGCCCGGGCCACGATACAGGCCCCGGCCGCTCCGCTCCCCCCTCCCACGGGGACGAAGATCACCTGCAGGTCAGGCTGGTCCTCCAGCATCTCCAGGACTTGGGTGGCCACCCCGGCGATGAGCAGGGGTTCGTCTCCCGAATGAATGTAGCGGTATCCCCTTTCCCGGGCCAGGGCTTCGCAATGAAGGCGGGCTTCGTCGAAAGCGGCCCCGTGGAAAATCCCCTCCGCTCCCATCCCTTCCATGGCCGCCACTTTCCCCGGGTTGGCCTTCTCGGGTACCACGATCCGGGCCTGAACGCCGAATCTTTGGGCTGCAAAAGCCACCGACTGTCCGTGATTTCCGGTGGAGGCGGAAATCACTCCCCGCTTCCGTTCCTCCGGGCTCAGCTGGGAGATCAGGTTGATCCCTCCCCGGACCTTGAAAGCCCCCACGGGCTGGTAATTTTCGTGCTTGATAAAGATTTCGGTTCCTACCAGCTGGTTGACGGCCGGGTAACTGTGGAGCGGGGTTCGGGGAAGGTAAGGCCGGATCCGGCTTTGGGCCAAAAGGACATCCTTGAAATCGGGGATCTTCATGGGCGGCGCTCCTGGGGGAAAAACAGCTCGATGGTCTCTTGAATCGTGGAGGCATCAAAAACGATGCCCAGTCCTGCCAGGGTGGCGAAAGCATACCTTTCCGTGCGGATGGCGGTGGTTTCCGTGGCAGAGACGATGCCCAGGAGATAGGGAACCGCGGTTCCCATTTCGATCTTGTCCTTTATTTTCCTTCCGATGATGGGCTTGAGGACCACCGGGCTTCCGCTGGAGCCGGGTATGATCGCGGCATCGATGAGGAATCCGGGGATTTCCACTCTCTGGGGATCCCCTGAAGAAGAGTGGAATCGAACCTGGATTCTCTCCCCGATCTTGGTGGCCACGATCCCCTGGCGCACCAGGGGGGAATGGATACGGGTATGAAAGAGGCCGAGGGGATACCCGAGAATCAACACCTCTTCTCCCTCGGTAATATTTTCTTCCTTGAGGATTCGAGGAGTGGCAAAAAGGGAGTAATCCGCTCCCCGGTTTTCCAGGTTGGGATGACTGTTGATAAGCGAGGTAATATCCACGGCCAGCACGTCCACGGGAGGGTTGGGATGTTCCCGCCAGAGCTTTTGGTCATCTTCCATCAGGGGAACCTGGAAGGATTTCCCCGTCACCGTTCCATCCTTTTCGCGGACATTCAGGAAAAGGGTCAGATGTTGGGCCTTCTCCCGCGCTTCCGGGGCCGGATGGATCACATGCTTGTTGGTGACCAGAAAAACTTTCCCCTGCTTCTTTTCCATCTTGCGGATCAGCAGAAACCCCGTTGCCCCCTTTCCCCACTCGTTTTCCACCCGCACCGTGGCATGGACCCAGGTGAGGGAGATGGGAGAGCAGAGGACCCCTTGGGGGATGAAAAACAAAGCCGCCGCGGGAATGATCAGGGAAGGAGATAAAAAGAGGCGCTTGTTACGATGGATCATCCCTGAATTCCCCGTCTTCCTTCTGCGGATATCCCCAACCATTTGGGATCGGCCAGGACAACGGAAGTTTCCACCTGGCGGTCCGGGATGGACCAGTATTTTTTGAGCAGCCGATTTTTCTCTTCGGGCGATACCAGGCGGAACCCGTGCTTTTCATAAAACCGGATCGCCCAGTAAATGGCCGCCCAGGTCCCCACCAGAAGAGGGCGGTCGTTTTGAGCTTTCAGGTGAGACAGCAGTTTTCCCCCAATCCCCTGATTCCTCCAGGCGGTCCGGACGTAGGAGTGGCGGATGAGGCATACATCCTGGACCGGCTGAAGTCCCATGACCCCCAGCATGCGATCCTCTTCTTCATACCCCCAGAAAACAATTCCCTCATCGATTTCGTGCCGGAGTTCTTCCCGGGGCATGTAGGGATCTTTCCACCGGTCTTCAGGAATCACTCCCCGATACGCCTGGGCGGCATCGTTGATGATTTCGTAAATCACTTCGAATTCAC